>JAKPAM010000038.1 GCA_029779435.1 Pseudomonadota bacterium | reverse complement strand
CCTGGCACCCGATTGTCGCCGACCGGCGAAGGCGACCGGTGTCCGCGAGGCGACGCGATCGACCGTCCGTCCGGCCGTCGTCACGCCGCCTGTCCGCCGGTCGCCCTCCTGCCCGCCGCTTCTCCGGCTGCCGTTGCTTCGGCGGCCGCTGCTTCGGATGCCTCCGTCCGTCGGGCCGCCGCCCCGCCCCGCGCTTCACGCGCCGCGAGCGCCAACCCGGCCGCGATCGAGAAGAACTCGTCGCCGGTGGATAGCCGCTGCGCGCCGAAACGCGCCGCGAACAGGCCCCGCACGGCCGGGATCAACGACGAACCACCGGTCAGGAACACCCGGTCGACGCGCTCGGGCGGCACCTCGGCCCCGGCGAGCATCGCATCGACGCACGACGCCAAGGCGCCCAGCTCCGGCGCGATCCAGTCCTCGAAATCGGCGCGGGCCAGCGCCGCCTCGATGTCGATCGGCCCCGCCCGGAATCGCAGCGTCGTCGATTCCGCGCGCGACAGATGGGCCTTGGCCTCGGTCACCGCCGCATGCAGCTCGAAGCCCAGCTCGTTGTCCAGCAGGTACATGAACCGCTCGATCGCCTGCGGATCGGCGGCCGTCACGCGGATGTCCTGCAGTTCCTTCAGCGTCTGGCGCGTGCGCATCATCGACAACCGGTGCCAGGCCGACAACGATTCGTAATAGTGGCCGGGCACCGCCAGCGCCTGGCCCGACATCCCGCGATACGTGCTGCCCAGACCCAGCCGCGGACTGACCACGTGCTCGACGATCCGCTGGTCGAACGCATCGCCGGCGATGCCGACACCGGACTGCGCGATCACATCGATCACCGGCGCCGCGCCCCCGGCGACGTTATCAGCACCCCCGGCAGCACCCTCGGCGACTCCCTCGCCCGCGTTCCGATCGGCCCCGTGATCGCTCCCCACGCCACCGGACGCTTCACCGCGATGCGCCGCCCCGGTCACGCGCAGCAGCGTGAAGTCGCTGGTGCCGCCCCCGAAGTCGGCGACCAGGCACACCTGCGTGCCGCGCACCGCGCGCGCATAGTGGTGGGCGGCCGCCTGAGGCTCGGGGATGAAGGTGACCGATTCGAAACCGACGCGCGCATAGGCCTGCCCGAGCCGCTCCAACGCCAGCGCCTCGTCGGCGTGCTGGCCGACGAACCGGACCGGTCGGCCGCACCAGGCCACCGGTCCGAGCGGCCCCAGCGTCTGCTCGGCGCTTCGGCGCAGCCCGCGCAGCAGCAGCGTGACCAGGTCGACGATCGTATAGCGCTGCCCGAACATCACCGTGCTCTCGAAGCCCGGACTCGCGACGAACGACTTGACCGACTGGATCAGGCGCGATTCGGCGCCATAAGTGCGGAACGCCTCGATCGCCTCCGGACCGGCAGCGGCACGGATCGCGCCGGGCGGGCCGTCGTCGTCGGGCCACAGGCACAGCAGCGAACGGAAGCTCGCATCGTCGTGAGCCGCGCCATGGCGCGCGACGCGGGCCGGCACGCCGCCCTCGGGATCGGCGACGGCGACGACGCTGTTCGTCGTGCCGAAGTCGACGCCGACGAAACGGGTACCTGGTTCGCCCGACGATAAGCCGGAACGCTCGGCGGGCGGCGCACTGGCAGACGACGGAGACGGCGGTGGAGAAGGAGGCGGGGAGGAAGATCGGGACATCGAACGATAATGGCACGAACGCGCGTGGCCACCGGCCCCGCACCCGGGCGAAATGCGGATAATCGCAAAAATCGCGCGCGCCAAACGGAGATTCCATGATCGACAAGATCGTCGCCACCACCGCCGAAGCCCTGGCCGGCGTCCCCGATGGCGCGACCATCCTGATCGGCGGCTTCGGCACCGCCGGCATTCCCGACGAACTGACGCAGGCGCTGATCGACCAGGGCGCGCGCGACCTGACCGTGGTCAACAACAATGCCGGCAACGGCGACACCGGCCTGGCCGCGCTGCTCAAGACCGGACGCGTGCGAAAGATCCTGTGCTCGTTTCCGCGCCAGGCCGACTCATGGGTGTTCGACGAGTTGTTCCGCGCCGGCAAGATCGAACTCGAACTCGTCCCCCAGGGCAACCTCGCCGAACGGATCCGCGCGGCCGGCGCCGGCATCGGCGCGTTCTTCACGCCGACCGGTTATGGCACCGACCTGGCCCGCGGCAAGGAGACGCGCGAAATCAACGGCCGCCCCTATGTGCTCGAATACCCGATCCATGGCGACTACGCGCTGATCAAGGCACAGGCCGGCGACCGCTGGGGCAACCTGACGTACCGCAAGGCCGCACGCAACTTCGGACCGGTGATGGCGATGGCCGCGCGCTGCACGGTCGCACAGGTCGAGCACACGGTCGAACTCGGCGCGCTCGACCCCGAGACGATCGTCACGCCCGGCATCTTCGTGCAGCGCGTCGTCGCCGTCGGCGAACGCCGAGGCCGGTGAGATCGACAAGGCCGCCGATCCTTGCCCGACGCCTCATTACCCCTCCACGCCCCCAGCCCCCAAAGCCTTCTTCGCGGAACGACCATGACATCGACTCCCTCCCGTCCCGACAAGTCCGCCGGCATCCCGGGCAGGCTCGGCCGCGACCAGATCGCCGCACGCGTCGCGCGCGACATCCCCGAAGGCGCCTACGTGAACCTGGGCATCGGCCTGCCGACGCTGGTCGGTAACCACCTGCCCAAGGACAAGGACATCTTCCTGCACAGCGAGAACGGCATCCTGGGCATGGGCCCGGCGCCGGCGGCTGGCCACGAGGACATGGACCTGATCAACGCCGGCAAGCAGCCGGTGACGCTGCTGGCCGGCGGCGCTTATTTCCATCACGCCGACTCGTTCGCGATGATGCGCGGCGGCCACCTCGACTACTGCGTGCTCGGCGCGTTCCAGGTCGCGGCCAATGGCGACCTGGCCAACTGGCACACCGGCGCGCCCGACGCGATTCCCGCGGTCGGCGGCGCGATGGACCTGGCCAGCGGCGCGCGGCAGGTGTTCGTGATGATGGAACACCTGACCAAGAACGGGGAGAGCAAGATCGTCGAACGCTGCACTTACCCGCTGACGGGGCTGGCCTGCGTGCGCCGCATCTACACGGACCTGGCCGTCATCGACGTGACGCCCGACGGCCTGGAAGCCGTCGAATGGATCGACACGCTGTCGTTCGATGCGCTGTGCGCATTGACGGCCGCGCCGCTGCGACGCGCCGCAGCCGCCGGCGCCCGCGCCTGACCGGTCTGCGGTTCTCCGCGCCGGCTCCGCCCTTCGACGCGTCTCCTTCAACGTATCCTTACCCCCCAACGTCAGCCTCAACGAGGAAAACACGCGATGACCCACGTCTACATCTGTGATGGCGTCCGCACGCCGATCGGCCGCTACGGCGGCGCCCTGGCCACGGTGCGCCCCGACGACCTGGGTGCCGTCGTGCTTCGCGCGCTGCTCGCGCGCAACCCGGGGCTCGACCCGGCCGCCGTCGAAGAAGTCATCTACGGCTGCGCGAACCAGGCCGGCGAGGACAACCGCAACGTCGCTCGCATGTCGCTGCTGCTGGCGGGCCTGCCCGATTCCGTGCCCGGCGCCACCGTCAACCGCCTGTGCGGCTCGGGCATGGACGCGGTCGGCACGATCGCCCGCGCGATCAAGGCCGGCGACATCGCGCTGGGCATCGGCGGCGGCGTCGAGAGCATGAGCCGCGCCCCGTTCGTCATGCCCAAGGCCGAGTCGGCGTTCGCCCGCGCCAACGCCGTGTACGACACGACGATCGGCTGGCGCTTCGTCAATCCGAAGATGAAGGCGCAGTTCGGTATCGACGCGATGCCCGAGACCGCCGAGAACGTCGCGCAGGAGTTCAACGTCTCGCGCCTGGACCAGGACAAGCTCGCGTTCAACAGCCAGAAGCGCGCCGCCGCCGCGCAGCAGAATGGCTTCTTCGAGACCGAGATCGTGCCGGTGCAGATCCCGCAGAAAAAAGGCGACCCGATCACGGTCGCCAAGGACGAACACCCGCGCGAAACCTCGATGGAAGCGCTCTCCCGTCTCAAGGGCGTGGTCAAGCCCGACGGCACGGTCACCGCCGGCAACGCGTCGGGCGTCAACGATGGCGCCGCCGCGCTGATCCTCGCGTCCGAGGAGGCGGTCAAGCAATACCAGCTCACGCCGCGCGCGCGACTGGTCTCGATGGCCACCGCCGGCGTGCCGCCGCGCATCATGGGCATCGGCCCGGCGCCCGCGACCAAGAAGCTGCTCGAAAAGAACAAGCTCACGGTCAAGGACATCGACGTGTTCGAGCTCAACGAAGCGTTCGCCGCGCAAGGGCTCGCGTGCATCCGCATGCTGGGACTGCCCGATGACGCCGACTTCATCAACCCCAACGGCGGCGCGATTGCGCTGGGCCATCCGCTGGGCGCCTCGGGCGCGCGCCTGGTGCTGACGGCGGTCAACCAGTTGCAGCGCACCGGCGGTCGCCGTGCCGTCGCCACGATGTGCATCGGCGTCGGCCAGGGCATCGCCACCTTGATCGAGCGCGTCTGACCGTTGCGCGCGGGCGAGCCTCGTCCGTCGACGGTAACCGTGACACACGCCCGCAACGAGCGCCCACCGGCGACCGATCGCCGGACCGGCGCGCTGTGCCTGCTGCTCACGTCGGCAGGCTGGGGCCTGAATTGGCCTGTGATGAAGAGCCTGATCCGCGAGTTGCCGCCGCTGTTCGCGCGCGGCACAGCGGGCATGGCCGCCGCGATCGGCTTCGCGCTAGTCGCGATCGCCCTCGGCCAGCGCCTGCGCGTCGAACCGCGCGCACTACCCCGGCTGACGTGGGCCGCGTTCCTGAACGTGTTCGCGTGGATGGGCCTGTCGACGCTGGCACTGCGCTGGCTGACGGTCGGCCAGAGCGTCCTGCTCGTCTACACGATGCCGATCTGGGCGATGCTGTTCGCGTGGCCGGTCTCCGGCCAGCGGCCGAGCGGCCGGGCGGTCGCCGGCCTGGCGTTGTCGATGCTGGGCCTGTGGGCGATGTTCGGCGGCGGCGGGCTGGTGCTCGACGCCGACCGGCTGCTCGGCGGCGCGCTGGCGTTGGGAGCCGCGGTCCTGTTCGCACTGGGCACGGTCACTCTCGTGCCGATCGACGGCTTGCAGCCGTTCGCGCTGCTGGCCTGGCAGGTGGGACTCGGTTGCGCGCCGATGCTCGTCCTGGGGTTGATCTTCGAGCCGCTGGCGCTGGACGGCGTCTCGATGCGCGGCTGGCTGTCGATGCTGTACGTCAGCCTCGTGCCGATGGGCCTGTGCTACCTGACGTGGTTCGCCGCGCTGCGGCGATTGCCGGCCACGATCGCGTCGATCGGCATGCTGCTGACGCCGATGATCGGCGTCGTCTCCGCAGCAGCAATGCTGGGTGAACCGTTCGGCATGCGCGAAGCGCTCGCGCTGCTGTTGACACTGGGCGGCGTCGCGTTCGTCATCGGACGGCGCGCCGAGCATACGGGTCCGGACGGCCGGGCTTGAGCGCCTGCCGAGGCTCCCACCGGCTGAACCGCACGGCGAGCATCGTGCCCAGACCGTAGACCGCCATCCCGATGCCGATCAGCATGAACAGCGTGTCCAGGCCGCCGCCGCGCGTTTGCAGCAGTACGCCACCTCCGACGACGACCAGCAGCCGCATCGTCGACGCCAGCAGCGGCCCGATCAGGCGGCCCGCGCCCTGCGATGAGAAATACAGCGCGCCACCCAGGCCCAGGAACACCAGGCACGGGCCGACTCGGTGCAGGTACTGCCGGCCGGCGTCGAGCGTCGCCGGGTCCGACGTGAACATGCGCAGCCACAGGTCGGGCAGCAACGCCAACGTCCCGCCGATGACCAGCATCATCGCGGCCGAGACCGCCGACGCCGCCCAGGCGGCACGACGGGCCCGCGCCACATCGCCGGCGCCGATCGACATCCCGATCATCGGCACCGACGCGACACCGACCGCCCACACGACGTTCATCAGCAGGACCTCGAGCCGCGCGCCGATGCCATAAGCGGCCAGGGCTTCGACGCCGAACTCGGCCACCAGGCGGCCGACGCCCATGACGATGACCATCGACTGCACGGTCTGAAGGCTCGATATCCCGCCGAGCTTCAGGATCGCGGCGAAGGTCGCGAAGCGCAGCCGCGGCAGGCGGCCATCGACGGTGAAGCGCACGCCCGCGCGGCCGTCGGCGACGTACCACAGGCCGAACAGCGCGGACAACACCGCCGGCACGATCTGCCCGATCGCGACGCCGACCATGCCCAGCGCCGGCACCGGCCCGATCCCGAGCGCCAGCGCGACGCCGAGCAGCGGCTGGATCACCGCCGATACCAGCGTCAGCCGGGCCGGCAGCCACATGTTGCCCACGCCGCGCAGCACCGCCGACAGCACCATCCACCACCACATCACCGGCAGGACGACGGCGAGCGTCGACGAATAACCGTCGGCGATCGACAGCACCTCGTCGGTCTTGGCGCCCAGCAGCCGATACAACCATGGGCCCTGCGTCAGGAAGAACAGCAGGAAGCCCGTGCCGATCATCAGCGCGATGATCAAGCCATGGAAGGCGATCGCGTTCGCCTCATCGGGCCGGCCCCGGCCGAGTTCGCGGCTGACGAGGGCCGCGACGCTGCCGCCGATCGACCCGCCGGCCAGGTTCTGCATCAGGATGATCAACGGGAAGACCAGCGACATCGCCGCCAGGGACGGCAGGCCGATCCGCCCGACGATCCAGGTCTCGGCCACGCTGACGAACATCAGCGAACCCATGGCCACGAGATTGGGCCACGTCAGGCGCAGCAGCGTGCCCAGTACCGGGCCACTGACGAGAGGGTTCATCCAATGAAAACGGTGCCGTGCACCGTGCGTCTCCGTTGTGAGTTCGCGCGCGTCGCAGCCAGCCCGGCGCGACAGCGAGGTGATTATATAAGCGCTGGCCGGATTCGGCGCCCGCATGGGGCGCGCGAGGAATCAGCCGTCTTGGCGTTCCGTCACACGAACCCGCCGCGAGGCCATCCAGATGCCCGGCAGGATCAGCGCCGCACCGAGCGCGTGGTACCACTGCGGGGGTTCGCCGAGCAGCAGCCACGCCAGCAGCGCCGCGTAAAGCGGCTGGATGTACAACGCCAGCGCCGCCCGGGCCGCGCCCAATTCGCGCTGCACCCAGGAATAAGCGAGATACGCGCCGAACGCCGGCAGCAGCGCGGCGACGATCACCAGCGTCCACAGCTTCGCGCCGAACGTCGGCCAGCCCAGCATCGCGCCCTCGACCAGCGTCAGCGGCGCCAGCACGACGAGGCCGCCGGCCGCGATCATCGTCAGGCGCGCGAACGGATCGAGCACGGTCGGCCTGCCCCGCAGCATCAGCGAATACAGCGTCCACGCGATCACCGCCGCGACCATCCACAGGTCGCCCGACGAGAACCGCACGCCGGCCAGCGACGTGACCTGCCCCTTGAAGATCACGGCCAGCGTTCCGGCGATGGCCAGCGCGACGCCCGCCCATTGCGTCGCCCCCAGCCGGTCGCCGAACCAGAATGCCGACGCGGCCGCGATCATCGCCGGCGCGACCGCGTACAGCAGGCTCATGTTCGTCACGCTGGTCGTGCGCGCGCCCAGGTAGACGAACGCGCCGCAGATCCACATGCCCAGCCCGCCCATCACCAGCATGTCGCGCCACTCGCCGCGCCAGGCCGGCCAGCGCCGCCGCAACGTCGCCCCCTGGAAAGCCAGCATCAGCAGGAACGCCAGCCCCCAGCGCAGGAAGGCCAGCATATGGGGCGCCACCACATCGATCGCCGAGCGCGCGACGATGTAGTTGGCCGACCATAAGCACGGCATCACGAACAACAGGGCGTGGGCGAGGGTCGAACGGCGCTGCATCGGCGATGGACGGCACCGGGTCGAACCGGCGCTTCAGAGGATCGAGCGACGATGATAACGGCCGGCCTGCCCCATGTTCGCCACCACTGGCCGCCCCCCTCCGACCAATGGCTTCCGCACCGATGCCAACCTTCGCTAACATGCGAATCGATCCGGGGATACGGCGGCCTGGCATGATCGGGCGGCCGATGTCGATGCCGCCCGCGCGGCCCACACCATCAAGGTCACGACGCTGTTCGCCAACCACCCCCGGCATCGGCTGCGCGATTCGCTCGAGTGGCGCTGCGACAATGCCTACCTGCGCCGCAAGTTCGACGACCACCACTCGTTTCTCGTGGGGCTGTGCCTGCTGCTGAGCGTACTCGCCCCGACGCTGTGGATCTGGGACCTGTCGATCGATGCCGTGGGCGCGCAGCGCACGCTCGGCCTGCGGGCCCTGTACCTGGCGCTGGTGCCCGCCGCGGCCGTGATCCACCTGCTCCCTTCGCGCCGCCAGGTGGCGCTGACCACCGGCACGCTGCTGCTCGGCGGGCAGGCTCTGTACATGCTGATCGCCTCGCGCCTGCACGACGGCATCCTGTACAGCTATGCGGGTTTCACGTACTTCCTGTTCATCACGCCGTTCGTGTGCCGCGCGTTCTCGATACGCATCAACCTGCTGATGACGATCGCCGTCACGGTCTCGCCGCATCTGCTTGCGCTCGGCGGGCTCGTCCCGGATTTTCCGCATGCGATGTACGCGAGCCTGATCCTGCCCGGCAGCGTCCTGGTGCTGCTGCTCGGCATCGGAATGAGCGGCAACTACGAGCGGCGTTTCCTGACGGAGCGTGCGCTCGAGAAGGCGTCCAACACCGATCCGCTGACCGGCGTCGCCAACCGGCGCGCGTTCGCGCGGACGCTGCACGACACGATGCGGCGCGCCGACGAACAGGCCCGCCCGCTGTCGCTGCTGATGCTCGATATCGACCGCTTCAAGTCGATCAACGATGGGCACGGCCATGCGACCGGCGATCGCGTGATCTGCGCGCTCGCCAACCTGTGCCGCGCCGCGGCGCCGGAGCGGGTGGGCCGGTTGGGCGGCGAGGAGTTCGCCGTCCTGCTCCCGGACACCGGGCACGGGGCGGCGATGGCCTTCGCCGCGGACTTGATCGCGCGCATCCGGCGGGCACCTCATGCGCTGGATGACGGCAGCCTGCTGCGCTGGACGGCCAGCATCGGCGTCGCCACGCATGGGGTTGGCGATCCGCTGGTCGGCGAGCGTCCGGCCGAAGCGTTGCTGGCGCGCGCCGACGCTGCGCTGTATTCGGCGAAGCAGGCCGGCCGCGACCGGATCGCCAGCGCCGACTCGATGCGCGGCGCCGGCGCGGAAGCCGTGGCCTGAGCGGCTGGTCGGCGACGGCGCCAAGCTGCTCCGCCGGCGGCCCGACATCCGGTAGGCCGAACGCGAGCTAAGGGCCTGTTCACACGAGAATCGAGCGCCGGCCGACGCGGGTGACGGCTTCCCGCCTATGCGCCCCGGGATGCGGGTGCGATGAAGGCATCGGCAAACAGCAGGTCCTCGTAGAACGCGCCGAAGCGCACGAGCATGAGAGGCGACTTACCCGAAGGCACGCCGGCTAGCTTGAACCAGCCCCGTCATGCCCTCCCTCGCGACGGGCCTTCGGCCAGCAACTCCCGCACCACACCCGGGATCCGCTGCAACACGGCCCGGCTGGCCTGCGTGCTGGGCCGATGCGACCCCGGCACCAACATCACCGACTGGCGCAGCTCGCGTTCGTGGATCAGCTCGGCGGCCAACATGCCTGCGGCCAGTTCCTCGGCAACCGCGTGCGCCGGCAGGATGCTGAACAGGTCGTGATCGAGCAACAGACGCCGGATGATGCTATAAGCGTCGGCCTCGATGACGATGTTCAACACCTGTCCGCTATCGTGCTGCCACGCATCGAGCGCCGAGCGCAGCGCGTTGGGACGGCTCGGCAGCACCAGTGGACAGGCGCCGAGCGCGCGCAACGTCAACGGCTCGGCGTCGCGGGGTACCGATATATGGCGGAACGACGCGGGACGGCCGATCAGATGCATGTCGCTGGTCAACAGGCGGCGATGCCCGATCTGCCGGACGCGTTGGTAGCGGTTCAGCATGCCGATGTCGATCCGTCCGCTGGCCAGCCACTCCTCGATCTCGCCGCTATAGCCTTCGAGCACCCGCAGGCGCACGCGAGGCAGTTCCTCGCGCAGACCGCTCAACAGGCGGCTGGCGATCGGCCCCGCCCACGCGGGCACCAGACCCAGGATCACGAGCCCGGCCGGGCTTCCCGACTGATATCGCGCCCGCTCATCGAGCTCACCGGCATCGGCCAGCAGCGACATGATGCGGGGCAACAGATCCAGCGTCAGCGGTGTCGGTGCCACGCCGCGCCCGGTGCGCAGGAACAACCGGCCACCGAACCGGCGCTCCAGCTCGGCCACCATTCGGCTTACCGCCGATTGTGCGATGCCGAGGCTGACCGCGGCGCGGGTGATGCTCTGCAACTGAGCGGTCTCGACGAAAACGCGCAGCGCGCGCAAGTTCAGCTCTTCATCCGCCATCTGATAATTAGAAATCTGCTATGCCGATCAGTCAATGGTATTCGCCCTCGCGACGCGCTACCGTGACGACGGGCTGCGAGCCCCGAGACGGGAGACACCGAGGGAAGCAGTCCGCGGCACCGATCTGTCGCCGCGGCCCTCTTCCACGAGGATTGATCATGGATCGTCGCCAGTTCGTCGCCCGTCTGCTCGCCACCAGCGCGGCCGGATCGCTCAGCGTTCACGCCGGCGTCTCGCACGCGCAAGGCGATGACGCTTACCCCTCTCGCACCGTCAAGGTCATCGTGCCGTATCCGGCCGGCGGCATCGTCGACGTCATCACCCGCGCCGCCACCGACCGGATGGCGCTCGGCGCCTCGCACCGACTGATCGTCGACAACAAACCAGGCGCCGACGCGCGGATCGGCCTCGAAGCCGCGATGCGCGCGGCCGCGGACGGCTACACGCTGACCTCGGCCACGCCGACCCTCGTCATCAACGAATGGATGCAGCCGGAACCGACGTTCCGCACCAGCGATTTCGTCGGCATCGGCGCGATCGCCGCGCCCGGCTCGGTCTTCGTCGTTCCCCTCGGATCGCCGTTCCGCACGCTGGCGGACTTCATCGACCAGGCGCGCGCGCGGCCCGGCCAGTTCAACGTTCCCAACCCCGGCGTCGCCAGCTCGATCCACCTGGGCCAGGAACTGCTGTTCGCGCAAACCGGCATCCGGATCCAGAGCGTCGGCTACAAGGGCCAACCCCCGTCGATCGCCGACCTGATCCAGGGGCAATTGCATTTCGCGATGATCTCGCAGAGCCTGGTGATGCCGCACATCCGGTCAGGACGGCTCCGCGCGCTGGCGCTCAACGCCGAGGCCCGTTCACCGAGCCTGCCCGATGTGCCGACGATCGGCGAAGCCGGCTACCCCGACGCCCTCGTGCTGACCTGGCACGGACTGGCCGCGCCGGCGCGTACGCCGCGGCCGATCATCGACTGGCTGTCCGCCGAGTTGCAGAAGGTCATCGCGATGCCCGAGACGCGTGCCAACCTGGCCACGCTGGACGCGCCGGTCATGACGATGGATGCCGCTCGATTCGACAAGCTGATGCGCGAAGAATCGGCGCGCTGGGGAAAACTGATCCGCGAGCGCAACATCGCGTGATCGATCGGCGCTCGCCATCGGACGGCCGATTGACGACCGGGTGTCGGCCGGGTGTCGGCCGGACCTTTCGGATCCTGGGGCTGGCTGTTGGACCGAGAACGGCGCAACCGGGTCCGGGTCCTGCAATCCGGCCTCTCGTTCCTCACTTCACCAGAACAGCAGGTCCTCGTAGAAAGCGCCGAAGCGGCGCGCGGGGTCGGCGATCCGGATCTCCAGGACCCATAGGCCGACGGCGGGGCATCGCCCGAAGCCGCCAAGACGGCCGGCCTCGTAGATCATCGCGACCGCTTCACCAGCACGGGTTCGCCGCGGAACGATTCGGGAAACAGGCGCTCGAGATTCCTGACCTTGGGCAGGTCGTTGATGACGATGTACGGATTGCGCGGGTGCTCGGTCATGTAATCCTGGTGATAAGTTTCGGCCGGGAAGAAGCTGGGCTTACCCTCCAGCCACGTCACGATCGGCCGGCCGAACAGCTTCGCGGCATCGAGCTGGGTGACGTAGGCCCGGGCGATGTCGAGTTGCGCAGGACTGGTCGCGAAGATCGCCGAGCGGTACTGCGTGCCGACGTCCGGCCCCTGCCGGTCGAGCTGCGTCGGATCATGCGCGACCGAAAAGAAGATCTGCAGCAGCGTGCCGTAGCTGACCTGCGCCGGGTCGTACGTGACCTCGACCGACTCCGCGTGGCCCGTATCGCCGCGGCTGACGAGTTCGTACGCAGCGGTCGGCGCGGTACCGCCACTATATCCGGACACCGCACGCTGCACGCCCTTGACGTGCTGAAAGACGCCTTGCACGCCCCAGAAGCAGCCCCCCGCGAAGATGGCCTTCTTCAGCCCCGGACTCGTCGAGGGCGGGTCCATCGCGGGCGGGGGGATCTTCACCGCCTCGTCGGCCGCGGCGCGCGCAGCCATCTGCGACGCGAGGCCCACGCTCAGCAGCAGCAGGCCGCCAGCCAGGCAGTGCCGCGCCCAACGGCGACGGTTCGGTTGCGAAACGCTGACAGGAGTAGGCATGGTGCGATCCGTTGACGAAGAAGAACAAGGGTCCCTCGGGCCCTTACCCGAAGGTGAACGCATAAGCGGAAACGCCCGGGTCCAGGAACTCGATGCTGAACGTGCGTGGTGCGATGTCACCGGGTTGACGGATCAACTGATAGAGCCGTTGCGCCGTCACCGTCCCGGAGCCGTCCTCGGCCACGTCCATGCCATGGGCGGCACCAGGCGGCTGCCCATCGATCCGGACCTTGAAGCGCACCGGCCTGCCATCGGCGCCCGGACCCAGCACGAGGTGCAGATCACGGGCCTCGAAGCGGTAGACGATCCGTCCGGCGCCGCTGGCCAGCGTCGCGTGTTCCGGTCCCACGGTCCATCGGCCATCCAGCCCCCAGGCGTTGAGCGCCGGGCTCGCGGGGGCCGCATAGGCCTCGGTCCGGTCGCGCACGATGCCGGGCAAGGATGCGAAGTTCTCGCTGCGCTCGTAGCCGACGTAGGTCTCGGGCGAACGCACGGCGTCCATGTCGGCAGCCTGCTGCACGCCCTGCGCATCCACTTCGATCAGCCCCGGCGCGACCCGCGCCGCCCCAGCCTCCGTCAGCAGATGCTGGATCGCACGCTCCGTCTCCGCGTAGTCGCCTTCGCCGAAATGGTGGTAGCGCAGGCGCCCGTTCGCATCGATCAGGTAATGCGCGGGCCAGTACTGGTTGCGGAACGCGCGCCAGATCGCGTACTGGTTGTCCACCGCCATGGGGTAAGCGATGCCCAGGCCCCGGGCCGCCTTCGTGACATTGCCGATGTCGCGCTCGAACGCGAACTCCGGCGAATGCACGCCGATGACGACGAGGCCCTGGTCGCGGTACTTCTGGTCCCAGGCCTTCACATAAGGCAGGGCGCGCAGGCAGTTGATGCACGAATACGTCCAGAAATCGACGAGCACGACCTTGCCGCGCAACTGCTCCGCCGTCAGCGGCGCCGAGTTCAACCACTGCGTGGCGCCGCCGAGCGCGGGCGCCATGCCCTCGTCGGGCAGGCTGTCCCCGGCGCCGCTCCCCACGGCGGCGGCCGGACCGGCCATCCGCATGGCGTTGTCGCCGGCCATCATCGCGGGCCCGGAACCGGGCACGGACGTCATGGCCGGTCCCTGCATCGCCATCGCCGGCCCTTGCATCGCCATCGCAGGCCCTTGCATTGCCATGGCCGCCCCCTCTCGCGGGGACGCGGAAGCAGCGCTGCCCGCCGGTCCGCGCGAACCGGCCAACCGATCGATCAACTGCTGCTCGAGGCCCCCCGTCGACGCGATCGACAGCCGCGCCAGCACGCCGGTGTCCAGGCCCAGCGCGATCGCGACGACGGCCGCCAGCATCGCACCGCCCAATCCGCGCCGCAGCCATTCGCCGGCGCCGAACGAGCGCCGCAATGCGGCGAATACCCGGCCGCCGAGCAGCAATGCCGCCGCCATCGCGGTCGCGGCGCCGGCCGCATAGGCCAGCAGCAGCAGCGAGGATGTCGCGTTCGCGCCTTGCAGCGCCGCGCCGCTCAGGATCAGCCCGAGGATCGGTCCCGCGCAGGGCGCCCACAACAGTCCGGTCGCCAATCCCAGCAAGACCGAGGCGCCCGGCCGCGCCGGGCCGTCGGCCTGCGCCCACGCCGACAGGCGTCCGCCGGCAGCCACCAGCGGCCGCGCCAGACGCTCGGCCAGCCGGGGCCACAGCAACGCCAGCGCGAACAGCGCCATCAGGCCGAGCGCCAGCCATCGCCCGTACTGGTTCGCGGCGACCACCCAGCCGCCGCCGACGGCCGCGAGCGTCGCCACCAGCGCGAACGTCAGCGCCATGCCCGCGAGCAGGGGCAGGACGCTCGTCATGAACGGCTGGCCGGCGCGCGAGAACACGAAGGGCAGCACCGGCAGGATGCACGGGCTGACGATGGTCAGCACGCCACCCAGGTACGCGAGCAGGATCAACAGCATGGCGTGATTCCGTTTACGAGCGCTCAGGCTTTCTGCGGCAGGAACGTCAATGACAGGCCGTTCATGCAGTAGCGCTTGCCGGTCGGCGGCGGCCCGTCGTCGAACACATGCCCCAGATGCCCGCCGCATCGCCGGCAGCGCACTTCGACGCGCACCATGCCGAACGAGCGGTCGGTGCGGGAGCCGACCGCGTTATCCAGCGGCCGCCAGAAGCTCGGCCAACCCGTGCCGCTCTCGAACTTGGTCGTCGACGAGAAAAGCGGCAGCGCGCACCCTGCACAGGCATAAGTACCGGCGCGATGCTCGTTGTTCAGCGGGCTGGTGCCGGGCCGCTCGGTGTTCTCCTGGCGCAACACCGCATATTGCTGCGGCGTCAGCCGGGTGCGCCACTCGGCGTCGGTATGGCGGATCTCGAAAGCTTCTCCGGCACCCGCCGCTGCGGCGCGGCGTGTGAAGGCGGGGCCGAAGGCCATCACCGCCAGCGCGGCGGCTCCGGTCGACAACAGCTGGCGTCGGGGGGTCATGATGCGTCCTCGTGGGCGATGCGTCGACACGAAGCTTAATCGCGATCTCCTCCCGTGGTCCTCACGCAATATTCAAGAGATCGTGATAACTCGAATGCGGGGATTGCGCACAATGCGACAGACGCGTCCCGTCCTCGCCGCCCGAGGACGACGCCCAAAACGCCCGGAACCGTCCGCCGATGACCACCCGCCGCCGCATCCTGCTCGTCGAAGACGACGTGCACATCGCCAACCTGCTGACGCTGCACCTGCGCGACGAAGGCCTGCACGTCGTGCACTGTGCACGCGGCGACGAGGGGCTGCGGCAGTTGGAAAGCGGCGGCTGGGACGCGCTGGTGCTGGACCTGATGCTGCCCGGCGTCGACGGCCTGGAGATCTGCCGCCGCGCGCGCGGCATGACGCGCTACACGCCGATCATCATCATCAGCGCCCGCGCCAGCGAAGTGCACCGCATCCTGGGCCTGGAGATCGGCGCCGACGACTACCTGGCCAAGCCGTTCTCGGTGCTGGAACTCGTCGCGCGGGTCAAGGCGCTGCTGCGCCGCGTCGACGCGCTGGCGCAGAACGCTCGGCTGGACGCGGGCAGCCTGTCGATCGGCGCGTTGACCATCGACCCCATGGCCCGCGACGCGCGCCTGGATGGCGCTCGACTGGACCTGACGCCGCGCGAGTTCGACCTGCTGTACTTCTTCGCGCGCCAGCCGGGTAAGGTGTTCTCGCGCATGGACCTGCTCAACGCGGTCTGGGGTTACCAGCACGAGGGCTACGAGCATACGGTCAACACGCACATCAACCGGCTGCGATCCAAGGTGGAGGATGATCCCGCCCATCCCCGGCGCATCCTGACCGTATGGGGACGCGGCTACAAGTTCGCCGACCCCGAGGATGGCGCCCGATGAACCTGACGCTGACGCAGCGCCTGTCGCTGGTCTTCGCGCTGCTGCTGCTGGTGTGCAGCGGCACGTCGGTCTGGATGCAGTTGCGCGCCAACCGCATGCACGAGCAGGAAGTCGTACAGGGGCTGTCGCGCGACCTCGCCGAGAGCATCGCGCGCGACACTCAGCTCACCGACGCCGACGGACTAATGCCCGACGCCATACGCGGACTGTTCAGCCAATTGATGGTCGTCAACCCGAGCGTGGAGGTCTATCTTCTCGAGCCCGACGGTCGCATCGCCGGGCACGCCGCGCCCGAAGGCCGGTTGCGCCGCGACCGCGTGGATCTCGCGCCGGTGCATCGCTTCCTGGCCGGCGGGATGCTGCCCATCCTGGGCGACGATCCGCGCAGCGCCGACGGGCTCAAGGTCTTCAGCGCGGCGCCGCTAAGGGTCGCCGGCCGCGACGTGGGTTTCATCTACGTCGTCTTGCTGGGCGAGGCGCACGACCTGCTGGCCGCCCGCGGCTCGGCGGGCGTGGTGCTCAGGACCGCGCTGTGGTCGATCGGCCTCGTCGCATTGCTGTGCCTGGCGGCCGGCCTGGTGGCGTTCACGCTGATCACCCGGCCGCTGCGCCGCTTGACCGAAGCGGTGCGCAGGTTCGACATCCACGGCGCACCGCCCGCGCCGCCCACCGCCGCGCCGGTGGCGAGCAGTCGCAGCCGCGACGAGATCGCCGTGCTGGATTCGGCGTTCCGGCAGATGATCGCGCGCATCGGCGAGCAGTGGGCGGTCCTGGCGCGCCAGGACCAGGAGCGCCGCGAGTTGATCGCCAACGTCTCGCACGATCTGCGCACGCCGCTGTCGTCGCTGCACGGCTACCTGGAGACGCTGCTGCTCAAGGACGCCGTGCTGGACGCGGCCGACCGGCGGCGCTACCTGGGCATCGCGCTCGACCAGAGCCGCAGCGTCGGCGCGCTCGCGCAAAGCCTGTTCGAACTGGCCCGGCTCGAATACGGCTTCGTCCAGCCGGCGCCCGAACCGTTCTCGATGACCGACCTCGTGCAGGACGTGTTCCAGAAGTTCGCGTTGCGGGCCGAGTCGCGGCATGTCGCGATGACGGCCGCGTTTCCGCCGCATCTGCCGTCCGCGTACGCGGACCTGGGCATGATCGAACGGGTGTTGAGCAACCTGCTGGACAACGCATTGCGCCATGCGCCCGAAGGCGGACGGATCGAGGTCGGGATCATGCCCCGCGACGACGGCCTGGATGTGACGGTCAGCGACAACGGTCCGGGCATTCCGGAGGAGCTACGCGAAGGCTTGTTCCAGCGGCCATTCACCGTGGGCGGCGCGCGCCGGGACGGTGGCTTAGGGCTGCGGATCGTGCATCGGATCCTGGAGCTGCACGGGCGGCGTATCGCTCTGGAGGAGATGCGGGGAATGGGCGCCAGTTTTCGCTTTTCGGTGCCGGCTGCAAGGGAGCGGCGAGCGAGCAATCGATAAGCATCGACGTGGCGATGCCAACCACAGCAATGTGGTCGCCGGTTTCCCGTCAGTCGCCGCGGCCTTCCTCGTCGGCGCTCTGGCGCAGCGAGGGCAACTGCGCTAGCAAATCGGGCAGCCATTGCTGAGTTGTTTCCCACACCACATCGAGGTTGATGTCGAAATAGCCATGAGCCATACGATTGCGCATATTGCGCATGCTGCGCCACGGCACTTCCGTGCGTGCCTGAGTGAATTCGGCATAGCCTTCCATCACCTTCGTGGCCGCCTCGCCGATGATGATGAGGCTCATGATAACGGCCCGCTGGGTACGTTTGTCGGCAAGAAAGCCCTCCTTGGCCATACCCTGCACGAAGCCGCACGCATCGGCCGCGGCCTGCTGGATATGGTCGAGGTAGTCGGGTAGTCGATTTCCGCTCATACGGGCTTCGCCTCGGCGAGAACCTTGGCCCGGAACTTCAGCGGCAAGTCGCCAGGCGTCAGCACATCGACGTCAACACCGAGCAACGATTTGAGTTCGTACTCCAAATCGCCCAGATCCAATAACGTGGCACCAGGCAGAGTATCGACGAGCAGATCAAGGTCACTACCGTCTCCGTCAGTGCCATGCAGCACCGAGCCGAAGACGCGTGGGTTCGCGGTGCGAAAGCGGCTTACCACTTCACGCACGGCGCTTCGCTTCATGTCGAGTGCGACGGACGGTCGCATAAGTACCTCCTCCAATCGAAACCCATTGAGATCATATGCAATCGACAATTGTGCTTCAAGAATTACGAATGTCGTCGCTAATAGTCTCTCGCCCCATCCCTCAATGCGGCATCGGCATCGCCCGCAACCGCCTTAGCGCCCAGCTCCCCGCCGGCCACAGCAGCACCAGCGCCGTCGCGATCGCCAGCCACATCGCGATCGGGCGCGTGACGAACATCGACAGGTCATCGTCGGCCCAACGGCATCGGCCAAACCACGATCGCGCACAACATCGCCTGCCAGGCCCTGCGCGCCGGGCACACCGTACACCTGGTCAGACTTCGTAGCCGTATTTCGATGCCACATCGGCACCGTCATCATCGGTGCCCGTCAGCTTGCCCCTGCACAGAAATGCCCGTTGCCCCTCGTCACGACAGATGCTAGCCAGAGCGGTTCCCGGAGGTTGGACCAGGGCTTCGAATGGCAGGCTTTGTTGGCCAAGCGCTACTTTCAACTGATTCGGAGCATGACTACAATGCAATCATTGACAGCATTGATGACACGCACCATGGCCACTATGACCATCCGCAACCTCGACGACGATCTGAAAGCGTTGCTGCGCGTTCGCGCCGCTCGGCATGGTCGATCGATGGAGGAAGAGGTACGCAGCATCCTGCGTGCGGCGCTCAAGCCCGAACCCTTGACCGGCCGCACGTTGGTCGAGGACATCCGCACCTTGGTAGAGCCCTACGGTGGGGTGGATCTGGCGCTTCCGTCCCGAAAATCATCGCGTGAGCCGCCGGACTTCAATTGATGATCGTTCTGGACACTAACGTCATTTCGGAGCTGTTCAAGCCGATCCCTCATCAGCCGGTTCTGGCGTGGATCGAACGGCAGTTGGACGATGCGCTGTTTACGACCGCCATCACGCGAGGGGAATTGCTGGTCGGCGTGCACAGCCTGCCGGAAGGGCGCCGCAAGGACGGTCTGCTGCACGGGCTGACTCGCATCCTCGACAATCGGTTCGTCGGGCGGGTGCTCGCCTATGATGATGAAGCCGCCAGCACCTACGCCGCGATTGCGGCAGCCCGCCGCGCAGCGGGAAGGCCGATCGATCTGGCCGACGCCATGATCGCGGGCATCGTGCGCGCCCATGGCGCGACACTGGCGACGCGCAACGTACGCGATTTCGGAGGATGTGGGATCACACTGATCGATCCTTGGCACTGATCCTCGTCAACGCCGGTACGTGAATCCCAGCCACGGATGGCCAGTTCGCGCATCGCGACCTGGGTAATGGACGTTCCGGTACCGAGCAACACCCTATCTCCCTCAATGCGGCATCGGCATCGCCCGCAACCGCCTCAGCGCCCAGCTCCCCGCCGGCCACAGCAGCACCAGCGCCGTCGCGATCGCCAGCCACATCGCGATCGGGCGCGTCACGAACATCGACAGGTCGTCGTCGGACTTGATCATCGACGTGATGAAGTTCTCTTCCATCATCTTGCCGAGCACGACGCCCAGGATCGCCGGCGCGACCGGGATGCCGTTTTCTTCCATCAGGAAGCCGAGCACGCCGAACGCCAGCATGACGGCGATGCCCGACACCGAGTTGGCGGTCGAGAACGCGCCGACGATGCAGAAGACCAGGATCGACGGCATCAGCAGCGCGCGCGAGACGGACAGGATCCGCGTGGCCAGCCGGATCGTCGCCCAGCCCAGCGGCACCATGATCAGGTTGGCCAGGATGAACACGAAGAACACCGCGTAGATGTTCTGCGGGTTCTCCAGGAAGATCGTCGGCCCCGGGTTCAGGTTCTTCATGTAGAGCACGCCGATCGCGATCGCGGTGACCGAATCGCCGGGAATGCCGAACACCAGCGCGGGGATCCACGCGCCGGCCAGCGACGAGTTGTTGGCCGCGCCCGATTCGATGATGCCCTCGATGTGGCCGGTGCCGAACTTGTGCGACTCCCTGGAGAAGCGCTTGCTCATCGCGTACGACATCCACGACGCCATGTCCGCGCCCGAGCCGGGCTGGATGCCGACGATCGTGCCCAGCGCGCTGCCGCGCAGGATCGGCCAGCGATACCGCTTCGTCAGCGCCCACATGCCGGTGAAGACGTTGCCGAGGCGTTGCACCGCCAGTCGCGCGGGCGGATCGAGACTGGTCACGTAGCGCAGCAGTTCCGACACCGCGAACATGCCGACCATCATCGGCACCAGGTCGATGCCGCCGAGCAGCTCGGCCTGGCCAAACGTGAAGCGCGGATGCGCGGCCGGATTCTCCAGGCCGACGCACGCGATCAGCAGGCCCAGCAGCAGCGACACGCAGGCCTTGAGCGTCGAGGCGTTGCCGATGAACACCGCGCCCGCCAGGCCCAGCACGACCAGCCAGAAATACTCGAACGACGTGAACGAGAGCGCGGCCTCGGCCAGCAGCGGCGACCACCAGATCATCATCGCGGTGCCGAACAATCCGCCGATCGCCGAGAACACCAGCCCCGCGCCGAGCGCGAGCTCGGCCTGGCCCTTGAGCGTCATCGCATAGGCTTCGTCGGTGTACGCGGCCGACGCCGGCGTGCCCGGAATGCGCAGCAGCGCGCCCGGGATGTCGCCCGCGAAGATCGCCATCGCGGTGGCCGTGACGATCGCCGCGATCGCGGGCACCGGCGGCATGAAGAACGTGATCGGCACCAGCAGCGCGGTGGCCATCGTCGCGGTCAACCCCGGGATCGATCCGACGACGAGCCCGAACACGGCCGAACCCAGGATCACGGCCAGCACGGCGGGATCGAATACGAGTTCCAGCGCCTGGATGAACACGGGCCAGGTCATGCGTGCTTCACCAGGCGAGCGGTTGCAGCACGCCCCAGGGCAGGGGCACGCGCAGACCGAAATAGAAGATCGTGTGGATGCCCAGCGTGACGGCCAGCGCGACGGGTACCGCGACGGTCCAGCGCACGCGCAGCGTCGTGAACATCGCCAACAGCACGACCGCGGCGCAGACGATGAAGCCGAGCGAGTCCAGGCACAGGATCGTGAACAGCAGCGATCCGATCGTGACCGCGAGCGCGAGCAGATGTCGCGGCGAACGCGTCCACGGCATCCACGCGATCCAAGGCTCCTGCGCGCGCCGCCGCACGCCCTGGATGACGAGCAGCCCGCCGCAGACGACCAGCAACGCGGCGATCAGCCCCGGGAATGCGCCCGGTCCGATGCTCTGGCCGGGAATCGACGGATACGTGCGCACGTCCAGGCCGACGGCGGCCGCGAGCGCGATCAGGACCAGGCCGAGCAGCGCGTCGTTGACTTTCATCGCCCGCACCCGCTGGTGTGCGCGATGCTCGCGCGCTTCCCGCTCATGGCCGGAAGCCGGTCGGATGAACGGCCGGAGTCATGAGCGAACTCATGGGCGGATTCCCGCAGCCTTCATCAGCACGCCCATCTCCTGGTCGCCGCTGGCCATGAACTCGCCGAACGCCGGACCGTCGCGCCAGACCATGCCGAAGCCGCGCTGCGCCATGAAGTCCTGGAACGCCTGGCCATCGTAGATCGTGCGCATCGCCTCACCGAGCCGCGCGGCGATCGGCGGTGGCAGACCGCGCGGCGCACCGATGCCCCGCCAGCCGCCGATCCCCCAGCTCGAACCGGTCTGAGACCGCAGCGTCGGAACGGTCGGATACAGCGGCGACGGACGCTCGGCCATCACGGCCAGCGCGCGCGCCTTGCCGGCGTCGATCATCGGCCGCGCCTCGGGCAGCGAGACGGTGACGACGTCGACACCGCCGGCCGCCAGGTCGGTCATCGCCGGCGCCGCGCCGTTGGACGGCACCCACCGCACGCTGCGCGGATCGAGGCCGACGTCGCGCAGCAAGCCGGCCCAGGCCAGATGCCAGATACCGCCCTGGCCGGTGCCCGATGCCTTGAGCCGGCCCGGCTGCGCCTTGATCGCGGCCAGCAGGTCGTTGACGCTGCGATGCGGCGACGACGCCGGCACAATGACCGCCGCGGGCTCGACGCTCAGCAGCGCGATCGGCGTCAGGTCGGCGGGGACGATCTTCGTCAGCCCCAGCCAGTGCAGCATCGTCACCTCGACGGTGACCATGCCGATCGTATGGCCATCCGGAGGCGCCGATACGATCGCCTGGTGGCCGACGACGCCGTTGCCGCCGGTGCGGTTGACGACGTTGACCGGCTGGCCGAGTTCCTTCTCGAGCAGCGTCGCGACGACGCGCGCGGTCGCATCGGTGGCGCCCCCGGCGCCCCAGGGCACGATCAGCGTCAACGGCCGGGACGGGTAAGTCGCCGCGCCGGCGGCGGCCGTCGCGGCAGGATGGAAAGCAGGCAGCGGCGCGGCGATCAGGCTCATCGCGCCCAGCAGGCGGGTACAGGCGGTTCGGCGCAGCATCGGCGGAATCCCGGACTTCGGAGTCGACGCGGCATTCTACGCACGCGCGAGCCCGGGGTCGGTCCCGATGCCCACCGGCCACTGACGCGAACAACGGCGCGAATGCCGCCGCCCGAGCCGCGCCGCGACGATCGCCGCACCTTCCGCACGCCCGCGCATCACGCCGCGAACTCCCTGCACCGTAGCACGATCCGCGCTTCGCTCCTCGAAATGGTTATATCCACCCGGACCGAACGAAACGCCGCAGGCCTGTTCTTGTCGAAGCGCAAGGATCGAAACGATAGCAACCCGATCTGCCAATCGATGACCGCATAATGGCCGCCAAACAAGCAACATGACAGCTCGCGGACAGCATCGGCAGATGCTGCGCGCAAGCTTGGCTCAATCGTCATCGTCGCCGGCCATTCGCGCGACGCTATATCCATAGGAATATTTCGAGATGATCCCGATCGCGCCTCCCCACCACCCGCCTCTGCTTCGTCCCGGCGCGCGGCGGCGCTGGCTGGCGGTGCCGCTCGGCTGTCTGTTGTTGGGGGCGGGCGTGAGCGCGCAGGCGCAGGAGGCGTTCCAGCTCGGCACGGTGCTCGTGCAAGGCAGCCAACGCCCCGCGGCGCAGGACACCGAAGACGTGACGACGATGCAGCAGATCGAGCAGTTCGACGCGTCGACCGTGGGCACCGCCGCCGCGCTGGTGCCGGGCGTCAGCATGACGCGCAACTCGCGCAACGAGGACATGATCTACCTGCGCGGCTTCGACCAGCGGCAGGTGCCGCTGTTCGTCGACGGCGTGCCGCTGTACGTCCCTTATGACGGCTATCCGGACCTGGGCCGGTTCTGGACCACCGACCTGGCCGAGGTCCGTGTCGCCAAGGGCGCCGCCTCGCTGCTGTACGGTCCCAATGCGCTCGGCGGCGCGATCAACCTGGTCACCCGCAAACCGGTCAGGGCGTTCGAAGGCGACGTGCGCGTGGGCATGGCCAGCGGCGGCGACCGGCGCGGCGCCGTCAACGTCGGCGGCCGCCAGCAGATGTGGTACTGGCAGCTCGGCGCCTCGTACATCGAGGCCGATACGTTTCCGCTGTCGCGCGACTTCCAGGGCAACGCAGTCCAGCAGCCCGGCAACCGCGACAACGCATACCGCACCGACAAGAAGCTGTCGCTGAAGGTCGCGCTGACGCCCAACGCGGTCGACGAGTACGCGATCGGCTACATGGCGCAACGCGGCGACAAGGGCAACCCGCCTTATGCCGGCGTCGCGCCCGGCAGCCCGAACCGCTTCTGGCGCTGGCCGTACTGGAACGTCGACAGCCTGTACTTCGTCGGCAATACGCGGCTGGGCGACAAGCACATCCTGAAGTACCGGCTGCACGACGACCGCTACAAGAACAGCATCCTCGCCTACACCAACGGCAGCTACGCGACCGAGCTGCTCAACACAAGTTTCCCCAGCCAGTACGACGACAGCACCTCGGGGGCGAGCGTCGAGCTGGCCAGCTACGCGCTGCCCAACCAGGAGCTGCGGATCGCGTACCACTACAAGGTCGACCGCCACGAGGAATCGAACCCGCTGACCGCCGACAAATCGTTCAAGGACGTGACGACGTCGCTGGCCGTCGAGGACAGCATCGACCTGGCATCCGACTGGCGGCTGCGGCTGGGCCTGAGCCACGACAACCGCGACGCGCGCCATGCCGACGCCTATGCGACCGGCCGCACATCGGCCAACAACTGGCTTGCCGAGCTGTCGCACACGGTGGCGCCCGGGTCGCAGGTCTACGCGAGCCTGGCGCGCAAGTCGCGCTTCCCGACGATCAAGGATCGCTATTCGTTCCGCCTGGGCACCGCGATCCCGAACCCCGACCTGCGTCCCGAGACCTCGCTGAACGTCGAACTCGGCCTGCGCGGCGCACCGTGGACGGGCGCCAATGGCCATGCGGCGCTGTTCTACGCCCGGATCCGCGACCTGATGCAGAACCAGGTCGTGCCGTCGACGCTGTGCGGCACCACCGTCTGCAACCAACTGCAGAACATCGGCGATGCCCGCCACGCGGGCCTGGAACTGTCGCTCGATCAGACGCTTGGCCGCGCGTGGCGGACCGGCCTGCGCTACACGTACCTGGTACGCACCAACCTGAGCAATGGCGCGATCCCGTTGATCGACACGCCGCGCAACCGGCTGTTCGCTTATGTCGACTGGGCGGCCAGCGAAGCCGTGTCGCTGCAGGCCACGATCGAGGCCGAGAACGGCCGCCGGGTCACTTATGGATCGGCCGGCTACACACGGCTGGCCGGCTATGGCGTCATCGGGCTCAAAGCCACCTGGCGCGTCGACAAGGCGGTGCGGATCGACGTCGGCGCCAGCAATCTCACCGACCGCAACTACGCGCTGGCCGACGGATATCCGATGCCGGGGCGGATCCTGTACGCGAATGCAAAATACTCGTTCTGACGTCCGTTCGGACGCGCAAATGGACGCACAAATGGACGCACAAGCGGATACACAAGTGGACGCGCGTCTGGAAACGCATTGCGCCCCGCTCTCCGGCACCGTCCCCACGCTCGCCGCGCGCCGCCGATGGCTGCGCACCGGCGCGGCCACCGCCGCCCTGGTACTAAGCGGCATCGAATCGCGATGGGCGCGGGCCGCCGACGCACCGCGGGAACTGACGGTGCTGACCAGCTACCAGACCGAGGTGGTGACACGCTTCGAGCGCGCGTTCGAGAACGCGCATCCCGGCATCCGGCTGCGCATCGTCTGGCGCGCGGCCAGCGAGAGCCTCGACTTCGTCCGGCAGCCGGGGCGCGGCGGCATCGACGTCGTCTGGGCGGCGTCGCCGCGCCTGTTCGATGCGCTCGGCGAAGCCGGTGCGCTGGCGCCCGTGGCCATCGATCGGCGCGGCCTGCCGGACCGGGTCGGCGGCACGCGAATCGACGATCCGTCCGGCCGCTACCTCGCCACCGAACTGGCCGGCTATGGATTCGCGATCCATCCCGGCTATCTGGCGCGCCATGGCCTGCCGGTGCCGCGCGACTGGCCCGACCTGACCGATCCCCGCTATGCAGGCCACCTGCTGGTACCCAATCCGTACCAGGTCGGCTTCGCGCCGGTCCTGGCCGACATTCCATTGCAGGCTTATGGCTGGCAGCGCGGCTGGGCGATGTGGAGCCGCATCATGGCCAATGCGCGCAGCGCCGGCAGCGGCGGTCCGTTCGTGTCCGACGCGCTGACCCAGGGCCAGGCCGGCATCGCGCCCTCGATCGATTTCTTCGTCGCGTCGGCGATCGCGCGCGGTGCGCCGCTGGGGTTCGTCTATCCGAGACAGGGCGGCATCAACCCCGGCCACGTCGCGCTGCTGCAAGGCAGCCCCAACGCGGCGACGGCCCGTGTGTTCATCGACTTCGTGTTGTCCGACGCCGGCCAGACGCTGCTGCTGCATCCGGACATCCGCAAGCTACCGGTGCGCCCGAGCGTCTATGCAAAGGCGCCGGCCGGCTACCACGACCCGTTCGCGGCGGCGGCCCGCGGCGGTTACCGCTATGACAACGCGCGCGGCCGCCCGCGCCTGGCCGCGCTCGCCGCGCTGTTCGACGCCAGCCTCGTCGCCCCGCTGCCGCGCCTGCAGGAAGGCTGGCGCGCGTGGCACGCCGCTGCGCGCACGCTGCGTCCGACGGACACGCGGCGCCGCGCCGAGCTGGATGCCGCGCGCCGTCTGCTCGAATCGCCGGGCGCGACCGAGGTCGAGATCGACGACCGGTCGCTGCAAGCCGTCTTCGAACAGCGGCGGCGCGACCCCGCCGCCGCCCGAGCCGACGCGATCCACCGCCAATGGCAAGCGCAGGCCAGCGAACGCCTGGCACGCGCGCGGGCGCTGCTCGATCGCTAAGAGGCTGCTGCCGTCCATCGCGCGACGCCTCGCCATGCTTCGACAGTCTCCCAGGGAGGCACCGTTCGCGCGAATGTCCGCGCAATCCCTCAGCACCGGGCTGTGCGTGGCCGTCGGCATGATGCTGGCGGCGGCAAGCCTCGACGATCCGGCTCGGGCGCAGACGCCGTCACCCACATCCGAGACGCTCGATGCGCGCTGGTTCACGGCCGACACCGGCCCCGATGCGTTCAGCCAACCGATCGCCGGCCTGAGCGGGGACGAGCTGGCGCGCTTCTTCCGCGGACGCGGCCTCTTTCGCCAGAACTGGGTGATCGCCCCCGCACAGGACGAGCGCATCGATGGCTTGGGGCCGCTATACAACCGGCTGTCCTGCGCCGGCTGCCATGAGCGCAATGGGCGCGGCTTCGCGCCGGCGGGCCCGGACGATCGTCTGCGATCGATGCTGGTTCGGCTGTCGGTGCGCGAACCCGACGGCCGCGTCACGCCGCACCCCGCTTATGGAGACCAGTTCAACGAGGAGGCCAACCCCGGCATCCCCGCCGAAGGCCGCCTGCGCATCACCTGGCGATACCATGACCGTCGCTTGCCCGATGGACAGACCGTCACGCTGCGTACGCCGGACCTGCGATTCGATCGACTCGCTTATGGGCCGATCCAGGGACAGATCGAAGGACCGAGCGACGCGTCTGGCGACGCGCCCATCGATAGGCCCCTCGACATGCCGACCCAAGGCCCGGCCGGCGGCCCGGCAACCGCCGCTGCCGTGCTGTTGACATCGATGAGGGTCGGCCAGCCGCTGATCGGGCAGGGCCTGCTCGACCTCGCCGCGCTGCCGCCCGGGCCGCGCTTCGGCCATAAGGCCAACGTCGACGACCTGCGCACGCAGGTGGCTGCCGCGTTCGCCGGCGATCTGGGCCTGACAACCTCGCTGTTTCCTGCGTCGACCTGCACCCCGGCGCAAACGGCCTGCCTGGCCGCGCCATCGGGCGGATCGCCCGAGGTCGACGATACGCAGCTCGACGACGTCGTGTTCTATCTGGCCCGGCTGGCGATCCCCCAACGCCGCGACCGCGACGATCCGCAGGTGCGGCGGGGCGAACAGGCGTTCGACCGCCTGGGCTGCGTCCAGTGCCATCGCACCGACCTGAGAACCGGCGAAGCCGCCAAGCCGCACACGACCGGCCTGTCGGCGACGCGCCTGCCCGCGTATTCGGACATGCTGCGCCACGACATGGGAGACGGCCTGGCCGACGGCCGCCCCGACGGGCCCGCCAGCGGCCACCAGTGGCGCACGCCGCCGCTATGGGGCCTGGGCCTGACCGAGGTCGTCGGCGAAGAAGCCGGCTACCTGCACGATGGCCGCGCGCGCAACCTGCTGGAAGCCGTGCTATGGCACGACGGCGAAGCCCGCGCCGCGCGGCAGGCGTTCGAAGCGACGGACCGATCCGAGCGTGACGCGCTGCTGCGCTTCCTGCGCTCGCTCTGACACCGGCAACGCGATCACGATCTTCGTTCCCCTCAACGCTGGGCGCCGTCGCCGCGGCGCTCGGACTGCGTTACTCGCCTGATATCTGAACGCGGGGTGTGTTACCCCGCACGTCTCAGCACGCTGGCGAGAGCCCGGCGACGGCCGGGGCGGCGATCCGGCCGGTCATGCGGGGCCTCGCGCGAGGCCCCTTGCGCACTCACAGTTGCGCGTACACCGCCTTCATCTGCGTGTACAGCTCGATCGACTCCTTGCCGTACTCGCGTCCCCAACCGGACTGCTTGTAGCCGCCGAACGGCATCGACGGATCGAGCACGCCATGGGTGTTGATCCACACGGTGCCGGCCTTGAGCATCGCCGCCATCTTGTGCGCCTTGCTCAGGTCGCGGGTCCACACGCTGGCCGCCAGGCCATAAGGCGTGTCGTTGGCCACGCGCGCGAGTTCTTCGAGATCGTCGATCGGCTGGGCGACCAGCACCGGGCCGAAGATCTCCTCGCGCACGACGCGCATGCCTTCGTTGACGTCCAGCATCACCGTCGGCTCGACGAAATAACCGCGCTCGCCGATGCGCCCGCCGCCGGTGACGACGCGCGCGCCTTCGTCGCGGCCGGTCTTGATGTAGCCGGTCACGCGATCGAACTGCGTGCTCGACACCAGCGGCCCCATCTGCGCGCTCGGATCACCACCCGCCGCGACCTTGATGTTCTTGGCGACCTGGCTGACGCCTTCGACGACCCGATCGAACACCTTGCGGTCCGCATACAGACGCGAACCGGCCACGCAGACCTGCCCGCTGTTGAAGAAGATCGCGTTGGCCGAGCCGGCGATCGCTTTATCGATGTCGGCGTCGTCCAGCACGATGTTCGGCGACTTACCGCCCAGCTCCAGCGAGACCTTCTTCAGGTTGCCCGAGGCGGCCTGCACGATCAGCTTGCCGACTTCGGTCGAACCGGTGAACGCGATCTTGTCGACACCGGGGTGCCCCGACAGCGCGGCCCCCGCCGTGTGGCCATAGCCGGGGATGATGTTGATGACGCCTTCGGGCACGCCCGCTTCGATCATCAGCTCACCGAGGCGCAGCGCCGTCAGCGGCGTCTCTTCGGCGGGCTTCAGGATCGACACGTTGCCGGTGGCCAGGCATGGCGCGACCTTCCACGATGCCATCAGCAGCGGGAAGTTCCACGGCACGACCTGCGCGCAGACACCGATCGGCTCGCGCCGCGTGTACGCGTGCATCGACGGCAGGTTCGTCTGCAGTGTCGAGCCTTCGAGCTTGTCGCACCAGCCCGCGTAGTAGCGGAACGACTGCGCGGCCAGCGCGACGTCGACGGCCAGCGCCAACGACACCGGCTTGCCGTTGTCCAGCGATTCGAGCATCGCCAGTTCCTGCGCGTGATCGTCGATCAGATCGGCGATCTTCCACAGGATCCGCGAACGCGCGGCCGGCGGCAGCGCCGCCCACTTCGGAAATGCGTCACGCGCGGCGGCCACGGCCAGATCGACGTCGGCCGCGTCGCCCTCGGCCACGCGCGCCAGCAGCTCGCCGGTCGCCGGGTTGAAGACGTCGAAGGTCTTGCCGGACTGGGACGGCTGCCAACGTCCGTTGATCAACAGGGGGCGCGGCGTCTGGGCCATGCGCTGCGCGATCGACTGCAGGTTCTCGGGGGCATTCATCAGGTGTCTCCTCGGTGGGTGGATGCGGCAAGACGCCGTGGCCGATCGGCCCGGCGCAGGACCGGCATGTCGCTATACTTTTTCAACTATAACGTCAACGGCAGCCGCCGAACACCGCGCCCCTCCCGGCGGCGAGGCGATCGGAACGCCCGTCCGCCGGAAAGCCCCCCTCTGCCTGTCGGGGATCGTCGATCGCTATCGGTCGGCCGCGGCGAGCAGCGTCGTCGTGATCGCCGTCGCGCCCCGGTCGCCGGAACTGAGCAGGACCTGCCCGTCCTGGATCGTCGCCGACAGCCGCATCGTGCGTTCGGCCATGTCGGCCAGCGCCACCGGGCCGGGCACGTCGATCGCGACGACCGTCAGCGAGTCGATGCGCCGCAAGGCCGCCGCGTTCTGCGACCACCATACGTCGGCCTTGCGTCCCCCATACGGATAGACCGTGACCGCCGCGGCGCGGCCGGCCGCCTTGCGCAGCACGCGCTCGTCCGGCAGCCCCACTTCGATCCATTGCTCGATCGCGCCGGTCAGGTCGCGGCGCCACAAGTCGGGCTCGTCGCCGGTGGACAAGCCGGCGGCGAAGGCCAGCGCCGGATCGGCATTCAACGCGAAGGCCAGCAGCCTGACCATCATCCGCTCCTCGGTCTCGGACGGATGGCGGGCCAGCGTCAACGCATGATCCGCGTAGTAGGACCGGTCGAGGTCGGCGACCGACAGCTCGGCCTTGTAAATGGTGGCACGCAATGCCATTCGCGATCCTGTCCTTTATCGATTTCTGAGCGAGCCCACCGCGGGCCCGCATCGAGCGCTATCGACCTGTCATCGAGCGAACGTCAGGCCGCGGCTGCCAGCGGACCGCCACGCAGCCATCGACGCTGGCGCAGCAGCAGCCACAGCGCGATCGCGCCATTCAGCAGATTCCACGCGATGCCGTTCAGGAACGCCGCGTGATACGAGCCGGTCAGGTCGAACACCTTGCCGCTGAGCCAGCCGCCCAACGCCATGCCCAGCAGCGTCGCCATCAACACCATGCTGACGCGCGTGCCCGCTTCGCGGCCCGGAAAGAAGTCGCGCACGATGATCGCGTACGACGGCACGATTCCGCCCTGGAACAGGCCGAACAGCGCCGATGCGACATACAGCGCGACCAGCCCGTCCGACGGCAGGAACAGCAGCAACGCGACGCCCTGCAGCACCGAGCCCAGCAGCAGCGTACGCAACCCGCCGATGCGATCGCAGATCCAGCCCGACACCAGCCGGCTGACGATGCCGCACGCCAGCATCAGCGACAGCATCTGCGCGCCGCGCGCCGGACCGTAGCCCAGGTCGCCGCAGAACGCGACGATGTGCACCTGCGGCATCGCCATCGCGACGCAGCAGGCGATGCCCGCGATGATCAGCAGCGCGAACAAGCGCTCGCGCGACAACCCCATCGGCCGTTCGAGGGCGGCGAGCGACGACACCGCGGTGGCCCCCGCTCCGGGCGCCGGCGATGCGGCGGCCGACAGCAGCGCGTCCGGTGGGCGACGGCGCAGCAGCAACGACAGCGGCACCATCGTCGCCAGGCAGAACAGGCCGATGCCGGCATAGGTCTGCCGCCAGCCGGCGCTCTCGACGTAGTGCTGGACGACCGGCGGCCAGACCACCCCTGCCAGGTAGTTGCCGCTCGCGCAGATCGCAACCGCCATGCCGCGCTGGCGGCGGAACCAGAACGACACGTCGGAGACCAGCGGGCCGAACGTGCACGAACTGCCGAGCGCGCCGATCAGCACGCCGTTGGCCAGCGCGAACTGCCAGATCGACCCTGACCACGATGCGACCACGCCGCCGACGCCGAGCATCGTCGAACCGAACACCAGCGGCACGCCGACGCCGAACCGATCGGCCATCCGCCCCATCAGAATGCCGCCGACACCGAATCCCAGCAGCAGCATCGTGTAAGGCAGCGACGCACCGGACCGGTCGACGCCGAAATCCGCCTGCACGGCCGGCAGCACGACGACGATCGCATACATGCTGGCGCCGCCGATGGTCATCAACACCAGCGCGATCGCCAGCCGCCACCAGGCATAGCGGGAATCGAGCAGAGCCAGCGCGCCGTCGTTGTCGTTGACATCGTCGCGCCGGACGGAATCGGTCATCAGGGCTCCGGGATCGAAGGGCCGTTCGATCACGAGACGGCCGGACGCACACTATAGCGGAGCCTCGCGGCGCCTCGCCCGGCCGGTTTGAGCGTAGTTTCGTTCAACCAACCTTGGCGGAAGTGGCCGATTAACCAAAAGAAATAGACAATACGCATAGCACCGTCGAACGGACGATGCGCGGGCGTCATGGGGACGCACCAGGGAGACAACGATGACGGCTTCGCCAGCGACCCAGCCTGCGCCGCAGCGCTGGGCGGACAGCCTGCGCGTCTACCGGTCCGCCGACGGCGGGGCGGCCGAGATCCGCGCCCGCCATCTCCAGGAGATGGTCGCGCTGACCCCGCTGGCGGTCAGCATCGGTCTGCTCGACGGCGTGCTGCTGATCGCGGGACTCGGCGAGTTCGGCATTGCCAATGGCTCGCTATGGTGGCTCGCCGCGCTGACTTCGCTGTCGATGCTCGTGCTGGCGCGCTGGCGGCTGCAGCGCGATCGGCGCTCGATTCGCGCGTCGGTCCGGGCGATGCGCCGCGCGTCGCTGTATTCGTCGATCTTCGCGCTGATCTGGTGCGTGCCGCCGCTGCTGTGGGTACCGATCGCCGATCCGTGGCAGCAGATGATGATCGCGCTGGTCACGCTGGGCGTGCTCGGCGGCGGCGCGTTCCTGCTGTCCAGCGTGCCACGGGCGGCCCTGTCGATGGTGGCCGTGCTGGGCACCGCGTCGGCGGTCACGCTGCTGCTGTCGCCGAATCCGCTGCGCGGCTGGCTGCTGGCCCTGCTGGCGACGTACCTGGTAGTGGTCATCGTCTCCACGCTGTGGATGAGCGTGGTGGCCACCGCGCGACTGGTATCCGAACGCCACGCGTCGCATCAGGACCAGGTCGTCAGCCTGCTGCTGCGGGATTTCGAGACGCATTACCCGATGGCCCTGTGCGAACTGGACGCGCATGGATGCCTGCGGCACGTATCGGAGAAGCTGGCCGCGCTGCTGCGGATGCCCGCGACCCAACTCGAGGGCTGCGTGCTGTCGGGCCTGCTCGAATCGCCGCCGGGCGACGGTGACCCCGGCGCCGACGCGGGGCGAACGCCAACCCCCACACCCGATCTCGCCGACCTGCTCGCCCAGGGCCGCCCGTTTCGCGACGTGCTGCGGATCCAGCGGGCCCCCGCCGGGCCCCGCTGGTGGTCATTGACCGCCACGCCGGTGTTCGACGAAACCGGTCATCTGCGTCGCTGGCAGAGCGTCATCGCGGACGTCACCAGCGAGCAGGAGGCGCGCGCGCGGCTGGACCGGCTCGCCCACCACGATGCGCTGACCGGCCTGCCGAACCGGCTCCAGCTTCGCGCGCGCCTGACGCGCATCCTGGAGACGCCGAACCAGCGCGCGGCGCTGCTGTGCCTGGACCTGGACAACTTCAAGACGATCAACGATTCGCTCGGCCACTCGGTCGGCGACGCGGTGTTGCAGGCGGTGGCCGAGCGGCTGCGGGGATTGGCGCGCCCGCAGGACCTGGTCGTGCGCCTGGGCGGCGACGAGTTCGCGGTGCTGCTCGACGAGCCGCTGGTCGGCGCCGACGCGTTCGCACTCGCCCAACGCCTGCTCGATGCACTCGATGCGCCGTGCGTGGCACGCGGCCATTCGCTGCGGATGTCAGCCAGCGTCGGGGTCGCGCTGCTGCCGGAGCACGGCACCCAGTTCGATGAAGCGCTGGGTAATGCCGACCTGGCACTGTACGCGGCCAAGGCGCAGGGACGCACGCGCTGGGCCACCTTCCATCCGGCGCTGGCCGAACGCAATCACCGCCGGCGCAAGATCGAGCAAGGCCTGCGGCGCGCGCTGACCCGCGACGAACTGAGCCTGGACTGGCAGTTGCAGGTCGACATCGCCGACTGGTCGCTGGCGGGCGCAGAGGCGCTGCTGCGCTGGCACCACGGCGAGCTCGGGGTCGTCGGCCCCGACGAGTTCATTCCGGTAGCCGAGGAAAGCGGCCTGATCATCGACCTGGGCCGATGGGTGCTGCGGCAGGCATGCCTGCAGGCGGTCGAGCAGTTGTCGCTGCGCAAGGTCTCGGTCAACGTCTCGCCGGCGCAGTTGATGAGCGCCGATTTCGTGACGGTGGTACGCCATGCGCTCGCGGAATCCGGACTGCAGCCGCACAGGCTCGAACTGGAGATCACCGAATCGCTGTTCCTCGGTGCGGCACCCACCGCGGTGCAGACGCTGCACGCGCTGAAGCGATTGGGCGTGGGCATCGCACTGGACGACTTCGGCACCGGCTACTCGTCACTGGCCTACCTGCGCCGCTTTCCATTCGATACGTTGAAGATCGACCGCGCGTTCGTCGGCGAACTGTCGCAGCGCGGGGATGCGCTGGCGATCGTTCACACGATCATCGATCTGGCGCGCAAGCTGGGCATGGACACGGTGGCCGAAGGAGTCGAAGAACCCGCCCAGCTCGAAGTGCTCGCGCGCGCCGGCTGCGGGGCGATGCAGGGCTATCTCGCGGCACGGCCGATGCCGTTGCCCACTCTGGCGGCCGAATGCGTACGCTGGACGGCGGCGGACCGCCCGCAATTCTCGAACGCCTGAAGACGCACGGCCGCCAGCGCTCCAGCCGCTCCACCCGCTCGACCTGAACGGGCTTCGCTTGCCGGTGCCCGCGTGCTTCGCGATGCCCGCCGGCGCGCATAAGCGCCGGCCGCCGCATCCACCGCCCTACGCCGTCGCTGCTTTCCCGCCGCTAAGGCTTTCGCCCGTTGATCAGCGCGAACAGCCCGGTCACCAGGAACACGGCGATCGCGATGAAGAACAGGATCTTGGCGATTCCCGCCGCACTGGCCGCGATCCCGCCGAACCCGAAGATCCCCGCGATGATCGCGATGATGAAAAACGTAACGGCCCAACCCAACATGGCACATCTCCTCGGAGATCTTGATGACGATTCATCGTCGCAGGGGGTCCGGAGCGGGCCTATAAGCGCAATGCGGGTACCGATGTCGGCGGCGGCCTACGTTGCCGTGTTGTCAGGCCTTCGGTCCGCTCGCGCTCGCCGGATCACCGCGTCCGGGTTCGCCGCATTCAGGGTCATCGGATTCGGGCTGGCGGTATACGCGTTCACCACATCCGCCGGATCCGCGCGGCCACGTCGGAGACGGCGGCGCCGGAGCGCCGTATCGACGCGAGGTCGGACGATGCATCGCCCTCGATGGCCCGCGCGCCGCGGGGATCCCCTGTCGCGCTCGATGCTCGAGCGACCGTCGCGCGCAAGGCATCGACATGCTCGCGCCCCGGCCGATCCAGGCACGCCATCACCGCCGGCGTCAGGAAGCGACTGCGCGCGCCGGTGACGTAGGTCGGCCCGTGGCGCGCCTGCTGCGTCACGTAATAGCGCTGCGGCTCGATCAGTTCGAGCTGGTTGCGCGCCCGCGTCAGCGCCACGTACAGCAGCCGGCGCTCCTCTTCGATCGCCGAAGGTCGGCTGGTCGCGAACTCGTTGGGGTAAGTGCCGTCGGCCACATGCAGCAGGTAGACCGAGTCCCACTCCTGCCCCTTGGCCGAATGCACGGTCGACAGGATCAGGTAGTCCTCGTCGCGCAGCGGCGGCCCCGCCAAGTCGCCGCTGGCCGACGGCGGATCGAGCGTCAGCTCCGTCAGGAAGCGTTCACGCGTGCCGAACTGCGTCGCCACCGTCGCCAGCATGTCCAGGTCCGCCGCGCGCACGCCGGCATCGTCATGGCGCTGCTGCAAGATCGGCAGGTACCAGGCGCGGACCGCGTCGACCTGTCCGTCCCAGCGCGCCCCGGGCGCCGACAGCGCGATCAGCAGCGTCCGCAGCGATGCGAACGCGGCGCGCGCGGCCGGCGGCGGCACATAAGTGGCCAGCGCCGCGAAGCCGCCGTCGCCCAGGTGATCGAGGCAGCGCTGCGCGTTGACCGGTCCCATGCCGTCGAGCAGTTGCAGCGTGCGGAACGCCGCCAACCCGTGGCGCGGATTGTCGGCCCAGCGCAGCACGCCCAGCAGGTCCTTGACATGCGCGGCTTCGAGGAACTTCAGCCCGCCGTACTTGACGAACGGAATGTCGCGCCGCATCAGCTCGACTTCCAGCAGATCGCTGTGATGCGCGTTGCGAAACAGGACGGCCTGCTTGCGCAGCGCGATGCCGCATTCACGCCGGCGCAGCACCTCGTCGGCGACGCGGCAGGCCTGCGCGTGCTCGTCGAGCACCGTCACCAGCCGGGGCCGGGCCGCCGATTCACGCGATGCGATAGGGGTGTCCCCTGAGGCCACGCCACCCGCATCAGTGCCCTCCTCGTCGCCGCCATCCCCTGCGCCGCCGGCGGCCCCGATCGATCGATGCGCGATCAGCGTCTTCGGGTACTGCCGCACGGCCTCGGCCAGCAGCGCGTTGGCCACGTCGAGCACCGGCTGCACCGAGCGGTAGTTGATCGACAGCGTGACCCGGTGCGCGGGCGGATCGAACTCGTCCGGAAAACGCAGGATGTTGTCGACGTCGGCCGCGCGGAACGCATAGATCGATTGCGCGTCGTCGCCGACCACCGTCAACCCGCGCCCATCGGGTTTCAGCGCGCGCAGGATCCGCGCCTGCAGGCGATTGGTGTCCTGGTATTCATCGACCAGCACGTGGTCGAAGCGCGCGCCGATCCGCGCGGCGATCGCCGGCTCGGCCATCGCCAGGTCCCACCACAGCAGCAGGTCGTCGTAATCGAGCAGACGCTGCTGCTGCTTGCGCTCGACGTAACGGGCGAACAGCGCGCGCAGCGCGTCCGCCCAGTCGCCGCACCAGGGGAACTGCTCGTCGAGCACGCGCTCGAGCGGTTCGCCGCTGTTCACGCACAGCGAATAGATCGCCAGGCACGTGTCCTTGCGCGGAAACCGCTTGTGCGTGGCGGCCAGCCCCGATTGCTGGCGCACGATGTCCATCAGGTCGGCACTGTCGCCGCGATCGATGAGGCCGAAGTCCGGATCCAGCCCCAGTTCGTCCGCGTGCAACCGCAGCACCCGCGCGCCGATCGCGTGGAAGGTACCGGCCCACGGCAGTTTCAGCGACGCGCCGGGAGCTGCGGGCACGCCACGACGCGAGGCCAGCGCCTGCGCGACCAGCCGACCCGCCCGGTGCGTCATCTCCTGCGCGGCCCGACGGCTGAACGTCATCAGCAGGATCCGTTGCGGATCGACGCCCTGCACGACGAGGAACGCGACCCGGTGCGCGAGCGTCGACGTCTTGCCGGTGCCCGCGCCGGCGATCACCAGCAGCGGCCCCGATTCGACGCCGCGGCCGTCGGCCGGCCGCCCCCAGGTCACGGCCTCGCGCTGCTGGTCATTCAGGGGATCGAGCCAGGCGGCCGCGCTAGGGAAGCTCTGCATGATTCGCCCGATTCGACGCGCCAGCGGTCACTGGAACGCGACCTCGGCGAAGCTGCGCAGCTTGCGGCTGTGCAAGCGCCCCAGGCTGTTGCTGCGCAGCAGCTCGATCGCGCGCATGCCGATCCGCAAGTGCTGGTCGACGCGCTCGTTGTAGAAGCGGTTGGCCATGCCCGGCAGCTTGATCTCGCCATGCAGCGGCTTGTCGGACACGCACAGCAGCGTGCCGTACGGCACGCGGAAGCGGAAGCCGTTGGCCGCGATCGTCGCGCTCTCCATGTCCAGCGCGATCGCCCGGCTCTGGCTGAAGCGGCGCACGGGCCCTTCCGGCGGCAACAGCTCCCAGTTGCGGTTGTTGACCGACGCCACGGTGCCGGTGCGCAGGATCCGCTTGAGTTCGAAGCCCTGCAACTGCGTGACCTCGGCCACCGCCGCCTCGAGCGCGACCTGCACCTCGGCCAGCGCCGGAATCGGCACCCATAGCGGCAGGTCCTCGTCCAGCACGTGGTCCTCGCGCACGTAGCCGTGCGCGAGCACGTAGTCGCCCAGGCGCTGCGTGTTGCGCAGGCCCGCGCAGTGGCCGAGCATCAACCAGGCGTGCGGGCGCAGCACCGCGATATGGTCGGTGATCGTCTTGGCGTTGGCCGGCCCGACGCCGATGTTGACCATCGTGATGCCGCTGCGATCCGCGCGGATCAGATGGTAGGCGGGCATCTGCGGCATCCGCGCCAGCACCGTCGAGACGACGTCGGCGCGCAGCGGCGGCTGCCCCGCCCTCGCCGTGACGCGATTGCCCGGCTCGACGAACGCGATGTAGCCGTCGTCGTCGTCGGCCGTCATCGGCGCGGCCATCAGTTCCCGGCCCAGCCGGACGAACTCGTCGATGTAGAACTGGTAGTTCGTGAACAGCACGAAGTTCTGGAAGAACGTCGGCGACGTCCCCGTGTAGTGGCGCAGCCGATGCAGCGAATAGTCGATCCGCGGCCCGGTGAACAGCGACAGCGGCCAGGCCTGGCCCGGCCCGGGCTCGTGCGTGCCGTTGGCGATGCCGTCGTCCATCGCCTCCAGGTCCGGCAGGTCGAACAGGTCGCGCATCGACACCACTCGCATCGGATCGAGGTCGGCGTCGAAGCTTTCGTGCTCGGCGAACGAGAAATGCACGGGAATCGGCTGGTCGCTGACGCCGATCTGCAGCGACACGCCGTGGTTGCGCAACAGCAGGCGGAACTGCTCGCGATAGTAGTCGCCGTACAGGTCGGTGCGGGTCAGCGTCGTCTCATAAGTGCCCGGTCCTTCGACGAAGCCGTAGGACAGCCGTGAATCGGGCCGCGCGACCGAATCGACATGGATGCGGACATACGGATAACAGGCCCGCACGCGCGCGCCGAACGCATCGCCGCGCATGAACCGGTGCGCCGCGTCGCGCAGCCAGGCCACCTGGCTCGTGTAGATCGCGTCCGCGTAGTCCATCGCCATCGACGCATCGGTGAAAGACTTGGGTTCGAAGCGGGGAGGATGATCGCCGGAACCGGCGGCGCGGGAAGGATTCGTGGAGGAGGGCGGGCTCGAATCCGGTCGCATGGAAGTCCTGTTGTAAAGTGGACGCGGGTGCCGTCCGCAGTTGCCATCGATTCTACGACGAAGCCCCGCGCCCGCCGCCGGCGTTGCGATCGCGCATCGGTCGCATGTGGATCGTCATCCGCCGGCCGGCGCGTCCCGGAGATCCGCATGCATCAAACATTCCCCTGGCCACGCATCGCCGTCCATGGCGCCGGCGCGGTCGGCTGCTACTACGGCGCCATGCTGGCCGAAGCCGGCGCGCCGGTCACGCTGATCGCGCGCCCCGAGCGAGCGCGCGCGATCGCCGCGAACGGCCTGCTGTTCGACAGCGCCGGCCGGCAGCGGCGCATCCCGATCGCGGCCACCGACGACGTCGAGGCGGTGCGCGATGCCGAGCTCGTGCTGTTCTGCGTCAAGTCGCAGGACACCGACGCGAGCGCGGTGCGGCTGGCGCCGCTGCTGGCTGACGAGGCGGTCCTGGTCAGCCTGCAGAACGGCGTCGGCAACGCGCAAGCGCTGCGCGACGCCGGCATCGACGCGATGGCCTCGGTCGTCTACGTCGCGGCCTCGATGCCCGGCCCCGACCACCTGGCCCATGCGGGGCGGGGCGACCTGGTCCTCGGCGAGATCGCCGGGCCGTTGCCGGGCGTCGCCCGCCGGCCGGACCGCGTCGCGTGGGTCGCCGCGCTGTGCGAGCGGGCCGGCATCCGCTGCGCGACGCCGTCCGACGTGCGCGTCGAGCTATGGATGAAGCTGATCATCAATTGCTGCTACAACGCGATCTCGGCGCTGGGCCGCGCGCGCTATGGCCAGATGATGGCGCTGCCGCCGGTGCGCGAGCTGATGCGAGGCGTGGTCGCCGAATGCGAAACGATCGCGCGAGCCGACGGCATCGAACTGCCCGACACCGAAGCGCTGTACGTGATGGCCGACAGGGTCGGCGAAGCGATGACGCTGGCCACGTCGTCGACGTCCCAGGATCTCGAACGCGGCCGCTCCACCGAGATCGATGCGCTGAACGGCTACGTCTGCCGCCGCGGCGCCGCGCTGGGCATCCCCACGCCGCTGAACAACGCGCTGTTCGCGCTGGTCAAGCTGCTGGAACTGCGGCTTGCGCCGCCGGCGGAGCGCCAAGGATGACATTCGCCGCCGATTCGGCCCACCGGCCGCCCGCCCGTCGACCCGATACCGTTGGTTAGCAAACCCATGCCAAATCGTATGCCAGAGCCGGTGCGGATGCCGGCAATCGTGGTGGGAGCCGGCCTGGCCGGCCTGGCGGCCGCGCTTCGTCTGGCCGAGGCGCGGCCGGTGATCGTGCTCGCCAAGCGGGAACTGGGCGACGCGGCCACCGCCTTGGCCCAGGGCGGCATCGTCGGGGTGCTCGGCTCGGACGACAGCGTCGACGCCCATGTCCAGGACACGATCGAAGCCGGCGCGGGCTTGGTCGACGCGTCGACCGCACAGGGGATCTCGGCGGCCAGCGCCGACGCCATCGCCTGGCTCGTCGAACAGGGCGTCCCGTTCACTCCCGATCGCGACGGCCCGCTGGGCCTGCACCTGACGCGCGAAGGCGGCCATGGCGTGCGCCGCATCGCTCACGCCGCCGATGCCACCGGCCATGCGATCCATCAGACGCTGCTGGCCAAAGTGCTCGCGCATCCGCACATCACGGTCCGGCCGCATTGCATGGCCATCGATCTCATCACGCATCGTCACCTCGGCGAAGGCGCGGCGCCGGGCTGCTACGGGGTGTACGTGCTCGATCAATGCAGCGGCGCCGTCGAAACGCTGGCCTCCGATGCCGTCGTGCTGGCCACCGGCGGCGTGGGCAAGGTCTACCGCTACACCAGCAACCCGGATACCGCCACCGGCGACGGCATCGCGATGGCATGGCGAGCAGGCTGCCGGATCGCGAACATGGAGTTCATCCAGTTCCACCCGACCTGCCTGTATCACGGCCAGGACCGTCGCTTCCTGATCACCGAGGCATTGCGCGGCGAAGGCGCGGTCCTGCGCCTGCCGCCGGGCATCGGCGGCGACCCGGTCGGCGCGCGTTTCATGGCGGCGCACGACGCCCGGGCCGAACTGGCGCCACGCGACATCGTGGCCCGCGCGATCGATTTCGAGATGAAGAAGCACGGACTCGACCACGTGCTGCTGGATGCCACCGCGCTGGGCGACGCCTTCCTGCGCGAGCACTTCCCCACCATCCATGCCCGCTGCGAAACGCTCGGGATCGACATCGCCCGCGAGCCGATCCCGGTCGTGCCGGCCGCGCACTACACCTGCGGCGGCATCGTCGCCAACCTGGCGGGCCGCACCGATCTGGCGGGTTTGTACGCCGTCGGCGAGGCCGCCTGCACCGGCTTGCACGGCGCCAACCGCCTGGCCAGCAACTCCCTGCTGGAATGCGTGGTCACCGGCCGCGCCTGCGCGAACGACGTGCTCGCCCGATCGCCGGGCGCCTCGCCGCCCTTGCCCGGCTGGGACGACAGCCGCGCGATGGATGCCGACGAGCGCGTCGTCGTCAGTCACAACTGGGACGAACTGCGGCTGCTGATGTGGAACTACGTCGGCATCGTGCGCAGCACGCGCCGGTTGAAGCGGGCGCTGGCCCGCATCACGCTGCTACGCGGCGAGATCGACGAGTACTACGCGCGATTCCACGTCGACCGCGACGCGCTGGAACTGCGCAATCTCACCGACTGCGCCGAACTGGTCGTGCGCTCGGCCCTGCAACGCCCCGAGAGCCGCGGCCTGCACAGCAGCCTCGACCATCCGCAGGCGCTGCCGGTCGCGCTGCCGACGGTGCTGCCCGGGCGACAGCCGATCTGAGCTGAAGTCGGCCCCGGGTTCTGCCCGGGGGCTTCTATTTTCTCAGGGCTTCCCTATGGACCCGATCCTCGGGTGAGCGAGCCCTGATTCACGACACCCGGGCTCAGCGCGCGTCGACCGGCCCCGTCACCCGCAACGAGAAATCGACGGCCTGCACGTCCTTCGTCAGGCTGCCGATCGAGATGCGGTCGACGCCGGTCTCGGCGATCGCGCGCAACGCATTCAACGTCACGCCGCCCGACACTTCGAGCACCGCGCGACCGGCGTTGCGCTGGACCGCCGCGCGCATCATCGACAGGTCGAAGTTGTCCAGCAGCACGCTGGTCGCGCCGTGCGCCAACGCCTCGTCGAGCGCGGCGAGATCTTCGACCTCGATCTGGATCGGCACACCGGCCTGCAGCGCGGCGGCGGCGCGCAGCGCCGGCCCGATGCCGCCGGCCGCCGCGATGTGGTTCTCCTTGATCAGGATGCCGTCCCACAGCGCCAGGCGCTGGTTCTGGCCGCCGCCGACGCGCACCGCGTACTTCTGCGCCTGACGCAGGCCCGGCAAGGTCTTGCGGGTATCCAGGACCGCGCAGCCGCGCGGGTTCGGCGACACGCCCGCGATCGCGTCGACGTGGGCGCGCGTGCGCGTGGCGGTCGCCGACAGCAATTGCAGGAAATTCAGCGCCGGGCGCTCGGCCGACAGCAATGCGCGGGCGTCGGCGACGATCTCGCAGACCGTCGAGTCGGCCGCCATCCGCGCGCCCTCGTCGTAGCGCCAGTCGACCGCGGCCCCGGCATCGAGCGCGCGCAGGCACCCCGCGAACCAGTCGCGGCCCGCCAGCACGGCCGCTTCGCGCACGCGCAGCACGGCCCGCACCCGCAGGTCCGCCGGCACCAGCCTGCCGGTCCAGTCCGCGCGGCCGATGTCTTCGCGAAGGGCATCGTCGATGTTACGGCGACGGGCCTCGTCGAGGGTTTCGTCGCGATCGAAGGTCAGCTCGGCCATCACACGGCTCCGATGTGTTGAACGAAGCCGCCGGCCGGCGGCGCGATGGCGCTCGCCGCCGTGAACGCCAGCATCCGCTCGATGCACGCCCGCGCGGCGTCCCGCACCGGCGGATCGATGTGGATCTCGCCCGCGCCGCTGTGCAGGCAATGGATGACGGCTTCCAGCGAATTCATCGCCATCCACGGGCAATGCGCGCAACTCTTGCAGGTCGCGCTGCGGCCGGCGGTCGGCGCCTCGATCAGGATCGCCTCGGGATCGACCTGGCGCAGCCGGTGCATCATGCCGTTGTCGGTCGCCACGATGTACGACTTGGCACGCTTGTCGGCCACGGCCTTGAGCAGCGCGCTGGTGGAGCCCACCACGTCGGCCTGGGCCACGACTGCAGCCGGCGATTCGGGGTGTACGAGCACCAGTGCTTGCGGATGTTCTTTGCGCAACAGTTCGAGCTCGACGGCTTTGAACTCCTCGTGCACGATGCAGGCGCCCGACCACATCAGCATGTCCGCACCGGTCTGCTCCTGGATGTAGCCGCCCAGGTGCTTGTCCGGCGCCCATAGCAATTTCTTGCCCTGTGCATGCAGGTGACGCACGATCGGCAACGCGCAGGCGCTGGTCACGACCCAGTCGGCGCGCGCCTTGACGGCCGCGCTGGTGTTCGCATAGACGACGGCGACGCGATCCGGATGCGCATCGCACCATTGGCCAAACTCGTCGGCCGGACAGCCCAGGTCCAGCGAGCAGGTCGCTTCGAGTTCCGGCATCAGCACGCGTTTTTCGGGCGACAGGATCTTGGCGGTCTCGCCCATGAAGCGGACACCGGCGACGACCAGCGTGCGGGCCTCGTGGTCGCGACCGAAGCGAGCCATCTCCAGCGAATCGGCCACGCAGCCACCGGTGGCCTGCGCGAGATCCTGCAACTCGCCGTCGACGTAGTAGTGGGCGATCAGCACGGCATCGTGCGCGCGCAGCGCCTCTGCCGCCTGCTGTGCCAGCGCACCGCGCCGGTCCGTCAAGGAAAGGTCAGCCATATCAAAGCGATGAATGTCTCGGATTTGAATGCTCGCCCCCGATAGGGCGGCGCGGGGCGCGCCAGCCGGCCGGGCCGCAGGCTGAGCAGAACAGCGCGCTACCGCGAAGCTTATACCCGAAGCGCGGTAGACCGGGTTCGGACGGGCCCCACGGCGCGGCGATCGGCCCGATCGGTCGGTGTCGAGCCGGCAACCGGGCTGGCAACCGAGCCGTCAGATCGGCTCGATTTTCTCCGTGACTTGCCGGGTGACTTACCCAGTACGCACCGACCGCACGTACCGGCTCCGATCAAGTACCGGCCCCGATCAAAACGGGGCATCCTCGACATCCCGCGCCGCGCGCCCGGTCCCGGTGCGATCCTTCTCGGTGCGATCCTTAGTGGCCGTGCGGGTCTGCGCCTCAGCACCGACCACCGTCGACCCCATCGTAGCGGCTCTGCTGCCCGCCACTCCATCAGCCTCGCCTCCCAGCGCCTCGACGACAGCCGGAATCATCCGGCTCAGTTCGCCGGTAGCGATCGCCACGTCGGCATCGAAGCCTTCTTCGCGCGCGGCGCCGGCCTCGTCGAGCACGCCTTCGAGGAACGACACCTTGCGCAACTGCATCTGTTCGTTGAGCACGAACGAGACGCGCTCGTTCCAGGTCATCGCCAGGCGCGTCGGCTGCTTACCCTGCTCGATATGGCCGCGGATCTCGTCGATGTCGAGCGCGTGGCGCGAATAGCGGACCACGGCTTTCGTGTCGTCGGTGGCCTTCAACTCGCACTCGCGATCGATCGAGAACCCCGACGGCGCCTCCTGGCTGACCAGCCACGACGCCATGCACGCGGCCGGCGATTCGCGCGTGGCCACCGGCACGATGGCCAGACCGGGCAGCAGCTTCAGCAGGCTGGTAACGACGTCATCGATCGTCGATTGGCTGGTGGCATCGAGCATCAGCAGGCCGGCGCGCCGATCGATCCAGACCGTGACGGTGGCCAGCTTGCTGAACGCCATCGGCAGCAGTTCGAGCGTGATCGCCTCCTTCAGCTCGCGCGACTCCTTCTTGCCCGGGCGGCGGCCCGATTCGGCTTCGATCTGCGCACGGCGCTCGTCGAGCTTGCGATTGACGACACTGCCCGGCACGACCTTGGTTTCGATCCGAAAGCGCAGGATCCAGTGGCCATCGATTCCCTCGGCCAGCGGCGCGCCCGGCTCGCCGCGCGGCTCGATCCAGCCGAACGATTTGGCCTGCGTGGCGCCGCAGGGCGCGAAGCGCGCCTCTTCGAGCCGATCGGAAACGGTTTGCAGCGAATCGTCCCAGCCCGGGCCGATCCGATAGACGAGGAGGTTCTTGAACACGAGGAGATTCCTGGACGAGCGAAACACCTGGGAGCGGACCGCGAGGGAAACGCCGATCCACTCTCCCGACAGGCCGATGCGGCAAACGGGTGGACGAATCGACGTGCCCCGAGCGCCGCGAGGGCCAGGGCGGGCAGCAAGTGTACAAGACGGGCGTCGTCAGCCCGGCCCGACGGCCGTCTCGCCGGCCGTGCGCCCTCTCCTCTTCCCCCTCTCCTCTTCCTATTGCGGCTTCGCACCCGCGACGACCTGCGCCAGGCCCAGCCTGCGCAGCGTGTCGACATCGAACCCGCCGCTCGGCGCGAGTCCATTGTCGCGCTGGAACGCCATCAGCCCCTGGCGCGTGGCGGGGCCGTGCCGGCCGTCCGGTTCGCCGACCGGATAGCCATAGTCGTTCAGCAGTTGCTGGGCCACGCGGATCGTCGCCGGAGTCAGCGAATACACGACCTGGCCCAGCACCCGCGCATCGCCCGTCACCGACGCGACGCGCCGTGCCGCATCGAAGCGGACCGTGAACTCGCCGCTGCGGTCGATCCAGTACTTCCACTCGGGCGCGGTCAGCGACGGCGTATAGCGGGCCACCGGATAGCCGAGGGCGATCGCGGTCTCGGCATCGGTCATGCCGGGGATCACCCGGGACTGGCGGATCGCGTCCTGGACGAAGAAGCCGGCGGCCGCGATCCGGGTGCGCGGATCGGTTCGCACGATGTAGCGGCCAGTGAACCGGCGGTCATCGAGATCGCGGCTGTAGTCGTTGCCGAGCCACACGACGCGCGACCCCATCTGCAGTCCGACCGAGTAGCGGCCCCATTCGACGCCGCGCACCGGCGTACCCGCCCGGATCACCTGTGTGCCTTCGTGGCGATAGTTGATGTCGCTGATCCAATCGCGATCGACGCGCAGGTTGCAGCACAGGTAGCCGGAGGGCAGCGGCGCCTGGGCGCGGACCGGGACGGACGCCAGGCCGGCGGCGACCAGCGCGACGATGCCGGCCGAGCGGAACGAAAACGGAGGAGCGGACATGGCCGAAGTATCCGCCAATCGCAGGCGCGCGATCCAGTCGCTGCATCCCGTTTTCGGCGCCGATCCCATGATCCCCATAGGGAGAAGCGCCGACCCGTTTCCCCCTTCGCCGCATCGGGTTCTCGGTCGAATGAGTCAGCACTTCCCCAGGGTCTGTTGACATATGAATCGAGCCCGCGTGAGCCCCGGCAAAGAGCGCAATCGAGGCGCAAAGCGCAGCCGTGCCGGGTGGCACGGCGAGCATTTGCAACGCAGAGTGCGCTCTTTGCCGGGGCTCACCCGAAGGGCCGATCCGATACGGGGCTCAGGGCTTCGTTGCCGCCTCCTTACAGGGAGCCACCCTGCGCGTCGGCGGCGCCTCCCCCTGAGCCCCGTATCGGACCGGCGCGGGCTCGATTCATATGTCAACAGACCCTAGTATTCGCGGTGCCGAACACTACAATGGCAGGCCGAAGGATCCCTACGTCTCCCATTTTGCGATCCGTCCTCTTCCTTTCGCCGCGCCCCCAGGCTGGATACCGTCGCGCGTCGCGTTTCGCACCGGCGCTGCTGGGCATCGCGCTGCTGGCCGGCTGCGGTACGCAACGCGGCCTGCTGACCACCGTCGGTCCCGACTACGTACCGCCGCCGGCGCCGGCCGCCGAGCGCTGGCAGGCGCCGATGCCGCACGGCGCCGATCTGGCGCGGTTGTCGCACTGGTGGCGGCGCTTCGATGATCCGCTGCTCGTCCGGCTGATCGACGCGGCCCAGGCGCAAAGCCCGACGATCGCCCAGGCGGCCGCACGCATCGAACGGGCGCGCGCCGATGCGACGACGGCCGGCGCGGCCGGCCTGCCTGTGCTGGATCTGCAGGCGGCGGCCAATCGCTCGACATTCACGTTCGCCGGGCCGACGCTGCGGCGTGACCAGGCGACGCTGGGCATGAACGCCACGTGGGAGATCGACCTGTTCGGCGGCCTGGCGCGCCAGCGCGAAGCGGCGGCGGCCACGCTGCACTCGTCGCAGGCGGCCTGGCACGATGCGCGCGTGTCGGTCGCCGCCGAAACGGCCAACGCTTACCTCGATCACCGCGCGTGCGAGCAGCAACTGGCGATCGTCCGCGACGACGCGGCATCGCGCAGCGCATCGCTGCGGTTGACCCGGATCGCCGGGGACGCGGGGTTCCAGTCCCCGGCCAACGTCGCGCTGTCGCGCGCGGTCGCGGCCGAAGGCAACGCGACGCTCGAACAGCGTCGCGCGCAATGCGAGGTCTCCGTCAAGATGCTGGTCGCGCTGACTGGCATCGCCGAGCCGATGCTGCGCGAATGGCTGGCCGGCGATGCGGCGGGTACCGGCCGGCTGCCCGCGCCGGCGCAGTTCGCGATCGACGCGCTGCCCGCGCGCGTGCTGCGCCAGCGCCCGGACGTGGCCGCCGCCGAACGCGACCTGGCGGCCGCCAGCGCCAACGTCGGCGTGGCCGAAGCGCAGCGCTACCCTGCGCTGAGCCTGACCGGCAACATCACGCCGACGCGGATGCGGTTCGACGATGGGCCGTTCATGAACATCACGACCTGGTCGATCGGCCCCAACCTGTCGCTGCCGCTGTTCGACGGCGGCCGCCGCAAGGCCAACGCCGCGGCCCAGCAGGCCGCTTATGACGCGCAGGCGGCGGTGTTTCGCGCCAAGGTGCGCACGGCCGCCCGCGAGGTCGAGGAAGCGCTGGTGCGCGTGACCAGCACCGCGCAGCGGCTTCCCGACGCCGAGGACGCGGCACGCGGATACCGCGAGAGCTTCGAGGCCGCGCAGGTGCGCCAGCGCGCCGGCCTGGGCAGTCTGATCGAAGCCGAGGAAGCCCGCCGCACGGCGCTGGGCGCCGAACTGGCCGTCGCCGCGCTGCGCCAGGAACAGGTCGGCGCGTGGATCGCGCTGTATCGCGCCGCGGGCGGCGGCTGGGACGAACCGATCGAACGCGACGACACCGCGGCGGCATCCGCCACATCCGCCACATCCGCCACATCCGCCACATCCGCCACATCCGCCACATCCGCCACATCCGCCACATCCGCCACACCGGACACACCGGACACACCGGCCCACAAAGCGACGCCCCCCGCGACGAACCGATGACGACACCTCCCTTATCGCTCGCGCGGCCACCACACCGTTCGCGTCAATGGCCGAAGCGACTCCTGATCGGCGCCCTGATCGCGGGAGCCGTGCTGGCCTGGCGTACCGCGCCCCCCGTGTTCGCGCAAAACGTCCCCACCTCGACGCCACGCCCCTCGCTCAGCGTCACCGCCGTCCAGCCGCGCCGCGCCGCGCTGCCGATGCGACTGGCCGCCAACGGATCGGTCGCGGCATGGCAGGAGGCCATCGTCGGCGCCGAGATCGGCGGCCTGCGGCTGGCCAAGGTCAACGTCGACGTGGGCAGCGTCGTGCGCAAGGGACAGGTGCTCGCCGAATTCGCGCGCGAAGCGATCGAAGCCGACATCGCGCAGGGCCGCGCGGCGCTGGCCGAGGCCGAAGCGACGTTGGCCGACGCGCAGGCCAACGCGGCGCGCGCGCGGCAAGTGGCCGATACCGGCGCGCTCAGCAGCCAGCAGGTCGCGCAGTATCAGACCGCTGCCACGACCGCGCGGGCCCGCGTCGCTTCGGCGCGCGCCGCGCTCGATGCGCAGCGCCTGCGCCTGACGTACACGCGGGTCGTCGCCAGCGACGATGGCGTGATCTCGTCGCGCACCGCCACGCTGGGCGCGGTGGTCGGCGTCGGTCAGGAGCTGTTCAAGCTGATCCGGCAAGGCCGCCTCGAATGGCGCGGCGAACTGGTCGCCGACGAATTGCCGAAGCTGAAGGTCGGCCAGGCCGCGATCGTCACCGCGCATGGACTGGCGCCGGTGACCGGCAAGATCCGGATGATCGCGCCGACCGTCGACCCGGCCAGCCGCAATGCGCTGGTCTACGTCGACCTGCCCGTCACCGCCGCCAACGGCGAGCCCAATGCACTGCGCGCCGGCATGTTCGCGCGCGGCGAGTTCGAGCTGGGCAGCTCGACCGCGATGACGCTGCCGCAGAGCGCGATCACGCTGCGCGACGGGTTCAGCTACGCGTTCCGCCTCGGCCCGCTCGACAACGGCGTGGCGCGCGTGACCGAGGTGCGCGTACAGCCGGGCCGCCGCGTCGACGGACAGGTCGAGGTGCTGTCGGGCCTGGGGAGCGATGACCGCGTGGTCGCCAGCGGCGCGTCGTTCCTGGCCGACGGCGACGTCGTGCGCGTCGTGCAACAGTAAGAACGTGTTCACGTTCTAAGGACCATCGATGAACGTTTCGGCCTGGTGCATCCGCAACCCGACGCCCGCGATCGTGCTGTTCCTGCTGCTCACGTTCGGCGGGCTGCTGGGTTTTCGCGCGATGAAGGTGCAGAACTTCCCGGACCTGGACCTGCCGACGATCAACGTCACGGTCTCGCTGCCCGGCGCCTCGCCCGCGCAGCTCGAGACCGACGTCGTGCGCAAGATCGAGAACGCGGTCGCCACCGTCCAGGGTCTCAAGCACATCACCAGCAAGATCCAGGACGGCACCGCGACGTCGACGATCGAGTTCCGCCTCGAAAAGCCCGTGCAGGAGGCGCTCGACGACGTGCGCTCGGCCGTCTCGCGCGTACGCGCCGACATGCCGGCCGATCTGCGCGACCCGATCGTCACCAAGCTCGACCTGGCCGCATCGCCGGTGCTGGCGTTCACGATCGCCTCGGACACGCTCGACGACGAAGCGCTGTCGTGGCTCGTCGACGACGCGCTGACCAGGCGGCTGCTGACCGTCAAGGGCGTCGGCCAGGTCACGCGCGTCGGCGGCGTCTCGCGCGAGATCACGGTCGCGCTGGACCCGGACCGGCTGCTGGCGCTGGGCCTGTCGGCGGCCGACGTCTCGCGCCAACTGCGTCAGATCCAGCAGGAATCCGCCGGCGGCCGCACCGACCTCGGCCACGCCGAGCAGTCGATCCGCACGCTGGGCACCGTGCGCACCGCCGATGAGCTCGCGGCGATCGAACTGACGACGGCCGACGGCCGGCGCCTGCGGCTCGACCAGATCGCGCGGGTCAGCGACTCGGTGGCCGAACGGCGGGCGCTGGCGCTGCTCGACGGCAAGCCGGTGGTCGGATTCGAAGTCACCCGCAGCCGCGGCGCCAGCGAGCTGGACGTCGGCGACGGCGTTCGGCACGTACTCGACGAGCTGTTGGCGCAGCGGCCCGACCTGCACGTGACCGAAGCGTTCGACTTCGTCGAGCCGGTGCGCGAGGAATATGACGGCTCGATGGCGCTGCTGTACGAGGGCGCGCTGCTGGCCGTCGTCGTCGTATGGCTGTTCCTGCGCGACTGGCGCGCGACCTTCGTGTCGGCCGTGGCGCTGCCGCTGTCGGTGATCCCCGCGTTCATCGGCATGTACCTGCTCGACTTCTCGATCAACGTCGTCACGCTGCTGGCGCTGTCGCTGGTCGTCGGCATCCTCGTCGACGATGCGATCGTCGAGGTCGAGAACATCGTGCGCCATCTGCGCATGGGCAAGTCGCCATACCAGGCGGCGATGGAAGCCGCCGACGAGATCGGGCTGGCCGTCGTCGCGACGACCTTCACGCTGATCGCCGTGTTCCTGCCCACCGCGTTCATGAGCGGCATCGCCGGGCGCTTCTTCAAGCAGTTCGGCCTGACGGCCGTGTTCGCGGTGTTCGCGTCGCTGGTCGTCGCGCGGATGCTCACGCCGATGATGTGCGCGTACCTGCTGAAGGCCGCCGACGACCACGTGCCGCGCGACGGCCGCGTGATGCGCACCTACCTGCGCACCGCGGGCTGGTGCCTGCGGCACCGGATCCTCACGACCCTGGGCGCGCTGGCGTTCTTCGCGGCGTCGATCGCGCTGGTGCCGCTGCTGCCGACCGGCTTCATCCCGCCCGACGATCTGTCGCAGACCCAGGTGTTCATCGAGCTGCCGCCGGGATCGACGCTGGACCAGACCCGCGATGCCGCCGAGCACGCGCGCCGCTTGATCGCTGGCGTCGAGCACGTCAGCAGCGTCTACACGACGATCGGTGGAGGATCGGCGGGCGCCGACCCATTCGCGCTGGGCGGCGTCGGCGAGGTCCGCAAGGCGACGCTGACGATCCTGCTGACGCCGCGCACCGAGCGTCCGGAGCGCAAGCAGGTGATCGAATCGCGCATCCGCGACGCGCTGGCGCAGGTGCCGGGCGTGCGAACCAAGGTCGGCCTCGGCGGCTCCGGCGAGAAATACATCCTGGTGTTGAGCGGGGACGACCCGCAGGCGCTCAGCACCGCCGCGCGCGCGGTCGAACGCGACCTGCGCACGATTCCCGGCCTGGGCAACATCGCGTCGAGCGCCGCGCTGATCCGCCCCGAGATCGCCGTGCGGCCCGATTTCGCGCGCGCCGCCGACCTCGGCGTGACCACTGCCGCGATCGGCGAGACGCTAAGGATCGCGACGATCGGCGACTACGACGTCGCGCTGCCCAAGCTGAACCTGTCGCAGCGCCAGGTACCGATCCTGGTGCGGCTCGACGAACGCGCGCGCCAGGACCTGTCGCTGATCGAGCGGCTGCCGGTACCGAGCAGCCGCCCGGGCGTCGGCCCGGTGATGCTCGGACAGGTCGCCTCGCTCGCCTATTCGAGCGGTCCGGCGGTCATCGATCGCTATGACCGGTCGCGCAACATCAACTTCGAGATCGAGCTGCAAGGCGCACCGCTGGGCGACGTGACCGCCGCCGTGCAGAAGCTGCCGAGCATCACCGGCCTGCCCGCCTCGGTACGGCAGGTCGAGATCGGTGACGCGGAAGTCATGGGCGAGCTGTTCGCCGGCTTCGGCATGGCGATGCTGACCGGCGTGCTGTGCATCTTCCTCGTGCTGGTGCTGCTGTTCAAGGACGTGTTCCAGCCGATCACGATCCTGGCCGCGCTGCCGCTGTCGCTGGGCGGCGCGTTCGTCGGCCTGCTGATCGCAGGCAAGAGCTTCTCGATGCCCTCGCTGATCGGACTGATCATGCTGATGGGCATCGCGACGAAGAACTCGATCCTGCTGGTCGAATACGCGATCGTCGCGCGCCGCGACCATGGCATGAGCCGCGTCGACGCGCTGCTCGACGCCTGCCATAAGCGCGCGCGCCCGATCGTCATGACGACGATCGCGATGAGCGCCGGCATGCTGCCGATCGCGATCGGCCGCGGCGTCGCCGATCCGTCGTTCCGCAGCCCGATGGCGATCGCGGTGATCGGCGGCCTGATCACGTCGACGTTCCTGAGCCTGCTCGTGATTCCCGTCGTGTTCACCTGGCTCGACGATACCGAGCACGGGCTGGGCCGGGCATGGCGGCGGGTGACGCGGCGCGGGGACCGGGCCGGCGCGTCCGGATGAACGGGCGTGGAAGAGTCCGCCGATAGCCGCGCTGAACGACAGGGCGTGGGACGTACCCCAAAATACCCCATCAAGACAGCCGCAGTCGCCCAGCGTGCATGAAGCACGCCTTGTCGAACAAAGCCAGATCCAAGGGATTGGGTAGCCGAACATCGTCCCGATCCGGCAGCGGCTTGGTACCGGCATCGTATCGGCGATCGATCTGCGACAGGCACACGATGATGACGCCGCGCGCCTTGGCGAAAGCCCGGAGCGCCGCGATCTGCGTCGACAGATCGGGCTTGTCGCGTCGCTGATCCATGATCTGCAGATAGTCGATGACGGCGATCGTCCCGGCGGGTTCGTGCGCCAGTCGCTCGATGACATAAGGGGCGCTCATTTCGTTCGAATCATCGAAAAGGATGCGCCCCGTCATCGCCGGCGACGACGTATCGCCGACGAAAACCCCGATCCCTTCGCACGATTCGGTGGATCCTCGATCTGAACCGGGCGAACGAGTGAATGGCTCGGCGGCCTCCACGGCGCGCAGGTGTGCGACGAAATCGTCGACAGTCTCTTCGAGCGTGAAGAACCGGCCTCGTCCCCCTCGCCTGGCGGCTTCGACGATCAACTCGACCCCCACCCGCGTCTTGCCTTGCCCTCGGCGCGCGCCCAACAACACGACATCGCCCGGACACAAGCGCTCGAAGACCTGGACTGCGGGCTTTTTCGTGAGCCTTGTTTCCGATCCGGGTTCGGATCTCGCCGCGGCCCACCGCGAAGCGAGCAGGCTCCAACCCGCGTAGCCCTCTCGCTGGGCCACGCGGTCGAGCGCTGCGTGCAAAGGGATGTGCCGTTCACGCGCCAAGACCTTCGCTTGGCGTTTCAAACGATGAATGGGAGCGGAAAAAACAGGAACGGACGGTCTCATGGCGAACAACCCCCTGTCACGAGCACTGTTCGCGGTCCCTCCTTGCGCATCCGGCCCGGACATCAGGTTTGCCGACGGATATGGCCCTGCATGCGTGATGACTTTCCCGATGGAGGGGGGAGGCGTGGGCCGCGCCTTCGACGATCATGTCGCGCGTCCGGGTGCGGTGTCAACGCTCCCCTCTCCCCCGCCCATGCGGCAGATGCCGCCAGAACACCGCCGCCGCCGCGAATCCCAGCCCGCCGATCGCCGCGACACCCGCGCCCAGCGATACCAACGCGGTGATGCCCGATAGCAACAAGGGCCCGAGGCTGCTGCCCGTGTCGGCCATCATCCGCCAGATGCCGAGAAAGCGCGTGCGGTTATCGCGCGGCGCGGCGTCGGCGCCCATCGTCATCACGATGCCCGAGCCGATGCCGTTGGCCAGCCCGAGCAGCATCGCGACGACCAGGAAGCTCGTGAAACCCGTCGTCAGCGGCGTCAGCAGGAATGCACATCCCATCAGCAGCGTGCACGGCAGCGCGATCCATACGCGGCCAAAACGGTCCATGATCTTGCCGGCCGGGTAGAACACCGTCATGTCGACCATCGCAGCCAAGCCATAGATCAACGACGACGACGCCGCCGACAATCCCAGCGCGTCGCTCCATAGCGGGATGACGACCTGTCTGGACGCGCGCATGGCGGCGACCATCACGACGCCGACGCCGAGCGTCCGGTAGATGTGGGCATGACTGCGCAGCACCGCGCGAAACGATGCCGAGGACGGCGCGGGCGTCAGCACCGTCCGTGACGCTTCCGCCGGCGCCGGCCCCTGTGCCTTGCGCGCGCCCTCGTCCGTCGCCTTCGCATGCGCATTCGATGACGCCGCCTCGGACGCCACCGGCTGCTCGGGCACGTCCGGCAGTTCCGGCAATCGCCACACGATGACGATCAGCACGCACAACGCCATCATCGCGGCGCCATAAGCGCCATGCAGGCCGAACCGATGGATCAGCGCCGCGCCGGCGAACGGCCCGATGAACACACCGATCCGCATCGAACCGGCCAGCGTCGACAGGGCTCGCGCGCGCATCGTGAACGGCACGGTGTTGATCAGCCAGGTCTGGCGCGCCAGCGAGAACACCGCGCTGGCCATGCCGAACGACCAGACGCCGGCCGCCATCAGGCCCACGTGCGTGGACAACGCGCACAACAAGTAGCCGATCATCGCGAGGACGGCCGCCGCGAGCATCGCGCGGCGCTCGCCGATCCGCGCCGTCATCGCGGCTGCGGGCACGTTGCTGACCAGCGCACCGATACCGGCCAGCGCGGCGATGAAGCCGGCGAGCGCTGGCGTGGCGCCCAGTTCCAGCGCGCTGAGCGCCACCACCGGCAGCACCGCGCCGTCGGCGATCCCGTACAGCAACGACGGTGCGAACGCGGGGATGGCGATCTGGCGCAGGTCGAACTCGGTGGAAGTCGTCATCGAACGATCACTGCAATTGGATGGGCGCGCGCCCGAGCGAAACGGATCGATCCGTCGTCACGATCACACGTCGAGCGGATAGCCGAGATCGACGTCGGAGCCGGCCTGCCCGCCGCGCACGCCGAAGTTCTCGGGCGGCAATTCGATCAGCCGGACCAGCACGCAGACCGGCGGAATGCCGAACGCCGACAACCGCTCGACCATCAGCCGGTGCAACCGGCGCTTGGCCTCGATCGAACGCCCCGCCATCACATAGATCGTCACGTTGGTCAGCCGGTCGGGATCCGGACAGTCGGTGCGGCCGATGAACCGGTGCGGCGGGTGCTCGACCAGCGTCGCGTTGCGATGGACGGGTGAAACCCGCAGCGCATCGACCACGGCGTCATACGCGGCGCACAGCAGCGCGGCCTGCACCGGCTCGGGATAGGAACGGCGAACTTCGATGACGACGCTGGGCATGCACGGATTCCGCTGGGGATGCGCGAGACGAACGCTCCGCGCGAAAGGATACTCGCGCCCGCCGTCGCTCGCCGTTCGCCCGCTCCCATCGGACACGCCGATGCCGATGCCGCCAACGATCGACGATAATGTCAGGATCCAGTGTGTTCCAGTCCAATCATGCCTGATCGTTTCGCTTCCGTTCCCATTCAGCCGATCGCCGCGCACGACGGCGCACCCCTGATCCAGCAGGCCGGCGACGTCGTTCGCCTGACGCTGAACCGCCCCGCCCAGCACAACCGGCTCGATCCGGCCGACATCGACGCGATGCAGCGCTGGCTCGACGACATCGCGCGGGATCGTTCGATCCGCGCGCTGGTGATCACCGGCAGCGGCTCGCGCACGTTCAGTTCCGGCTACACGCTGCAGGCCATCCTGAAGGAATTGGATGCACGCTTCGAGAACCTGCTGAACACGCTGGAGAACCTGCCGGTCACGACGATCGCCGCGATCAACGGCGGCGTCTACGGCGGCGCGACCGACCTGGCGCTGTGTTGCGACCTGCGGATCGGCGTGCACGGGACGCGGATGTTCATGCCCGCCGCGCGCTTCGGCCTGCACTACTACCCGGACGGGATACGCCGATACCTGAGCCGCCTGGGGCTGACGGCCGCCAAGAAGCTGTTCCTGACGGCGATGACGATCGAACAGGACGAGATGCTGCGGATCGGTTTCCTGACGGACCTGGTGTCCGCGGATCGGCTCGACGCCGAGGTCGAACGGCATCTGGCCGCGCTCGACCAGACCGACCCGCACGTCGTCGCCCAGATGAAAGCCGGGCTGAACCAGCTCGCCGAACGAGGCATCGACCTGTCGTCGATGGTCGCCGCGTACCAGGCCAGCCTGCGTTCCGACGAACTCGCGCGACGATTGGCGCAATTGCTGGGCTGATGGCCCGACCACCTGAACACCCTTCGCCTCACTCGACGAGTCCTCCCCTCGCATGACCCTGGTTTCCTCTTCCTCCCGCCGCCCGTTTTCCTGGTGGCTGGCCGCCATCGCCGTTCCGTTGATCGGATTCACCCTCGCGCTGCGAGCCGGCGACGACCTGGCGCAGGGCCCGTCCTCCGAGGATCCGGCCATCATCGAAGTCGCCACCGGCCTCGAGCATCCATGGTCGTTGGCTTTGCTGCCCGACGGCCGGATGCTGGTCACCGAACGCCCCGGACGCATGCGCTGGGTCAACGGCGACGGCACGCTGTCCGCCCCGCTCACGGGCGTGCCGACAGTGCAGGCGGCCGGCCAGGGCGGCCTGCTGGACATCGTGCCCAGCCCCCGGTTCACCAGCGACCAGACGATCTTCTTCACGTTCAGCGAACCCGCCGATGCCGACGGCGCCCCGACCACCGATACGCCCGCCCCGCTGTCGCGCACCGCGTTGGCGCGGGCCAAGGTCTCGGCGAGCGGACTAAGCGACGTCCGCGTGCTGTACCGGCAGCAGCCCGCCGTCGGCGGCCAGTTGCACTACGGGTCGCGGATCGTGTTCGGCCGCGACGGCAACCTGTGGGTCGGGCTCGGCGAACGCTACAGCCAGCGCGACAAGGCCCAGACGCTCGACAACACGCTGGGCAAGGTGGTTCGCCTGACCCCCGACGGCGCGCCGCCGCCCGACAACCCGTTCGTCAACCGGCCGGGCGCATTGCCCGAGATCTGGTCGATCGGCCACCGCAACATCCAGGGCGCGACGCTGAACCCCGCGACCGGCGAGTTGTGGACGCTCGAACACGGCGCCAAGGGCGGCGACGAGGTCAACCGCGACCTGCCGGGCCGCAACTACGGCTGGCCCCTCATCACCTGGGGCACCGACTACGACGGCACGAAGATCGGCGAAGGAACGGCGCGCGAAGGCCTCGAACAGCCGCTGCACTACTGGGTGCCGTCGATCTCGCCCAGCGGCGCGGCGTTCTATACCGGCAACGCCTTCCCGCAGTGGCGCGGCAGCCTGCTCGTCGGAGGCCTGAGCGGCAAGCAATTGGTGCGGCTCACCGTCGACGGCAATCGCGTCACCGGCGAGCAGCGGCTGCTCAAGGACCTGGATCAACGTGTACGCGATGTGCGCCAGGGCCCGGACGGCTTCGTGTACCTGCTGACCGACGCACCGGATGGCAAGCTGCTCAAGCTGCAGCCCGCGAAAGCGCCGTGAATGATTGTCGCGTCGACATGACCTGAGCGTCGACGCCGGGGCCGATATGCACGCAGCGGCCCGACATGCATGCGGGCCGATAGCCCGGTATCGGCCGCCTCTACGCGCAAGGGTTCGCGCTGCCGATCGACGTTCTCCTACACCTGGGCGCGTGGCCACCTACAGCCAACGGTGCACGTGCCCGGCAATATGGAAAATGCTGAACCGTTCAGGCGAATGATTCGGCGTTTCCCGTGCTTTGCATGCCAAGGAGACACGCCATGCCCCCGATAAGCGACTCCGCCGTCACGCGACATGCCGGCGCCCCGAACGACGACCAGCATCGCACCTCGCTCGATGACGCGCTCGACGATACGTTTCCGGCCAGCGATCCGGTCGCCGCGACGGCCGGGGCCGGCGGTGAGGTCGACACCGATCCGTCTCCGCAGTCGTCCCTCACCACGCACGGCGACGACGCCGTCCTGAGCGGCCCTATCCCGGGCAGCCCTATCCCGGGCGGCCCTATCCGTTTCCCGACGTCGCGCCGCGCCGGCATGGGCACGGCTGACGACCGCTACACACCGAGCCTGCGCCCCAACGCGGTCCAGATGCTGCAGGCCGATCACGCGCATCTGTTCCTGACCACGCAGAAGTTCAAGCCGCGCCTGTCGTTCGACCGCAAGCGGGCCATCGTCGACACCATCTGCATCACGCTGGAAGTGCATCTGCAGATCAAGGAAGAGATCTTCCTGCCGGCGATGTCCGACGTGATGCCTGCCGATGATCCGGTCCTGGCGGCGGCAACCGACGCGATCGAGCCGATCCGCGACGAGATCGCCCGCCTGCGCGCGCTCAGGCCGTGGGACGACGCGTTCGATACGCAGTTCATGACGATGATGAACACGGTGCTGCACGGCATCGCCGATGAGGAAACGCGGCTGCTGCCGGTCGCGCAGGCGCGCCTGGCCGACCAGCTCGATGCGCTCGGCGCGCAGATGTCGCATCGCAGGATGCAATTGATGGGTCCGCACCTGGCTGCGCTGACGATCAATACGTTGCGCACGCTACCCCTCGGCGGCTGGCTGGCCGGTGCCGGCGCTTTCGCCGGTGGACTGTTGCTGGCTCGCACGCTGACCGCGCGCCGCTCCTGACGGCTTCCCGCCGCCATCCTCTTCATCGATGCGACGCACGGAGCGCCCATGGTTCGGCTCGACTGCCTGATTCATCTCCGGTACAAGGTGCACACGCCCAGTACTCTCGTTCTCAACATCGAGCCGGCCATCTCGCCGCACCAGACGGTCGTGCGCGAGCAGATCGACATCCGCGGCGAGACGGGCATGTGCGACGGCCTCATCCACCAGGACGGCACGCGACTGCTGCGTATTCCCGCGATGGGCTCGGTCGAGATCGAGTCCCGCTTCGTCGTCGACATCCAGCACGCGACCCACGATCCGCGCACGCTGGCCGAGATGCCGGTCCATGCGCTGCCGCTGTCGACGCTACCGTACCTGGCGCCGAGCCGCTATTGCGAATCGGACGCGTTGATGCCCGCCGCACTACGCGCGTTCGGCCAACAGCCGCCCGGATATCGGCGCATCGTCGCCATCGCGCGATGGGTTCGTGAACAGATCGCATTCGACCCCGACGCATCGGGTCCCCACGCGGCGGGCCCGCAGGCATCGGCGGTCGATACGCTGGCCAGCCGGCGCGGCGGCAGCCGGGACATGGCGCACTTGATGATCGCGTTGTGCCGAGCGTTGAACGTGCCGGCGCGCCTGGTCAGCAGCATCGATTCGGGAAGCGGCCGCGCCGCGGCGACGGGGCGGCCCGCCGAGGATTTCCACGCGCACGTCGAGGTGTTCCTGAGCGGCCGGTGGTATCTGTTCGATCCGACAGGCATCGCGGCGACCACCGGTCACGTGCGGCTCGGCACGGGCCGCGACGCGACGGAGACGGCGTCCGCGACGGTCTTCGGCTCGGCCACCTGCGTGGCACGGCGCGTCCAGGCGCGCGCGCTCGAAGACCTGTCCAGCGACATCCGGCTGCCGCGGCCGACCGACCTGCCGATCAGCACGTCGCGGGCCATTCCAACGACGGCGCCGGCGATCGCCGCTTGAGGAGGCGCCGGCGCGCTCGCCCGCCGCCGCGCCGCCTCGATCGCCGTCAGGCGTTGGCGACCTTCCGGACATCGCCGGGCGGGTTCAGCTTGACATAGCCGAGCGCCACGCCACGGCTCAGCGCCGACAGGATCGCCTTGAGCGCCGCGGTGACGATGTTCGGGTGGATGCCGACGCCATAAGCGCTTTCTTCCCAGCCGAACTTCATCTGCACGTAGGCGATCGCCTGCGAATCGTGCCCGGTGCTGATCGCGTGCTCGGTATAGCTCATCACCTTGGCATCGATGCCGAACGCCTGCTGCAAGCCATTCATCAGCGCATCGACCGGCCCGTTGCCCTTACCCGATATCGTGACCGGCCGCCCCTGGAAGCGCACCGACGCGACGATGCTCTCGGCGTCGGAGTGGCCGCGGCTGTGCGTCAACTCGTGGTCTTCATAAGCGACCGCGACGTCCTCGGACAGGTAGGTCTGATCGAAGATCCGGCGAATGTCGGCCGAGGTCTGCTCCTTGCCCGTCGCATCGGCCGCTTCCTGCACGACCTTGCTGAACTCGATCTGCAACAGGCGCGGCAACTCGAGGCCGTGGTCACGTTCGAGCAGGTATGCGACCCCCCCCTTGCCCGACTGGCTGTTGACGCGGATCACCGCGTCATAAGTGCGGCCCAGGTCGGCCGGATCGATCGGCAAGTACGGCACGTCCCAGAACGCGTCGTCTTCGGTCTTGCGCGCGGTCAGCCCTTTCTTGATCGCGTCCTGATGCGAACCCGAGAACGCCGTGAACACCAGTTCGCCGCCATACGGATGGCGCGGATGCACCGGCAACTGGTTGCAATGCTCGACGACGCGCACCGATTCATTGATGTCGGAGAAATCGATGCCCGGATCGATCCCCTGCGTGAACAGGTTCAAGCCCAGCGTCACCAGGCAGACGTTGCCGGTGCGCTCGCCGTTGCCGAACAGGCAGCCCTCGACGCGGTCGGCGCCGGCCATCACCGCCAATTCCGCCGCCGCCACGCCGCAGCCCCGGTCGTTGTGCGGGTGCACGGACAGGATGATCGCGTCGCGGTACTTCAAATGCCGATGCATCCACTCGACCATGTCGGCATAGACGTTCGGTGTGCTGTGCTCGACGGTCGCCGGCAGGTTGACGATCATCTTCTTCGCCGGTGTCGGCTTCCACACGTCGCCGACCGCGTCGCAGACCTCGAGCGCGTAGTCCAGCTCGGTGCCGGTGAAGCTCTCGGGCGAGTACTCGAACGTCCATTCCGTCTGCGGATACTTGGCCGCATTCTGGGCGACGCAGGTCGCGCCCTGCACCGCGATCTCCTTGACGCCGTCGCGATCCAGGTTGAACACGACGCGGCGCTGCGCGGTCGACGTGGAGTTGTAGACGTGCACGATCGCGCGCTTGACGTCGACCAGCGACTCGAACGTGCGCTCGATCAACTCCGGCCGGGCCTGCGTCAGCACCTGCACGATCACGTCATCGGGAATGAGGTCGTTCTCGATCAGTTCGCGGACGAAGTCGAAGTCGGTCTGCGACGCGGCCGGAAACCCGATCTCGATCTCCTTGTAGCCGATCTTCACCAGGTGCTGGAACATCTTCATCTTGCGTTCCGAGTCCATCGGCTCGATCAGCGACTGGTTGCCATCGCGGAGGTCGACGCTGCACCACATCGGCGCTCGGGTGATGACCTGGTTCGGCCACTGACGGTCCGGGATCTGGACCGGGGCGAACGGGCGGTATTTCTTGGCGGGATCGACGTTGTAACTCATCACGAACCTCTTGGGCGGGCGCCAGGCGGCGCCGGAATTTCAGGATGGAATCTGGACGTCCGGCCCGGGCACCGAGAGTGCGCGATCAGGCCGGTAGATGCATGCGCGGACCCCTTGGCCATTTTGAAGGCCACGGCGTCGACACGGGTGATGGGGGGAAAAGATTTGTGCGCCTAGCGGCGCAGTAGCAGCAGCGCGCCGAGCAGATCGGCGCGAATCGACGCAGCGGAGCAGGCCGCAGCAGCAGAAACCGACCCGGCGTGAGCCGACGCAACCGCCGCGGCGCGGGCGCCGGGAGGGGTCGAGCGGGTGACGGGCTGCATGGACATCTTTTTATGATCCGCTCAACGCCGGGCGCTTGTCAAGCAGACCATGGCGCGAGCGATCGGCGATCGATCAGCGGCGACGAAAGCGATAGATCGCCTGCGTCGCCCGCAACTCGGCCAGCGCCCGCACCGGCCGGCCGGCCGCCAGGAACGCGCGGCTGGTGATGACCAGGTCATGGTCCTGCAGGAACGACTCGAAATCCGGGATCGTCGCCAGGTGCAGGTTCGGCGTGTCGTACCACTGATAGGGCATCGTCCGGGACATCGGCATGTGTCCGCGCAGCAGCGACCACGCGTGCGTCCAATGGCCGAAGTTCGGAAACGACACGACGCCCTCCTTGCCGATCCGGCTCATCTCGCTGAGCACCTGCTCGGTCTTGTGCGTCGCCTGGATCGCCATCGACGAGATCACCACGTCGAACTGCTCGGAATTGAACATGCCGAGCCCTTCTTCGATGTTTTGCTGGATCACGTTGATGCCGCGCTGCGCGCAGCGCAGGACCGCCTTGTCGTCGATCTCGACGCCATAGCCATGGCAGCCCTTGCGCGTCTGCAGGTAACCGAGCAGCGCGCCATCCCCGCAGCCCAGGTCGAGCACGCGGGCGCCCGGCCGTACCCAGTCGGCGATGCACTGCAGGTCGGGACGCAGGGCGTGGACAGGTTCGGACATCAGGCCTGCCCCCCTTGTTTCGTCAGTCGTTCCGCGATGTTGTTGAAATAAGCGCGCACCATCGCGTGATATTGCGGATCATCGAGCAGGAACGCGTCGTGGCCGTGGGGCGCATCGATCTCTGCGTAAGTCACGTTGCGGCGGTTGTTCAGCAGCGCTTCGACGATCTCGCGGCTGCGCTCCGGCGAGAACCGCCAATCGGTCGTGAACGACGCGATGAAGAAATCGGCCGTGGCCGGCGCCAGAGCCGCCGTCAGGTCGCCGCCGTGCGCGCGGGCCGGATCGAAGTAGTCGAGCGCGCGCGTGATCAGCAGATAGGTGTTGGCGTCGAAGTACTGGGAGAACTTCTCTCCCTGGTGGCGCAGATACGACTCGATCTCGAACTCGACGTCGAACGTGAACCGGTAGTCGTCGTCGACCTGCCGGTCGCGCAGGCCGCGCCCGAAGCGCTCGGCCATCACATCGTCGGACAGGTACGTGATGTGGCCGATCATCCGCGCCACCTCCAGGCCGCGGCGCGGCACCGTGCCGTGCTCGTAGAAGCCGCCGCCGAAGAACTCCGGATCGGTCAGGATCGCCCGGCGCGCCACCTCGTTGAACGCGATGTTCTGCGCCGACAGCTTGGCCGTGGACGCGATCACCAGCGCATGGGCCACCCGCTGCGGATACAGCGTCGACCACGCCAGCGCCTGCATGCCGCCCAGACTGCCGCCCATCACCGCCGCGAAGCGCTCGATGCCCAGTCGATCGGCCAGCCGGGCCTGCGTATGGACCCAATCCTCGACGGTCAGCACCGGAAACGCCGAGCCCCAGGGCCGCCCCGTCGCCGGGTTGATCGACATCGGCCCGGTCGACCCGAAGCAACTGCCCAGATTGTTGACGCCGACGACGAAGAAGCGATCGGTATCGAGCGGACGGCCCGGGCCGATCATGTTGTCCCACCACCCGATGTCCTTGGGCTTGTCGGCATGCCAGCCGGCGACGTGGTGCGACGCGTTCAGCGCGTGGCAGACCAGTACCGCGTTGTCGCGCCGCGGCGACAGCGTGCCGTAGGTCTCGTAGACCAGCTCGTAGCCGGGAAAGGTCGCACCGCTCGCCAGGGTCAACCCCTCGTCGAAGCGCGCGCGCTGCGGGGTCACGGCCCCGACCGATGCAGACATGAACGATCCATATGAAAACGCCCGACCAGCCTGCGCGGGCTGCCGGGCGCTCCGATGGGTCGCACCGCTTTAGCCGTATTTATCAAGCGCCCGCAAGCTGATCTCAAATCGGCGCCATTGCGGATCCTACAACGAAACGGCGATCGAACGGAGGTCGGCGCGATCGCCGCGTGTTGTGTCCAAACCGCCACAAGCTCAGCGCAGCGGTCGAACCTGCTTCCCGTCGGCTTCGCATCGTCGTCACTTCACGTGACATTTATCACTGTCGTGTTGCAGGCGGAATTGTGACGCGACGTGACGTTTGCTTCCGAACCCACAGCCCCCAGGCCGGCCAGGAGCTGTGTCGGCCAAGCTACGAATCCGAATCGTCTCGATCCCGATTGCAAAAAAATGTTTCGGAAAATGTCCTTATCTATCAAGATACTGCGGCGTTTTCTGCATCTTGAACGCTAACTTGGCGCCCGCTGTCTTACTGCAGACACGGTCCGCTTGGGGTCATTAATGGCAATCCTTGAGACTTTCAACTCCGCTCAGATCGCGGCGCTTTCGACTGCAACCATCGCTGTCTTGCCGACGTCGGAAATCGCCGCACTGGGTTCGGCGCATGTCCAGGCGTTGACGACCGATCACATCGGGGCATTCTCGACGGTTCAGATTCGCGCGCTGACGACCGCGGCAGTCTCCGGATTGACCACAGACGCCATCGCGGCGTTGAGCACCAGCCATGTCGCCGCGCTGACGACCGGCCAGATCCGTGCGTTGACGACCGAGCAGTTGACCGCCATCGAAACCGCCGATCTGCGGGCGCTGACCAATACGCAGGTCGCCGCGATCGGCACGGCCGGCATCGCCGCGTTGACGACCGACCAGATCGGCAGCCTGGGATCGACGCAGATCATCGCGCTGACGACGTCGCAAGCCGCCTCGCTGACGACCGGCCAGGTCGCCGCGCTATCCAGCGCGCAGGCCGCCGCATTCGAGACCGCCGACCTGCGTGCGCTCAGCTCGGCGCAGATCGCCGCGCTGTCCACCGACGCGGTGGCCGGGCTGGGTTCCCATCAGGTCGGCGCGCTGACCACCGCGCAGATCGTCGCGCTGACGTCGAACCAGGTTGCGGCCATCGAGACCGCTGACCTGCGCGCGCTGAACTCGGCTCAGATCGCTGCGATCGAGACCGCCGACCTCGCTGCCCTGGGTACCGCCCAGGTTTCCGCATTGACCCCCGCGCAGGTGGCCGCGCTGTCGACCGCGCAGGCCGCCGCGCTGACCACTGATCAACTCGATGCGCTGAGCACCGCCCAAGTCGCCGCGATCGAAACCCGCGATCTGCAAGCCCTCGGCACCGACCAAGTCGCTTCGCTGACCACCGCCAGCATCGTGGCGCTGACCTCCGCGCAGGTCGCCGCGTTGACCACTGGCCAGATCGCTTCGCTGACCACCGACCAGATCGCCGCTATCCAGACCTCGGATCTGCGCGGCCTGGGCTCGGCACAGATCCAGGCGTTGACCACCGACGCCGTCGTCGCGCTGACCACCGCGCAAGTCGCCGCATTGTCCAGCGCGCAAGTCGGCTCCCTGACCTCGGCCCAGGTCCTCGCGCTCGAAACGGCGGACCTTCGCGTGCTCGGCACCGCGCAGATCGCCGGCTTCAGCACGGCAACCGTCGCCGCACTCAGTTCCGACCATATCGCTGCACTGACGACCGCACAGGTCGCCGGCCTGACGTCGGCGCAAGTCGGTGCGCTGACCTCCGATCAGGTCGGTGCGATGAGCTCGTCGCAGGTGATGGCCATCGAGACAGCCGACCTGCGAGCGATGGGTACGGCTCAACTGGCCTCGCTCGGTACCGCCACGATCGCCGCGTTGTCGAGCGCGCAAGTCGCGTCGCTGACGACCGCGCAGATCGCCGCATTGACGTCCGACCAGATCGCCGCGATCGAGACCGCTGACCTGCGCGCGTTGAACTCGGCCCAGATCGGCGCGATCGAAACCGCCGACCTCGCCGCGATGACGACCGCGCAGACCGCGGCCCTCTCGACCGCACAGATCGCCGCACTGTCGACCGCCCAAGCTGCTGCGCTGACCACCGATCAACTTACCGCGCTGACGACCGCGCAAGTCGCCGCGATCGAGACCCGCGACCTGCAGGCCCTCGGCACCAATCAGGTCGCTTCGCTGACCACAGCCAGCATCGTGGCGCTGACCTCCACGCAGGTCGCCGCGCTGACCACCGGCCAGATCGCTTCGCTGACCACCGACCAGATCGCCGCTATCCAGACCTCGGATCTGCGCGGCCTGGGCTCGGCACAGATCCAGGCGCTGACCACCGATGCGATCGTCGCGCTGACCACCGCACAGGTTGCCGCGCTGTCGACCGCCCAGGTCGCCTCGCTGAGCTCGGCCCAGATCCTGGCGTTGGAAACGGCCGACCTGCGCGTACTCAGCACCGCGCAGATCGCCGGCTTCAGCACGGCGACCGTCGCCGCGCTCAGTTCCGACCACATCGCTGCACTGACGACCGCGCAAGTCGCCGGCCTGACGTCGGCGCAAGTCGGTGCACTAACCTCCGACCAGGTCGGCGCGATGAGCTCGTCGCAGGTGATGGCCATCGAGACGGCCGACCTGCGGGCGATGGGCACCGCCCAACTGGCCTCGCTGGGCACCGCCACGATCGTCGCGTTGTCGAGCGCGCAAGTCGCTTCGCTGACCACGGCCCAGATCGCCGCACTGACGTCGGACCAGGTCGCCGCCATCGAGACCGCTGACCTGCGTGCGTTGAACTCGGCCCAGATCCGGGCCATCGAGACACAAGACCTGGCTGCGTTGAGCACCACGCAACTGGCCTCGCTGACCACTGTCCAGGTCGCCGCGCTGTCGACGGCCCAGGTCGCCTCGCTGACGACGGATCAAGTACCGGGTCTGACCTCGGCCCAGATCGCCGGCCTCACATCGGCACAGGTCGGTGCGCTGACGTCCGATCAATTCGGCGTGATGAGCACCGCGCAGGTCGCGGCCATCGAAACCGCCGACCTGCGGACGCTGGGTTCGGCCCAGATCCAGGCGCTGGGCACCGATACGATCGCTGCGCTGAGTTCGGCGCAGATCGCGTCGCTGACCACCGCGCAGATCGCCGCGCTGACGTCGGATCAGATCGCCGCCATCGAGACCGCTGACCTGCGTGCGTTGAACTCGGCCCAGATCGCTGCGATCGAAACCGCCGACCTGGCCGCGATGACGACCGCACAAACCGCGGCCCTCTCGACCGCGCACATCGCCGCACTGTCGACGGCCCAAGCCGCTGCGCTGACCACCGATCAACTCGCCGCGCTGAGCACCGCCCAAGTCGCCGCGATCGAAACCCGCGATCTGCAAGCGCTCAGCACCAATCAGGTCGCTTCGCTGATCACCGCCAGCATCGTCGCGCTGACCTCCGCGCAGGTCGCTGCGCTGACCACCGGCCAGATCGCTTCGCTGACCACCGACCAGATCGCCGCTATCCAGACCTCGGATCTGCGCGGCCTGGGCTCGGCGCAGATCCAGGCGCTGACCACTGACAGCGTCATCGCGCTGACCACCGCGCAAGTCGCCGCGCTGACCACCGCGCAAGTCGGCTCCCTGACCTCGGCTCAGGTCCTCGCGCTCGAAACGGCCGACCTGCGCGTGCTCGGCACCGCGCAGATCGCCGGCTTCAGCACCGCGACCGTCGCCGCGCTCAGCACCGACCACATCGCCGCGCTGACGACCGCGCAAGTCGCCGGCCTGACGTCGGCGCAAGTCGGTGCGTTGACCTCCGATCAGGTCGGTGCGATGAGTTCGTCGCAAGTCATGGCCATCGAGACGGCCGATCTACGGGCGATGGGCACCGCCCAACTGGCCTCGCTGGGCACCGCCACGATCGCCGCGTTGTCGAGCGCGCAAGTCGCGTCGTTGACGACCGCGCAGATCGCCGCGCTGACGTCGGACCAGGTCGCCGCGATCGAGACCGCTGACCTGCGCGCGTTGAACTCGGCCCAGATCGGCGCGATCGAGACTGCCGACCTCGCCGCGATGACGACCGCGCAGACCGCTGCACTGTCCACCGCGCACATCGCCGCGCTGTCGACCGCTCAAGCCGCTGCGCTGACGACCGACCAGGTCGCCACGCTGACCACCGCCCAAGTCGCCGCGATCCAGACGGCCGACCTGCAAGCGCTCAGCACCAATCAGGTCTCGGCGTTGACCACAGCCAGCATCGTGGCGCTGACCTCCGCGCAGGTCGCTGCGCTGACCACCGGCCAGATCGCCTCGCTGACCACCGACCAGATCGCCGCGATCCAGACCCGTGATCTTCGCGGCCTGAGTTCGA
>JAKPAM010000032.1 GCA_029779435.1 Pseudomonadota bacterium | reverse complement strand
GGCCGGGTATTCGTCGTACCTCGAGGTGCTGGACGCCGACCGCGTGCGCAACGACGCCGAGATCGCCCTGGTGCGCAACCGGCAGGCGCGCCTGTCGTTCAGCGTCGATCTGATGAAGGCGCTGGGCGGCGGATGGATGGAACCGATCGCCGCGCGCAGCGCGCCGGCCGCCGCACGCTGACGGATTGCACCGGTGGGGGGCGCTGACGCAGCTCACCCGCCGCGGCACGGCTGAGGTTCTGAGATGCGGTCCCGCGGACGTGCCGGCGCATGGACGCACGGACGCACGGACGCACGGACGCACGGATGCACGGATGCACGGATGCACGGATGCATGGACGTGCCGATGCACTGAAGCACTTGGGCGCTGGCGTTCAAATGACCATGGTCGGTGACCATAGCCAAACAATCGGCGCCGAGCCAGGCTGATTCGATGCTGACCGTGGTCCTGAGCCGGGTCGACCCGGTACCGTTACGGTCCGACTCGTTGACGACCTGACGACAGGACGTCAGGACGTCAGGACGTCGTCCGGGCGTCATCGGGGCGTCATCGGGGCGTCATCGGGGCGTCATCGGGGCGTCATCCGGGCGTCATCCGGGCGTCGTCAGGACGTCGTCCGGGCGTCGTCCCCGCGGCTCAGGCGCGGTTCAGCCGCGATCGGCCGGGCGCAGCGGCGAGCGCTCGGTGAGTTCGTCGAGGTAGCCGTCGATCATCCCGCCCTCGCGCTGCAGGAAGCGCTCGACCGCATCGGCGAAGGCAGGTTCGGCCAGCCAGTGGCAGGACACCGTCTCCTGCGGCAGGAAGCCGCGCGCCATCTTGTGCTCGCCCTGCGCGCCGCCCTCGATGATCGGAATGCGCAGTTCGATCGCGGTCTCGATCGCCCGGTAGTAGGCGGTCTCGAAGTGCAGGAATGGCACGGCTTCGACCGCACCCCAGTAGCGGCCGTACAGCCGGTCGTCGTCGCGCACGAGCAGGCTGGCGGCTACCGGGCGGGCGCCGTCCAGCGCCAGGATCATCACCAGGTGCTCGGGCATGTTCTGGCCGATTGCTTGGAAGAACGCGCGGTTCAGGTACGGCGTGGAGTG
>JAKPAM010000014.1 GCA_029779435.1 Pseudomonadota bacterium | reverse complement strand
CCCCCAGGCAGCCATGGTCGGCGACCAAGTCGTTATACGCCTGTATCGCGCCCTGATTGCGTTGCTTCCAAAGCTCGCGCTGCCGAATTCGGACCTGCTCGGCCAATGCCTGTTCCAACGTCGCGGACAGGTTGATCTTCAAGTTCCTTGCCTGCGACAAAAGGTCGCTATTGATACTCACGTTCGTGGCTTTCTTGGGAGCTTCGGTATCAAAGATCGAAGGCATCGCAGCAATCCTATCGCCAGATTATGCGCATATTTTATGCGCATCAAACTAAAACATCAATGTGAGTCGTCGATTGCCGGATACGCCTCCGGTCCGGCGAGAATCATGCCAGCGGCGACGCCGCAGCACGCGTCCCGATTTCGGTGTCATACCCGCCCTGCATGCATCAAGTTGTCGGTAGCATCGGCTCCGGAGCGTCTGGCCGCGAACGGCGTTCGGGCAAACTCTCACGCGCTCGGATCAACCTCGGATCAACGATAGACCGTCAAGGAGACCCCTATGGCCACACGCAAGAAATCCGGTTCTGCCGGCGCGCAGATCAACGGCAAGGACATCGGACGGGTACTGATCACCGGTGCTTCGGCCGGTATCGGCGCCGAGTTGGCGCGCCAGTTCGCCCAGCACGGCCACCGGCTCACGCTCGTCGCCCGCCGCCGCGAGGCGCTGGCCGATCTGGCCGAGGAACTCACGCGCGATTACCAGACCGATGTGAAACTGGTGACGCAGGACCTGACCAAACCCAACGGGCCGGCCGCGGCGGTCAAGGCGGCCGAAGCCGACGGCGAGTTCATCGGCATCCTCGTCAACAACGCCGGCGTCGTCGATGTCGGCCCGTTCGCCAAAGCGGATCCCGACAAGCTGACCGCGCTCGTCGATCTGAACGTGCGCGCGCTCACCGAGATGACCGCCCGGCTGCTGCCGGCGATGATCGAGCGCGGCGTCGGCCGCATCCTGAACGTCGCCTCGCTGGCCGCGTTCCAGCCGATACCGTCGATGGCGGCCTATGCGGCGAGCAAGGCTTACGTGCTGTCGCTTACCGAAGCGCTGTCCGAGGAGTTGCGAGGTACCGGCGTCAAGGCCACGGCGCTGTGCCCGGGGCTGACCGCCACCAGCATGGGCGACGAGATCCAGGACCAGTCGTCGAGCGCACGGGCGCTGCCCAAGGAATTCCTGTCCAACCCGAAGGACGTGGCTGCGCAGGCATATCGCGCGCTGATGAGCGGACGCGTGGTCGAAGTGCCGGGTATATCGAACCAGGTGACGGCGGCCTGGGCGCAGGTCACGCCGCGCTGGGTGACGCGCTACATCGCGGGCATGGCCGCGCGAGTCAAGGTCTGAGGCTGCGGTCGGGACACCACCGAGCGGCATGCCGTCGCGATGAGCGAGGCGCCGGAAGCGTCGGCGGTCTCTACCGCCCACGCGCCTGATGCCATGAATCAAAGACTCACCGCACCAGGGCCTGTCGACGCCCCTCGGCGCAGAGTCGATCCTGGCGTCGGCAGGCCCTAGCGCTGCATCGACTTGATCTCCGTGAACTCGGCCAGGCCGTGCGCGCCCAGTTCACGCCCGTTGCCGGATTGCTTGTAGCCGCCGAACGGCTGCATCGGGTTGAACGTGCCGCCGTTGATGTCGACCATGCCGGTGCGCAGGCGCCGGGCCACGCGCTCGGCGCGCTCGGGGTCACTGCCCCAGACGCCACCGGACAGGCCGTAGACCGTGCCGTTGGCGATCCGGACCGCTTCGTCCTCGCTGTCATAAGGGATGATGCACAGCACCGGGCCGAAGATCTCCTCCTGCTCGATCGTGATGCCGGGCGTCACGTCGGAGAAGACCGTCGGCTTGACGAACCAGCCCTTGGCGAGCCCATCGACCGGCTCCGGCCCGCCGCAGAGCAGCTTGGCCCCTTCTTCGATGCCCTTGCGGATGTAGCGGCGCACCGTTTCGCGGTGGGCCTGCGTCACCATCGGCCCCAGTTCGGTATCCGGGTCGAACGGATCGCCGAGCTTGACGGCTTCGGCCGCGAACTTGGCGATCGCCTCCACTTCGGCCAGCCGCGCGCGCGGCACCAGCATGCGGGTAAAGGCCGTGCAGGTCTGGCCGGCGTTCAGGAAGCACTTCTGGAGACCATCGACGACGGCGGCCTCCAGGTCGGCGCCGACGTCGTCGAGGATGATGTTCGCCGACTTGCCGCCCAGCTCCAGTGATACGCGCTTGATCGTCCGCGCGGCCAGTTCACCGACCCGTTTGCCGGCACGCGTCGAGCCGGTCAGCGAGATCATGTCGATGCCCGCATGGGACGCGAGCGCTTCGCCGACCACCGGGCCGGTGCCGGTGACCAGGTTGAACACGCCGGCCGGCAAGCCCACCGAATCGATGATCTCGGCCAGCACGAACGCGGACAGCGGTGCCACTTCGCTGGGCTTGAGCACGATCGCGCAGCCGGCCGCCAGCGCCGGCGCCACCTTGGCCGCCACCTGGTGCAACGGGTAGTTCCACGGCGTGATCGCACCGACGACACCGATCGGCTCGCGCACGATCAACGAATTGCCGACCTCTTCCTGCCACGGAAAATCGCGTACCAGCTGGGCCATCGTGCCGAACGACCAGGCGGGCAGCCCGGCCTGGATCAACTGCGATACCGTCAGCGGCATGCCCATCTCGCGCGAGACCAGCGCGGCGATCTCGTCGGCGCGTTCCGCCAGCTTGGCGTGGATCGCTTCCAGCGCGGCGGCGCGGGTCTGCCAGTCCGATTGCGACCAGGCATCGAAACCCTGGCGGGCGGCGGTTACCGCGCGATCCACGTCGGCGGCCGACCCTAGCGGAACGCGGGCGATGACGTCCTCGGTGGACGCGTTGACGACGTCGTGCAGCGCGTAGCCCGGCGCGGGCGCGACCCACTCGCCGCCGATGTAGAACCTGTCGTGTGCCGGAACGGCGTTCGTTGCGGTCATGTGCTTATCTCCATCAGATGCGGCGGCTGCCGGCGGCCGCGATCACCGCCTCGGCGGTACGGTGGGCCAGCGCCATCGTCGAAATCATCGGATTGGTGCCGGACGAGGTCGGGAACGCGCTGGCGTCGCCGATCCATACTCCCGGCGTGTCGTGCAGTTCGCCGAACGGGCCCGCCACGCTGAGCGCGGGATCCTTACCCAGGCGGCAGGAACCCATCTGGTGCGCGCAGAACAGGCTGACGCCGCCGAAACGCAGCGGCAGTCTGCGCAGCCGGGCGACGAAGGCGTCGAGATCGTCGCCCCAGCGCCAACTGGGAGCGCCGGCGGCCAACACGCCCACCTTGACCGCGCCGGCGGCCTGATGCATCCGCACCTGCGCCTCCATGCCCGCGTACAGATTCGCGACGTCGACCGGATCGGTGACCGAATACGTCGGCACCGCCTCGCCCTGGGCGTCGATCGAGATCTGGCCGTGGCCGTGGTCGCGCGTCAGCCCGATCGTCGTCGCGGTATTGCGGAGCTGGCTCATCGCTTCTTTGTGCGCCACCGCCGTCGTGAACGGCAGCAGCGCCGCCGACGTGCCCACCGAGCAGTGCGGCGCCTGGATCAGGAAGCCGTAGTCGCCGCCGTCCGGGCGCTCGAACTGGTCGATCATCGCGGTCATCGGCGCGGCCCACCAGGCGTCCTGCGGATCCGGATAGGTCGCGGCGATCGCCGTGCACGGATGCAGCCGCAGATACCTGCCGACGGCCGGCCCCCCGATGCCCGAGCGCAGCAGCAGCGCAGGCGATTCGAGCGCGCCGCCGGCCACCACCACCTGCGGTGCGCGCACCGTCAGCGCCGCGCTCGCGCCGGTGGCCGGATCGCGATAAGTGGCCAGCACGCCCGCGGCGCGTCCGCCTTCCACCAGCACCCGGTCCGCGCGGCAGCGCACGATGACGTCGGCGCCGGCATCGAACGCATCCTGCAGCCAGGTCTTCATCGTGCCCAGCTTGGAGCCGGATTGATCACCGAAGCCCATGTAGCCGGCGCTGGCCGGGTCATAAGTCGTCGGGTCGGCGTTGCGCAGCAGGCGCTTGAACGACCAGTCCAGCCGCGCCGCACCGTCTTCGATGCGCTGATTCGGGCCATTGAACTCCGAGCACTGGTCGGTGACCCCGATGCGCGCGCAGACGGCGTCGAGGTGGCGGTCGAAGTCGTGGCCGTCGACGCCTTCGAGACCATGCTCGCGCGCCCATTCCTCGCGCACCCAGGGGCGCGTGCGCAGGCAGTTGCTCCAGTTGATGGTGCTGCCGCCCCCCAGCGCGGCGCCGGCCATGATCGAGATGTTCAGGTCGGCCGCCGGCGTCGGGCCGCCTCGCCAGTACAGGTTCTGGTAAGCCCAGAGTTCGAGCTGGTTGAAATCGGCTTCGTTGAAATAGCCGCCGGCTTCGAGCACGACGACCTTCAGTCCGGCAGCCGCCAGCTTGCCCGCCACCACGCCGCCGCCCGAGCCCGAGCCGACCACCACGACGTCGGCGTCGATCGTCATGTCGCCGTTGGGGACCAGCGGCCGGATCGGCTTCGGCGCCTGCGGCGGCGCGCTGATCGGGCCCGGATAACCGAACGCCTTCCAGAACGGGTTCTGCCCAACGGCGTCGGGCAGGCCATAAGCCATCAGGCGCACCAGCCCGCTTAGCGCGCCGACGCCGAACGCGGCCGCCGGGCCGAACAGCGCGGTCCGCGACAGGATCTGTTCGCGCGACAACTGCGAGGCGGTCAGGATGCCTTGCGCGACCAGCCCGTCCACCAGACCCAGCAAGCCGTCGCGTGCCTCGGTCTGCATGCCGGCCAGCGCGACGATGATGGCCTCATCGGTACCGACGTCGGTGGCCTTGCGCGCCCAGAAGCCGGTGGGGTCATCGGCGCGCGGGATCGCCGGAACCACCGTGTCGCAGATCGCGCGCAGTCCCGCGCGCCGTTCTTCGGTCATCCATTCGGTCATGCTGGTGTCTCCTGTTTGCTTGTCTGTTGGATCACGCCTTGGGGATCAGACGATCGACGATCTCAGGCAGCTTCGACAGGGGCGGCACCGCCAGGAAGTCCGCCGCCTCATAAGCGGGATCCGGGTAGTCGTAGTACCCCTTGCCGGCCAGCAGACCGGTGCGTCCCTTGTCCAGCAGATGCGTCTTGATGTACTCGGCGTTGGCCAGTTGCTGGGCGTCGCCCCGCACGTGGCCCCAATGCATCGACACGTCGTAGACGGTCTTCATGCCGACGACGTCCATCATGCCCATCGGCCCCATGCGCGCACCCCGGTTCGCGATCAGGAACGTGCGGTCGACGTCCTCGGGCGTGGCGATACCGTTGGTCACCAGCGTCTGGGCGGCGTTGAGCAGGGCCGGGAACCAGGAATTGAGCACGTAGCCGTTGTGCTCGGTACCGACGGCGATCGGCACCATGCCCGTCTCGATCGCGAAGCGGGTGACGGCTTCGAGCGTGGCGCGGGCCGTCTTCGCATGGGGCATGATCTCGACCAGATTGGCCGACCAGATGTAGTTCGCGTAATGCAGCGCGCAGTACTTGTCGGGCCGGCCGGTGGCGGCCGCGAAATCGCTCGGCAACAGGGTCGACGAGTTCGTGGCGATCAGGGTGTGGGCCTGCAGCAGCGGCGCCATCTGCTGGTAGACGCGCGTCTTGACGTCCGGGATCTCCGGCACGGCCTCGATGACCAGATCGGCGTTGGCCACCGCGCCGGCCAGGTCGGTGGTGAAACTCAGGCGTTGCCGCGCGGCGGCCACGTCGGCCTCGCTGGCGCCGATCTCGTCCATCAGGTAGAGGGCTGCGTACTGCGCCTGCGCGGCGCGGCAGGCCGCCAGCGCTTCTTCCGAGATGTCGTACACGACGACGTGCTTGCCCTTGAAGGCGCTGTGCCAGGCGATCTGGCCGCCGAGCACGCCCGAGCCCAGCAGGGTCAGGTGGTTCACTTGGAACATGGGAGTCTCCTCGATCCATCGCTTCAGCAGCGCGTCGGGACGCTCGATGCTGCGCGTGATGATGGTTGCCGGCGCATTATGTCGAGGCGATCCACGCGCAGTCTTGTCACTTTCCGGTGATTGCTTATCATTTTCCGACAAAGGCTCGGACGAACCTCTGCTGTTGCGGGACGATGAAATGACCAGCATCACCGGCACCCTGCTGCCAGCTCGCTACATCCTGCTGATGGACGACTACCTGCGCTCGGCCGGCGCCTCGGTGGATGCGGTGCTGCGCGCGGCGGGCATCGAGCCCGAGCGGGCGAAGGAGACGGACTTCACCGTCACCTTGCCGCAATACGAGGACCTGCTTGCCCAGATCCCGCGCCTGACCGGGCGCAGCGACCTGGGCTTCGAGTGGGGCCGCCGCCTGAAGCTCAATTCGCACGGCATCCTGGGCTACGCGCTGCTGTCGTACGCGACGCTCGACCAGGGGCTGCGCCAGTGCTCGCGCTATTTCTCGCTGCTGACGCCGCTGTTCGGGATGGTCTACCAGCGCCACGGCGATGAGGCCGAGATCATCTACCGTCCCGTGCAGCCGATGGGCAGCCATGTGCTGGAGGTATCGCTGGAACTGCTTGCGGTCTCGACGTACCTGCAATGCAAGCCGCTGCTGCGCGACCCCGAATGCGCCTGCGACATCCATCTGTCGATACCGCCGCCGCCGCACGCTCAGCGGTACCGCGAACTCGCGCCCGCGCGCGTGCACTTCGTCGCCTCGCCGGTACCCGAAGTGCGGATGGCCATCGGCAACTGGAGCCTGGACGCCCCGCTTCCGATGGCGAGCGAGCACGCGGTGCGCACCGCCGAAGAGCGGTGCGACGCGCTGCTGCAGGCCCGTGGCGAGCCGGAGAGCTGGACCCACTGGGCGATGATGATGCTCGACGCGGCACAGGACGGCCGGCTGACGTTGGGAGCGCTGGCCCGGCTGCGGGGGCTGTCGTCGCGCACGCTCGACCGCCACCTGCGCAGCGAGGGCAGCAGCTTCCGCGACCTGGCCATCGATGCGCGCAACGCGCGTGCCCGCACGCTGTTGGCGGACGACAAGCTGTCGGTGTCGGAGATCGCTTATCGGCTCGGTTTCACCGACGTCGCCAACTTCAGCCGCGCCTTCCGCAAGACCCATGGCGTCAGCCCCTCCGGCTATCGCAACGGCGCCGGACCGGGCGCGGCGACGCGGCGCTGATCAGGCGGCCGGGTTCGGGAAGGTCCCGTAGCGTCGCCGCGATCCATTGCCCGAAGATCATGGACCGGAGGCTCCCGGCCAACGCGGGCATCCGCACGACGACGAACGAAACGAGGAGACGAGAGATGAGACCGGACGCCGATCGGATCGACGGAACGCAGGTATCGAGGAGGCTCGCATGAAGACGCTGTTCGACGGCTTGCGCGTCATCGACTGCAGCAGTTTCATCGCCGCGCCAGGCGCAGCGGCAGTGCTGTCCGACTTCGGCGCCGACGTCATCAAGATCGAACCGCCCGGTGCCGGCGATGCCGCGCGCACCTTGTCCCGCCTGCCCGGAAACCCGAAGACCGACCAGTCCTACGGCTGGCTGCTGGACAACCGCAACAAGCGCGGCATGGTGATCGACTTGACGAAGCCCGACGGGCAGGCCGTGCTGCACCGGCTGGCCAGCCGGGCGGATGTGTTCATCACCAACTACCCGGTGGCCGTGCGCAGGAAGCTCGGCCTGGGCTACGAGACGCTCGCCAAGTTGAACGAGCGTCTGGTCTACGCCTCCTTCACCGGCTATGGCGAGCGCGGTGCCGAGGCGGCCAAGCCCGGCTTCGACATGACCGCCTACTGGGCGCGCTCGGGCCTGATGGACGGCTGCCGGACCGAAGCCACCGTGCCGCCTGCGCGCGCCCTCACCGGGATGGGCGACCACCCGTCCGCGCTGGGCCTGTTCGGCGCCATCATGGTCGGCCTGTACCAGCGCGAGCGCACCGGCCGCGGCACGCAGGTGGGCTCGTCGCTGATCGCCAACGGCATGTGGGCCAATGGCTTCAACGTGCAGGCGGCGCTGTGCGGCGCCACGTTCTTTCCCCGTCCGCCGCGCGAGCAGTTGTTCAACGCACTGACCGCCTACTACCAATGCCGCGACGGCAAGTGGCTGATCCTGACGCTGCTCAACGAGAATCGCCACTGGCCGGTGCTGGCCAGGTGCCTGGACCGGGAGGCGCTGATGGCCGATCCGCGCTTCGCCACGCAGGCCGATCGCTTCAAGCATGCCCGCGAACTGATCGCCGAACTGGACGCCGCCTTCGCCACGCGCGACCGCGCGGAGTGGCGCGAGATCTTCAATGAGGCCGGCCTGATCTTCGAGATCGTCGCCACCTCCGAGGACACCGCCACCGACCAGCAGGCGATCGACGCCGGCGTGCTCGTGCAGTTCGAGAACGACACGCTGCGCACCGTGGACAGCCCGATGTACGTGGAGGGCGCACCCAAGGTCACACCGCGCAAGGCACCGGACGTGGGCCAGCACACCGACGAGATCCTGCGAGAGGCCGGCTACGACGATGCGCAGATCACGCAACTGCGCGCGGGCAACGCGGTCGCCTAGGCGCAAGCCGGAAGAAGCGGCGCGGACTCCTGTCCCCACGCGCTGCGTCGGGTCGACGCGGCGCAGTGCCGGCCACCCCTCACCACCCGCTATTTGACGACCCTCCGCGGCGCGAGGCGCCGTGGGCGCTTCCGTCTGGACAGCGTCCGTGTTGGCGTCTAGTATAGGGAAATGTGGACACCGTCCACACTCGACAGGAGACCCGTATGCAATTCGTTCCCTACCTGAATTTCGACGGCAACTGCGCCGAGGCCCTGGCCTTCTATGCCAAGGTGTTCGGCGGGCAGGTCGTCTTCCAGTCCACGTTCGGCGAGATGCCGCCCCAACCCGGCATGCCGCCGCTACCCGAGTCGGCCAAAAGCCGCCTGATGCACGCGCAATTGCAGATCGGCTCGCAGAGCCTGATGGCGTCCGACACCCTGCCGGCCGCGCCCGGGATGGACCCCGAAACCTGCGGCGGCGGCTACGTCAAGCCGCAAGGCATGTGGGTATCGATCGGCGTCGACACCGAGGCCGAAGGCCGGCGCGTGTTCGACGGCCTGGCCGAAGGCGGCCAGGTGACGATGCCTTTCATGCAGACCTTCTGGTCGCCCGGCTTCGGCATGGTGACCGACCGCTTCGGCACGCCATGGATGGTGAACGTCGCGGCGCAGCCCTGAACGGAGGCACCGCATGAAACCCAATCCCATCGTCTGGTTCGAGATCTACGTGCAGGACATCGCACGTGCGCGCAAGTTCGCCATCGGTCAGTACGGCTTCTGCGCGCTGGTGGTGGACACCGAGGGCAACTGCATCGGACTGCATTCGATGCAGTGACTGCGTCAACCACTTACAAGGAGATTCGATCATGCCTACCGGAACCGTCCACCTGCATCGCGTCCTGCGCACGACACCCGAGAAGGTCTACCGCGCCTTCACGCATGGCGCGGCCCTGGCCAAGTGGCTGCCGCCCTATGGCTTCGTCTGCCATGTCCATCACTTCGAGGGCAAGGTGGGCGGCAGCTTCAAGATGTCGTTCGAGAACTTCTCGACCGGTCATAGCCATTCGTTCGGCGGCGAGTACCTGACGCTGACCCCCGGCGAACTGATCGAATACACCGACAAGTTCGACGACCCCAACCTGCCCGGCGAGATGCGGGTGACGGTCAAGCTGCGCGCCGTTTCGTGCGGCACGGAAATCAGCATCGAGCAGGCCGGCATTCCCGACCTGATCCCGACCGAGGCGTGCTACCTCGGCTGGCAGGAATCGCTGATCCAGCTCGCTCATCTCGTCGAGCCCGATATTCCGAACTAAGGGCGCGCCCGCAACACGCCAAGGCACGCCATGAACGCCTCTTATCGCTGGGTCGTCGTCGCGGCCGGCGACCTGCTGGGCTGCGTCGCGATCGGCGCGATGTTCTCGCTACCGGTCTTCCTGCGGCCGATGGCGCAGGCGACCGGCTGGTCCGTCACCGGCATCTCCACGGCGATGACCATCGGCTTCCTCGCGATGGGAGTGGCCAGCATGGCGTGGGGCCATTTGTCCGACCGCTTCGGGCCGCGCCCGGTGGTGCTGACGGGGTCGGTCGTGCTGGCGGCGAGCCTGGCGCTCGCCAGCCGGGCGACGTCGCTGGCCGAGTTCCAGCTCTTGTTCGGCCTGCTGGTCGGCGGCGCGACGGCCGCGGTCTTCGCGCCGATGATGGCTTGCGTCACGGGCTGGTTCGACACGCAGCGCAGCCTCGCCGTCTCCCTGGTCTCGGCCGGCATGGGCATGGCGCCGATGACGATGGCCCCGCTCGCCGCCTGGCTGGTCACCGGCCACGATTGGCGCACCGCAATGCTGGTCATCGCCGGCATCGCGGCGATCCTGATGATCCCGGCCGCGCTGCTCGTGCGCCGGCCGCCAGCGCTGGACGGTGCGCAGGCCGCAACGGCGGCCGGCCAGGCTGGGTCGGAGATGACGGTCGCGCAGGCGGTCCGCTCACGGCAGTTCGGCATCCTGATGCTGGCGAACTTCTTTTGCTGCGCCACGCACTCCGGCCCGATCTTCCACACGGTCAGCTATGCGGTGACCTGCGGCATACCGATGATCGCGGCGGTATCGATCTACAGCGTCGAAGGGCTCGCCGGCATGTTCGGCCGCATCGGCTTCGGTCTGGCCGGAGACCGGTTCGGCGCCCAGCGCGTGCTCGTCATCGGCCTGCTGGCCCAGGCCTTCGGCGTGCTGGCCTACGTGTCCGTCAGCCGGCTCGGCGAGTTCTATGCGGTGGCGACGCTGGTCGGCTTCATCTATGCCGGGACGATGCCGCTGTACGCGGTGATCATCCGCGAGAACTTCCCGCTGACGATGATGGGCACGATCATCGGCGGCACGGCGATGGCCGGCAGTCTCGGCATGTCCACGGGACCGCTGCTCGGCGGCCTGATCTATGACCGCTTCGACAGCTACACGCTGATGTACGTCGGCTCCTGGGGCATGGGGCTGGCGGCGATGGCGGTCCTGATGGCGTTCCGGCCGTTTCCCGAGAGAGCCGGCCGGATGGCGCGAGCTTAGCGCATCGAGTTCCGATGTCGATCGGCGCTTTTCGAGATACGAGGCTCATCGGCGAGGCTTCGACTGGAGGGCATTCACTAATGGGCCGCCGCTGACGAGGTATACGCCTATCGAGATCGTTCCGATCGCCACCCAATCGATCAGTGAGAGCCACTCGTCGAGAACGGGAATCGCCAGGAGGCTGGTGACCGCAGGGGTCAAAGCCACGAACGCCGCGCCCCCCGTGGCACCGAGTATGGCGATCACTCGTCCATAGAGAAGCAACGCGACGATCGCCGTCAGAATGCCCTGTACCACGGCTTGCAATACCACGTCGAGGAAAGGCGCTTCGAACAGGGTCGTCGGAGCAAGAGCCGCATATCCCGGCAAATAGAGAACGAAAGACACGACGGCCGAGATAGCCGCGGCGTGCAAGCCATCGAGCCGCGCCCATCGCATGGCGACGGTATAGCTCGCCCATGCCAGCCCCGCGGTCAAAAAGAGCAGATGGCCGACGATTTGCGAAAGACCAAGGTTGACGCCGGACGACCAGACGATGCCTATGACTCCCAGCGAAACCAGGACAAGCCCGCCCTTCTGACATGACGTCAACGTCTCCTTGAGAATCGGGATCGCCAGCAACGCAACGAACAACGGCATCGCGCCTGGGAACAGCGCACCCGCATGGGAAGCCGGTGCGAACAGCAATCCTGCATTCACGAGAAGCACCATTGGCGCGCCGCCACCGACCGCGATGGCGGACAGGCCGATCCATCCGAGTCGATCCAGGGCCAGCCCCCGACGCAGCAGATACGGAGCCAGAATGATGCCGGCCACCCCGAACCGGATCGCCACGACATCCCAAGGCGTAAGGCTGGTGCGAACCCCGAGCCGCGATACGACGAGAAACGAGGCCCAAATGCAGACGGCCAAGAGGCCATAGAGCGCGCCGCGAACGTAGTGGGAAGTCGCCGTGGCTCGGGCCAGGCGCGTGGCATTCGCCCGGCCCCCGGAGGAAACCTCGCTCATCAGCCTGGAAATATCAGGCACGTCGTCGTGCCATGGGCCAACAGCCGGCCCCGGCGGTCCACGACCGTTCCTTCGGCGGTCCCGATACGGCGTCCGCAGTTCAATACCTTGCCCTCGGCCCGTATTTCGCCGGTATCGGGGGTAATCGGACGAACCAGCGAGATCTTGAACTCGAGGGTCGTCTGGCTGACCTCCGTATCGAGCATGGACTGAATCGCCAGTCCCATACAGCTGTCGAGCAACGTCGCCGTGAGGCCACCATGCACCGTGCCTGCCGGATTCAGATGAGCATCGGTCGGTAGCAGCGTTACGAGAACACGGCCCCTCTGCGCTTCCGCAACGTCATAGCCCAACGTGCCGGCGATGGTATTGAGAGGAAGCTCGCCACTCGCGAGGCCGCGGACGAATTCCAGGCCTGTCATTTCTCGGCGTCTCGCCTCACTGACAGTGCCATAAGTTCTCGTCGTCATGAAAGCTTGCCTCCTTTGGTTGGTCTCGGTTTTCTCGAGGTCGTCGACCCGTTCTTGCGCATGGCTGAAGGGGGCCGGCCATAGAGCCGTTTGAATGCCGCATTCAGGCGTTGCGGGCTGGCAAACCCGGCGCGCTCCGCGACGGCAGAAATGGGAAGGTCAGTGTCGTCCAGCAGATGTCTGGCACGCCGAACCCGAAGCGAGAGTGCGATCTGCAGGGGAGACGCATCGAGATGCTTGGCAAAAAGCCGTGATAGATGACGCGCCCCGACTCCCAGACGATAAGCGAGTCGATCGACGCCGCCTCGGTCAAGCGCTCCCCCTTCGATAAGGCGCAGCGCGCGCTCGACCGTCGTCCTGGTTCCCTTCCAGGCAGGACAGAAAGGCGCTGTTTCAGGCCTGCATCTGAGACAAGGCCTATAGCCCGCCTGCTCGGCGGCGGCGGCGCTTCGATAGAACGCGATGTTGTGTGCCAGCGGTGTCCGTGCCGGACACACCGGACGACAGTAGATGCCGGTCGTTCTGACCGCGACGAACACCACGCCGTCCCACTTCGGGTCGCGATTTCTGAAGGCTTCGTACTGGGCGGCGAATTCGAGCATTCGGTCACCCTAAGGGCTGCAACCGAGCGACGCAAGCCCGAAGGGATGACCACGTCCGAAAACGATTGTTCAGAAGCGCGTCCCCTAAGCAGGCTCGCCATGATCGTGCGGATCATGAAAAAGCCGGGTAGCGCAGGCGATGGGCGGCAAGTCCCGTTGTCGACCCACGCTTCACCAGCCCCTGGTGGTGAGTCACTCCCGCCTGAAGGCGGGAGCTTCCTCGCCGCTGGTCGGGGGCGCCTTCGGTGCCAGAACGGGCTTGCCTCGCTTGACCTCGCCCTGACGGACGAGGCTTGCGCTTTGACCCGCGGTCAGGGGTCCCGGGACGCGCTCGCCTGCGGCAGCCATGCGAAGGCGAGCGCGCCCGCCGCCAGCATCAGCGCCATCGTCAGCAGCGCCGCCTCGAAGGTCTCGACGCCGTGCCGCCCCGCCCAGGTGCTGATCACGCCGGTCATCCACTGCATCAGCGCCACGCCCAGGAACATGGTGCTGTTGGCCAGCGCAATGATCCGGCCGGTCAACTGCGGCGGATAGGCATTCTTCATGTACGCGTATTGCCAGATGCTGTAGCCCGACAACAGGCCGGCGGCGATCGCGCCGACGATATCGATGACCTGCGATCGCGTGAACGCCATGAGCGCCAGAATGGCGACCTGCGTCAATGCGAACCCGACCATCATGCGCGTGCGGCGACGACCACCGGGATCCAGTCGTCCGAACAACGCCGGTCCGATCATGGCGCCGACGGTCATCACCACCGCGACATTGCCGACCATGATCAGCGACACGCCATGGCGCTCCTGCAGCAGCGGCCCGAGCCACAGACCGCGCAAGGTCATCATCGACGCATAGCAGACCAGCGCGAAGCACAGCAGGCCGGCGGTGTGGCGGATGCGCAGCAAAGGCAGCAGTTCGCGCAGCGCGCGCAGGAAGCCCTGCTGCGGGGCCGGCGGGTCGGCCGGAAGCGGCGCGATCGGCCGCAGGCGGACGAAGGTCGCGATCAGGCCGGTGGACAGCGCAGCCAACGCCGCCAACGCCCCGTAACCGAGACGCCACGAGCCATGCTCGACGATGTAGGCGAGCGGCGTACCCGTAAACAGGAAGCCGATGCTCGAAAAGCTCATGCACAGGCCGGACAGCGCCGTGAAGCGCGCGCTTTCGAATTCGCGCGCGATGAATACCGTGCAGGCGAGGAAGGCCGGCGCGCACCCGAGCCCGATCAGCACCTGGCCGATCAACAGCGCTTGATAAGACGGCGCGAACGCGCACACGATCGCGCCGACCACGGCCAGCGGCGCCGCGGTCAACACGGTGCGCCGCGGGCCATAGACGTCCAGCGCGACGCCCATCATGAACTGGCTCAGGCCGAAGGTCAGGTGAAAGCTCGCCGACCAGGAGCCCAGTTGCTCGGACGTCATGCCGAGTTCCTGGGCCAGCGGAACGCTGAAGATCGACGCGACGGTGCGAAATGCCTGGCTGACGGCAAAGCCGCTGGCCAGGATGAACATCATCGCCAGCGGGCTCAGCGAATACCGGGGGGTCGGGGACGAGGAATCGGGCACGGCGTTGGACAAGTTATCAGGCCGCCGATCCGTCCGCGTTCCGCTGCGCGCGCAACCCGTCCATGATCTCTTCGGCTCGTTGCGGCCGCACGACCCGCGCGACCTCCGCCCCATCGCGCAGGAACACCAGCGTCGGCCATAGCTTGACGCCGTAGCTGCCGCCCAGCGCCTCGCCCGCGCCATCCTCGATCTTCAGATGAACGACGTCGCCGCAGCCGGTCAGGGCTTCGCGGACCAGCGGCTGCGCGCGCTGGCAATGGATGCACCAGGGCGCGCCGAACTCGACGACGGTAGCGCCTGGACGGGCGTCGATCTCGGTGCGCGTCGGAACGACGATCAGATAGTCGGCGGCGTAGGGCATCGATCAGCCTTCGCCGCCGGCCGCACCGCCCTCGCCTTGTCCATCCCCATCCAACCGGCTCAACGCTTGGCGCAGGCTGTCGAGGTCCGGCGGCCGCACCACTCGCGCCACCTCCACTCCGTCGCGCAGGAACACCAGCGTCGGCCACAGCTTGACGCCGTAGGTCCGTCCCAGCCGCTGGCCGGGGCCATCCTCGACCTTGATGTGCGCGACGTCGCCGCGCGCCGCCAGCGCCTGTTCGATCAACGGTTGCGCGCGGCGGCAATGGCCGCACCACGGCGTGCCGAACTCGACGACGGCCAGGCCGGCGCGCTGGTCGAGCGCTTCTCGCGTCGGCGGTTGGGCCAGGTGATCGGCGACATAAGGCATCCGGAGTCTCCTTCTGAGCGGTAAATCGATTGCCAATATACTCGTCCCCTGTTCCGGCTTCGCGGCGCTGTCGCTGCATGGCCCCGGGAATACGCCTCGACAGGCTTCACACAGGAGACCGCCTTGACCTCTGCCGTCCAGACCCAGCTCAGCGAGGGCGTGCTGACGATCACGATCAGCCGCGCCGACAAGAAGAACGCCCTGACCAATGACATGTACGGCGCGCTGGCCGACGCGATCGAATCAGCGGCCACCGATACGTCGATCCGCGTCCTGCTGATCCAGTCCGACGGTGACTTGTTCACGTCCGGCAACGATCTGGGGGACTTCGCCAAGCAGTCGACCGGCAACGGTCCGGCCGTACGGCACGTGTCGCGCTTCCTGAAGAACCTGGCGACGACGACGGTACCGATCGTCGCGGCCGTCCAGGGCAAGGCGGTGGGCGTGGGAACGACGATGCTGCTGCATTGCGATGTCGTCGTGCTGGCCGAGGACGCGCAACTGGTCACGCCGTTCGTCAACCTCGCGCTGATCCCCGAAGCGGCGTCGACATGGCTGATGCCGGCCCGCATCGGCTACGTGCGCGCCTATGAGCTGTTCGCGCTGGGCGAACCGCTGCCGGCCGCGTCGGCGCTGGCCTGGGGCCTGGCCAATCGCGTGGTGCCCAACGCCTCTCTGCGCACCGAGGCGGCGGCGATCGCCAAGCGCATCGCGGCCAAGCCGCGTGGTTCGCTGGCCGCGATGAAGGGCCTGATGCGCGATGCCCAGCAGATCCAGGCGCAGATGGACCGCGAAAGCGCGATCTTCGCCGAGCGCCTGAAGGGCGCCGAAGCCCGCGAGGCGTTCGCCGCGTTCGCGCAGAAGCGTCCGCCGGATTTCAGCAAGCTGGGCTGAAACCCCGCGAACGAATCAGCCCTGCCGTGGCGCGCCTCGCGGGCGCGCCCGCTTCATTCACTGCTTACGAGATTCGCCGCCGGCCGCAGCACGACTGGGATCGACTTGGACGTCGGCGTCCCGGCGTTGGCCGCGACCGCGGACAGCGGCACCAGCGGATTCGTCTCCGGATAATAGGCCGCGAGGCAGCCGCGCGGGATGTCATAAGCGACGAGGCGAAAACGCTCGGCGCTACGCTGCGCGCCGTCGTCCCATACCGTCTGCAGATCGATCCAGTCGCCGTCGCGCATGCCCAGCGCGCGGATGTCGTCGGCATGGATGAAGACGACGCGGCGCTGGCCGTACACGCCGCGATAGCGATCGTCCATGCCGTAGATCGTCGTGTTGTACTGGTCGTGCGACCGCAGCGTCTGCAACGAGAACACGATCGTGTCGCGCACGCGCGCGCGGGCACGATGCAGCGGGGTGTCGCGCGGCACCGGATGCGCGACGAAGCACGCCTTGCCCGGCTCGGTCTCCCAGATCCGCTCGCTGGCGGTATTGCGCAGCCGGAAGCCGCCCGGCCGCGCGACGCGCGCGTTGAAGTCGGTGAATTCATCGAACACCGAGGCGATCAGGTCGCGGATGCGATCGTAGTCCTCGACCAGCCACAGCCAACGCACGCGCGAGCGATCACCGAGCGTGGCGGCGGCCAGCCGCGCGACGATCGCCGGCTCTGACAACAGGTCGCCGGACGCCGGCGGGTTGATACCCATCGACAGGTGGACCATGCTCATCGAGTCTTCGACGGTGACGCCCTGCGGCCCGGCCGCCTGCACGTCGATCTCGGTGCGTCCCAGGCATGGCAGCAGCAGCGCGGCCTTGCCGTGCACGACGTGGCTGCGGTTGAGCTTGGTCGTGACGTTGACGGTCAGCTCGCAGCGCTGCAGCGCCTTCCATGTCTGATAAGTGTCCGGCGTGGCGGCCGCGAAGTTGCCGCCCATCGCGAAGAAGACGCGCGCGTGGCCGTCGCGCATCGCCTCGATCGATTCGACGACGTCCCAGCCGTGCGCGCGCGGCGGCTCGAAGCCGAATACGTCGCGCAAGCGGTCCAGCAGCGCCGCGGGCGGCTTCTCCCAGATGCCCATCGTGCGGTCGCCCTGCACGTTGCTGTGACCACGGACCGGACAGGCGCCGGCTCCCGGCCGCCCCAGGTTGCCGCGCAGCATCAGCAGGTTCGTGAACATCTGGATCGTGGCGACCGAGTGCGCGTGCTGCGTGATGCCCATGCCCCAGCAGACGATCGCGCGCTGCGCCTCCGCATACAGGTCCGCCACCTGATGGATCTGCTCGCGCGAAAGCCCCGATTCGACGACGATCTCCTCCCAATCCTGCGCGCGCAGGTCGTCGGCCAGCGCCTCGAAGCCGATCGTGTGCTCGGCGATGAACGCGCGATCGAGTATGGGCTCGCCGGCGTCCTCGCGTTCGATCAGACGCTTCATCATGCCCTTGACCGCCGCGAGATCACCGCCGTTGCGAACGCGCAGGTAATGCGTGCTGATCGGCATCGAGCCGAGCGTGGCCATCTCGCGCTTGTCCTGCGGGTCGGCGAAGCGTTCGAGCCCACGCTCCCGCAACGGATTGAAGCTGATGACCCGGGTGCCGCGCTTATGGGCGGCGCGCAGCTCGCCGAGCATCCGGGGATGGTTGGTACCCGGGTTCTGGCCGAAGATCAGGATCGCGTCGGCCAGCGTGAAGTCGTCGAGCGTCACCGTGCCCTTGGCCACGCCGATCTGCGAGCGCATCGCGCTGCCGCTCGGTTCGTGGCACATGTTCGAGCAATCGGGAAAGTTGTTGGTGCCGAACTCGCGCACGAACAACTGGTACAGGAACGCCGCCTCGTTGCTGGTGCGGCCCGACGTGTAGAACACCGCCTGGTTCGGGTCGTCCAGCGCGTTCAGGTGCCGGGCGATCAGCGCGAACGCAGCCGCCCAATCGATCGGCACATAGCGATCGCTGTCCGCATCGTAGACCATCGGGTGCGTCAGCCGACCCTGGTCTTCGAGCCAGAAATCGCTTTGAGCGGCCAACTCGGTCACCGTGTGCCGCGCGAACAGTTCGGGGCCCGCACGGCGCGCGGTCGCCTCGGCGGCGACGGCCTTGACACCGTTCTCGCAGAACTCGAACGACGACGCGTGATTGCGGTCGGGCCACGCGCAGCCGGGGCAGTCGAAACCGTCCGGCTGGTTGGCCGACAGCATCGTGCGCGCGCCCTTGACCGGGATGTCCTGACGCAGCAGCGTCCGGCTGACGCTGCGCAAAGCCCCCCAACCGCCGGCCGGGCCCTTGTAGAACTCGATTCGCTGTTCGGACATTCGTAGATCCACTGTCGATCGACGCCACTGCCACTGCCACTGCCATCGTCGTCGTCGTCGTCGTCGTCGTCGTCGTCGTCGTCGTCGTCGTCGTCGTCACAGTCTGCGGTCCGCGCGCGCGACCGGTCAACTCGCGATCGCCGATCGCCGGGTCGCAGCGACGGATGGTTCGGCATGGCCGGCCGCGTGGCAACGCAACCGCCTATTCTCTACACTGGATGCCGAACGAACCGGCCATGCACCAAATCGGGGGGCCCGCCTAGGGGGGCCCGCCTAAGGGCTTGCCCAAGGAGGTTTGCCCCAGGTGAGCCCGCCCAGGGACCCCCCCTGGGCGCCCGCCCCGGAGATGCCGGCCCGAGAACGACATCGACAGGAGACGACGCATGGCCGAGCACCCCGGCACGAAACCTTTTACCGAAGCAAGCAATACGCGTGCCGCGGCTGATACGCCGGCCGTGCACACGTTCGATGCGCTGATCATCGGCGCGGGCTTCTCCGGCCTGTATCAGTTGCACACGCTGCGCGAGCAGCTCGGCATGCGGGTGCGCGTGCTCGAACAAGGCGGCGGCATCGGCGGCACCTGGTACTGGAACCGTTATCCGGGCGCTCGCTGCGATTCCGAGAGCTATTACTACTGCTATTCGTTCGACAAGCGGATCGAACAGGAGTGGACGTGGAGCGAACGCTATCCGGGGCACGCCGAGATCCGCCAGTACCTGGACTTCGTCGCGCGCAGGCTCGATCTGCTGCGCGACGTGCAGCTGGACACCAAGGTCGTGGGCGCCCAGTACGACGACGATGCCGGCATCTGGACCGTCGACACCGAAGGCGGCGAGCGTTTTCGCGCGCCGTTCCTGATCACGGCGGTCGGCTGTCTGTCGACGGCCAACGTGCCGGCCATCCCGGGGCTGGATCGCTTCGCGGGTCAGTGGTACCACACGGGCCAGTGGCCGCACGAAGGCGTGGATTTCACCGGCAAGCGGGTCGGGCAGATCGGTACCGGCTCGACCGGCATCCAGGTCGCGCCGGTCATCGCCGAGCAGGCGACCCATCTGACGGTGTTCCAGCGCACGGCCAACTACAGCATCCCCGCGCGCAACCGCCCGGTGACCGCGCAGGAGATCAGGCTGACCCGCGACAACTACGAGGACATCTGGCGGCGCGCGCGGTCGGGCGCCAACGGGCATCCGTTCACGATCGCCGACCGCTCGGTGCACGACGTGCCGGCCGACGAACGGCAACGGATCTTCGAGGAGGCCTGGGAACGCGGCGGGCTGCGGTTTCGCGCGTCGTTCCGCGACATCCTGGTCGACAAGGGCGCCAACGACATCACGTCGGACTTTCTACGCGCCAAGATCCGCGCCGTCGTCAAGGATCCGGAAATGGCCGAGACGCTGACGCCGCGCGACCACGGCTTCGCGACCAAGCGACCGCCGATCGACACCGGCTATTTCGAGACCTTCAACCGCGACAACGTGCGGCTGGTGGACCTGAAGGCCGAGCCGATCGTCGAGATCACCGAACGGGGCCTGCGCACGACGCGGCGCGAGTATCCGCTCGACATCCTCGTGTTCGCGACCGGCTTCGACGCGCTGACCGGGCCGCTGCTGAAGCTGAACATCACCGGCAGCGGCGGGCGCCGGCTCAGCGACGACTGGTCGGCCGGCCCGAGGACCTACCTGGGCCTGCAGACGCCCGGCTTTCCGAACCTGTTCACGATCACCGGCCCGGGCAGCCCGTCGGTGCTGTGCAACATGCCGATCGCGATCGAGCAGCACGTCGACTGGATCACCGCATGCATTGGCGACATGCGCGCGCAGGGGTTGACGCGTATCGAGGCCGAACGCGACGCGGCCGACGGCTGGGTCCGGCACGTCAATGACGCGGCCAACGCGACACTGCTGCCGCAGGCCAGTTCATCGTGGTACCTGGGCGCCAACGTGCCGGGCAAGCCGCGCGTGTTCATGCCTTATGCTGGCGGCTTCGCCCGATACGCCGGCATCTGCGACGAGGTGGCCGGCGACGGCTACCGCGGTTTTGCGCGGTCTTAGGAGAAATGATGTCGAACGTGCATCCGGACGTCGCGGCGCTGATCGCCGCGGCCAAGGCAGCGGGCAGCCCGCCCTTCGAGGCGCTGACGCCCACCCAATGCCGCGACGCGTACACGGCGCGGCGCGCGCTCGTGCAATTGCCGGCCGACCCGGTCGCCGAGCGCCGCGACTTCACGGTGGCAGGGCCGGTCGGCCCGATCCCGGTGCGCGGCTACCGGCCGATCGGCATCGAAGCCGGCGAGGTCCTGCCGGCGCTGGTCTACCTGCATGGCGGCGGCTGGGTCATCGGCGACCTGGATTCGCACGACGCCTTGTGCTGCCGGCTCGCGAACCAGGCGCGGTGCGCAGTCGTGTCGGTCCATTACCGGCTGGCGCCCGAACATCCGTTCCCGGCAGCGGTCGACGACAGCGCCGCCGCTTATGCCGCGGTGGTCGCCGATGCGGCGGCGCTGCGGATCGACCCCGCCCGCGTGGCCGTCGGCGGCGACAGCGCGGGCGGCAACCTGGCCGCCGTGCTGGCGCTGATGGGACGCGACGGATCGATCCCGATGCCGATCCACCAGTCGCTGCTGTATCCGGTCGTCGACATCGACAAAGGGCTCGACGATTACCCGCCGAACTCGCCGGGCATGCTGCTGACCGGCGCATCGATGGTGTACTTCCGCGATCATTACCTGCCGCGCGCGGCCGACCGCGCCGACTGGCGGGCGTCGCCGCTGAAAGCCGGATCGCTGGCCGGATCGCCTCCGGCGCTGGTGATCACCTGCGGCCACGACCCGCTGGCCGCCGAAGGCCGCGCTTATGCCGAGCGCCTCGAACGCGAAGGCGTCACCGTCGCGTCGCTGCACCTGAGCGACCAGACGCACGGCGTGCTGACGATGAGCAAGGCGATCGGGCCGGCGCTCGCGTTGCAGGACTTCGTCGCCGCGGCGCTGCGCGACGTGTTCGCGCGACGCGGATGAGGTGACGTCGATCGCGGCATGAAGTAGCGCGGATCGATGCACGAGGCGACGCCGATCGCTGCCCGGATCGCGCGGACCGATCCGATCCGCGTGATCCGGCGCGCCGCGCTCATTTGCGCCGGCTGCGCAGGATCGACACCAGGATCCAGAATCCGCCGAGCGCGGCGGCGACGAAGCCGATGATGCCGAGCCATTGCACCTTGGACCCGGCCTCGCCGCCCGCGTGCATCACGATCGAGGAACCGACGATCAGCGCCGCCGTGACGACGCCGAGCGTCAGCCGGTTGGATGCGCGGTCGATCTGCTCGCCGAACGCCTTCAGCGACGTGATCTCCACCTGCAGGTGCAATCGGCCGCTGCGCGCGCTGCGCAGCAGCTGGCGCAGGTCGCGCGGCGCGCGCGACAGCAGCGAGACCGCATCGCCGAGGGCGCGCCAGCCGCGCCGCGCCATCGCGGTAGGCTTGTGCCGCTGCAGCAGTACCTGCTCGAGGTACGGCGTCATCTGCGTGGCCATGTCGAAGTCCGGGTCGAGCTGGCGTCCCAGCCCTTCGAGGCTGATGAACGCCTTGACCATCAGCACGAGGTCGGGCGGCAGCACGAGCCCGTGCTCGCGCAGGATCGCGGCCGCCTCGGACAGCATCGACGACAACCGGTACTGCCGCAGCGGAATGCCGCGGTACTGGTCGACGAACGCATCGATGTCGGCGAGCAAGCGCGTCTCGTCGACGACGGCATCGCCTTCGGCCTCGGCCCAGTCGATCAGCACGTGCACGGCCGATTCGCTGTCGTGGATCGCCAGGCCGTGCAGCAACTGCGCCAACTGGTAGCGCCGCTCGCGCGACAGCCAGCCGACCATGCCGAAATCGATGAACGCGATCCGGTTGCCGGGCAGGTAGAACACGTTGCCCGGATGCGGGTCGGCGTGGAACAGACCGTCCTCGAGAACCATCTTGAGCACGGCCTGCGCACCGCGGCGGGCCAGCTCGCGCCGGTCCAGGCCGGCGGCGTCGATCTCGTCCAGACGGTTACCCTCGATGCCGATCACGCGGTCCTGCACGTTCAGCCGCTCGCCGGTCCACGCCCAATAGACCTTGGGCACGACGATCTCGGGATGCTCGGCGAAGTTGTGCGCGACGCGCTCGGCATTCCGGCACTCGGCCGCGAAATCGAGTTCGCGCCGCAACGAGATCATGAACTGCTGGACGACCTGCTTGGGCCGGTAGCGGCGCAAGTCGGGCAGCTTGGCCTCGATGACGTCCGCCAGCAGCAGCATCAGGCGCAGATCGGCCTCGATGACCTGCCGGATGCCCGGACGACGGATCTTGAGGACGACCTCGGTACCGTCCGGCAGTTGGGCGCGATGGGCCTGCGCGAGCGACGCGGCCGCCAACGGCGTCTGGTCGATGACCGGAAACACGTGATGCGGCTCGTCGCCCAGGTCCTCGCGCAGTTGCGGCAATACACGCGCCCAAGGGACGGCCGGCACGCCGTTCTGCAAGCGGCCGAACTCGGCGATCCAGTCCGGCGGAAACAGGTCGACACGGGTGGCCAGCACCTGGCCGAGCTTGACGAACGTGGGGCCGAGGTCCTCCATCGACCGGCGCAGCCGCGTCGGCAGCGTCATCTGCGCGATGCCCTCGGCCGTCTGCCAATGCAGGATGCGGCCCGCGCGTTCGAGCGTCCGGGCCAGCCCGATCCGCTGGACGAGGTCGCCGAATCCATAACGGATCAGGACGGCGGCGATCTGGTTGACACGGCCCAGATCCCGGATGGCTCCGAACGCTTCACGCAGCATCGTGGATGGATTCGCTTGCACCCTCGGATGGGGTGGCTCGATGGGATGCAGGCATTATCCGCGATCGTATCGATCGTGCGACGCCGGTTTCGACGCCGCGCGGTCGATCGGCTACAGTCGCCCGATGTCCATCGCCCTGCCGTCCGAGGATCCGCTGCCGTCGCGCGAACGCAAGCTGCAGGCCTTGCGTCGCATGAAGCGCGTCGCGCTGGGCCTGTTCGGCGTGGCGGCCGGCGTGTTCGTCGCCACGCTGTTCGTGCCGCCCTCGCTGGGAATGGCCGCGCTGCGCGCGGTGGCCGAGGCGGCGATGGTCGGCGCGCTGGCCGACTGGTTCGCGGTGGTCGCGCTGTTTCGCCGGCCGCTGGGCCTGCCGATCCCGCACACCGCCGTGATCCCGATGAGCAAGGACCGGATCGCCGACAACCTCGCGCGCTTCGTGCAGGAGAAATTCCTCGACCCGCAGACGCTGGTCGCGCAGATGCGCCGCATCGATCCGGCCGCCTATCTCGCGCAATGGCTCGCCGAGCCGGCCAACGTCCGCTGCATCGGCGGCCACGTCGCGCGGGTGGCGCGCACATGGCTGCAGTTCGTCGACGACAAGCCGATGCGGGGTTTCCTGGGTGATGCGCTGCGCACGGTGATCAACAAGATCGACCTGTCGCCGGCGATCGGCTCGATCCTGGACGTGCTGACGCGCGACGGCCGCCACCAGCAGTTGCTCGACGCGCTGATCCACTACGGGATGCGCGAACTGCAGAAGCCCGCGGTGCGCGGCGACATCGCGCGCCGGGTCGCGCAGTGGCTCAAGGAAGAGCACAAGTGGAAGCAGTTGCTGATCCCGACCGAATGGCTGACGGGGCAGGTCGTCGATGCGGCGGGCACCGTCATCGAGCGATTGCTGACCGACATCAGCCAGCGGCCCGAGCACGAGATCCGCGCGATCTTCGACGGTCAGGTCGACAAGCTGGTCGCGCAACTGCGGCAGAACGAGGCGTTTCTGCGCAAGGGCGACGAGTTGAAGGAATACATCCTACACAACGCGGCGATGGCCGATTACGCGCACGACCTGTGGGCCCAGTTGCGCGGCTGGCTGGCCGACGACCTCGAACGGCCCGCCGACGATTCGCGGGTGCTGCAGCACACCGAGCGCATCGGCGAATGGCTGGCCGACGAGCTGACGCGCGACGAGTCGCTGCGCCGATCGCTCAACGACTACCTGGAGACGCTGGCGCAGGTGCTGGCGCCGCAGCTCGGCGATTTCCTGACCGGGCACATCCGCGACACGGTCCGCAAATGGGACGCGCGCGACATGTCCGAGCAGATCGAGCTGCAGATCGGGGCGGACCTGCAGTTCATCCGGATCAACGGCACGCTGGTCGGCGGCGCGATCGGCCTGCTGCTGTTCGTGATCGCGCACGCGTCGCAGATCTGGGCCGCGCTGGGCGGCGGCTGAGCGGCGCGGCGCGCGGCCCCGGCGAGAGGACGACAGCCGCCGCCCCGCCCGTTCAATACCCGTGCTGCGCTTCGTCCGGGAACGAACCGTCCTTGACGGCCGCGTGATAAGCGCGGAACGCCGACAGCACGTCCGGCTGCCCCTGCATGAAGTTGCGAACGAACCGCGGCAGCTTGCCGACGGTGACGCCGAGCATGTCGTGCATGACCAGCACCTGCCCCGAGACGCCCTGGCCCGCGCCGATGCCGATCGTGATGACGTCGGGGATGCTGGCGGACACGCGCGCCGCGACCGCGCTGGGCATCAGCTCCATCACCAGCATCGCCGCGCCGGCATCGGCGACCTCGCGGGCCTGCGCCATCAGCACCTGCGCGCCCTGGTCGTCCTTGCCCTGGATCCGGTAGCCGCCGATCGCGTGCACCGATTGCGGCGTCAGCCCCAGATGCGCGCAGACCGGAATGCCGCGCTGGGTCAGCGCGTGGATGACCTCGGCCGTCCAGCCGCCGCCTTCGAGCTTGACCATCTGGGCGCCGGCCTGCATCAGTTGCACCGAGCTGCGGATCGCCTGCTCGATGCTCTCGTGATAGCTGCCGAACGGCAGGTCGCCGACCAGCCACGCCGCCTTGTTGCCGCGCGTGACGCACGTGACGTGGTAGCACATCTGTTCGACCGTGACCGGCACGGTGCTCGAATGCCCCTGCATGACCATGCCGAGCGAATCGCCGACCAGGATCGTATCGATGCCCGCCAGATCGGCGAGCCGGCCGAACGACGAATCGTAGGCGGTCAGCATCGAGATCGGCTCCTTGCGGGCATGCATCTGCCGCAGCGAAACCAGTGTGTGCGGCTTGCGGCCGCTGTCCGGGGCGTCGATGACGTGGCTGCTCATCAGGATCTCCTCAGGTCAGGAAGGGGTTCGCGCGGGAAACACGACGGTGGCCAGCAGCCCGCCGTCATTGGACAGGGTCAGGTGCGCGCCATGGGCGAGCGCGATCTGGCGAACGATCGCCAGGCCCAGGCCGCTGCCGGGCGCGTCGTTGCCCGGCACGCGATGGAAGCGGTCGACCACCCGCGGCAAGTGCTCGTCCGGAATGCCGGGGCCATTGTCGCGCACGGTCAGCCGCACCCGGCCCGGTTCCGCTACGTCGACCTTCGGGTCTGCCGTCATCGAGTCCACCCTCACGTCCACCCGGCCGCCCGGCTGCGTATAGCGCACCGCATTGTCCACCAGATTGCCGATCAGGATCCGCAGCGCATCGGCGTTGCCGTCGACCGTCGGCGACCGGCCATCGGTCTCGTCCAGCCCCAGGTCGATCCCCCGCTGCGCGGCGGCGGGCGCATGGTCGGCAACGGCGCTGGCGGCCAGCGCCCGCAGATCCACCGGCGCGAACGGCATGTCGAACGCACCCGGCTCCTGGCGCGCCAGCGTCAGCAGTTGCTGGACGAGCCGGGTCGCCCGATCCAGCCCGCGCGACAGGTCGGCGAACGCTTCGTGGCGCGTGGCCTCGTCGGTCGCGCGCTCGGCCAGGCGCAGTTGCAGCCGTAGCGCGGCCAGCGGCGTGCGCAGTTCGTGCGCCGCATCGGCGACGAACGCGCGCTGGGCGCCGATCGCCTGGTCCAGCCGTTGCAGCAGGTCGTTCAACGCATGCGTCAGCGGCAGGATCTCGCTCGGCACGCCGGCGTCGGACAGCGGCTGCAGCGTGCGCGCATCGCGCGACTGGACGTCCGCTGCCAGGCGGCGCACCGGCGCCAGACCACGCCCGACGGTGATCCAGACGACGATGCCGAGCACAGGCAGCATCAGCAGGATCGGCAGCAGCGTGCGCAGCGCGTTGCCGGCCGCCAGCGCGGCGCGCCCGGCCATCGGCTGCGCGACCTGCACGACGGTGTCGCCCAGCTCGGCGCTGTAGATCCGCCACCAGCCGTTGGGCGTGCGCACGCTGGAAAAACCCAGCTCGGCGCGTTGCGGCAGGATCTGCGCGCCATGCGAGTAGTACAGGCGCAGGCCGGTGAAGTCCCAGATCTGGATGACGATGTCCTGGTCGGGATCGATGCCCTGCGAGCGCCCCGGCCCCATCGGCGAGAACGCATGGCTCGGCAGCGACAGCGCCAACTGGCGCAACTGGTGGTCGAGCAGCAGGTCGGCCTCCTGCCGTGCCTGCCGATAGATCAACGCGGCGGCCAGCACCAGCGCGACGCCCAGGCCCAGCGAGATCGACAGCAACAGGCGGCGGCGGATCGAATTCATTCGCCAGCGCCGGCGGCCGGTTCGTCGAACGCGCCGATCATGTAGCCGACGCCGCGCACGTTGCGCACGGCGCCGCTGCCGAGCTTGCGGCGCAGCGCGTGGATGTAGACCTCGACGGTATTGCTGCCGACCTCGTCGTCCCAGCCGTAGATGCGCGCCTGCAACTGCGCGACCGACAACACCGCGCCGGGCCGGTCGAGCAGCGCCTGCAGCAGCGCGAACTCGCGCGGCGACAACGCGACCGGCTCGCCGCGCAGCGTGACCTCGCGCGTCAGCGGATTGAGCTGCAGCGGCCCGTGCCGCAGCACCGGCTCGATGCGCCCGGCGCGGCGGCGCAGCAGCGCATGGATGCGCGCCAGCAGTTCGTCCAGGTCATAAGGCTTGACGAGGTAGTCGTCGGCGCCCGCGTTCAGTCCGGCGACACGATCGGCGACCGCGTCGCGCGCGGTCGTGATCAGGATCGGCACGCCGCGGCCCCGCGCGCGCCAGTCGCGCAGCAGTTCGAGCCCGCCGCGGCGCGGCAGGCCCAGGTCGAGCAGCACCAGGTCATAAGGCGCGGCATCGTCGACGGCCAGTTCGGCCTCGCGACCGTCGCGCGCCCAGTCGACGGTGAACCCTTCGAGCCGCAGCGCCTTGCGCACGCTTTCGCCGACCATCGGATCGTCCTCGACCAGCAGCAGCCGCATCGCCGCCCCCCTTACCCTTGCGCGTCAGGCGAGGATCCGCACGAAGCGCAGGCGCTTCTCGCCTTCGGTGAAACTGATGATGGCGGGGCTGCGCTGCGCATCGTCGATCAGCCAGAACTCGAGCGCGGTACCGCCGCCGCCGCTGACGCGCTGGTAGCGGCGCGCCTTGACGCTGGCGCCGTTCTCGATCGCCACCGGTTGCATGTCGCCGATCGTGATCGTCGTCGGCTCGACCGAATCCCAGTCGGCCAGCATCAGCTCGGCCTGCCCGGCCGTGGCCCAGGGACGCGGCTGCGTGCGCGCCAGCCACGCGAGCTGCGCGATGACGCTCAGCCGGTCCTGCGCGCCGGCGGGCAGCACCAGGCGGTCGGCCTGCTCGGTATCGGCGAACGCCACTTCGCGCGTGCGCGGCGAGCGCAGCGGCATCTGGCGCGTCTCGCGGTACGCGCGCGGCTTCAGTCCGGCCGTATCGATCAGGCCCTCGCTTTCGTAGCGCAGGTTCGCCAGCGCGCTGTCGACCCGCAGCGCGACGCGATACCGCGCGCCGTCGAGGACCTCGAACGTGTAGTCGGCCACCGCGATGCGCATCGGCGCGGCATGGGCCGACGTGCCCAGGTAGCCGCCGAACCGCATCGCCGCCGATGCCCAGCCGCGCGGCGGCGATGACGGCGACGCGGAGGATGCCCCCTTGGCCCGGCCCGCGGCCCGAGCGACGCGCGCGGCCGGCGCCAGCGCCAGTGAGGCGGCCGCGGCGGCCGCTATCGTCGCCGCGCCACGCAGGCCGCGCCGGCGGGCCGGATCCGGCCGTCTTCCGGAGGTCATGCAGGCTCCCTCGCGCGGCGCATGTCCACCGCGCGCGCCACTTCGGCACCAAAGATCAGGATCTGCCACGTGTAATGCATCCAGATGAGGATCACGGCCAGTGTACCGGCCGCGCCGAACGCCGACGCCGTGCCCGCCACGCCGATGTACAGGCTGATCAGGTGGCGGCCGAACGCGAACAGCAGCGCGCTGACCAGCGCGCCGCGCAGGCACGCGGCCTTCGTCGGCACGCGGTCGGGGAAGAACCGCATCACGAAGTAGTACAACGTGACCGAACCGGCGATCGACACCACCTGGTCGGCGATCCAGACGAACTTGATCCACGACGGCAGGTAGCTGGACGCGACGGCGATCGCGGTCGTCAACGATGCGCTGAGCAGCAGCGATGCCAGCATCAGCAGCGCCAGCGCGAGGATCAGCGAGATCGTGCGTACGCGAACGGCGAGCAGGCTGTACCACGCGGGTTTGGTCGCCCCCACCTCGCGCTTGCCGAACACGTCGTCGAGCGATCGCTTCAGTTCGACGAACACGGCGGTCGCGCCGATCGCCATGCCGCCGAACGCGATGACCGCCGATTGCGCGCCGGTCCCGGGCCGGTTGACGCGATCGATCATCTGCCCGACGGTATCGGCCACCGACGATCCCCACGCACCGGCGAGCTGCTCCATCAGGAACTCGCGCGACTGGCCGGCATCGAACACCAGCGACACGATGGCCAGCACCAGCACCAGCAGCGGTGCCAACGAGAACACCGAATAGAACGACAGCGACGCGCCCAGGCGCGGCGCGTTGTGCGCCAGGAATCCGGCGACGGCCGTGCGGGCGACGAACCACGTGTCGCGCAACACGGATGACGGCTGTCCGATGGAGACGCTCAAGGCAGGCTTTCCTCGATGCTGATCGGCCGACGATACCATCTTCGCTGACGGCAACCGGCGGCTTTCCGGTGGGTCCGGATGCCAAGGCCGCCCTTGCGGGCAGCCGCTCAGCCGGGTACGGACGCGTGCGCTCGCATCAGGAAGTCGTACGCGGCGTTGATCCGCTTGATCTCTCGCTCGGCGGCCTGCTGCAGGCGTTCGGGCAACCGGCCATGCTTGTCCGGGTGGTAGTGCTGGCTCGCACGGCGCCATGCCCGCTTGATCGCCGGCGCGCCATCGCGCGGCCCGACCGCCAGGATCTGGCGGGCCAGCGCCTCGGTCATCGGCGTCTCGTCGTCGACCGGCGGCGCAGGCTTCGGTCCGCCATCGCCTGACGCAGCCTGGCGCGGCCCGGCCTGGCGTGGCCCGGCCTGACGCGGCCCGGCCTGCTGTGACGCGGCCTGAGGCGGTTCCACCGGACGCCATTCGATCTGGAACGCGCGATCGCGCCATGCGGCCTCGAACTCGCCGCCGCAGCGCGGGCAGCCGTAGACGGCGCACGGAGCGCGCACCTGGACACGCAGCTCGGTCTGGCAGGTGCGGCAGCGAATACGCAGCGACGCGGGCATCGGCTCGGCGGCGCGGGCGCCCGGCGAGGGCCGAGACGCGGCAGGGCCAGTGGGCGACGCGGAGGCGGAGGCGGAAGCACGAGGCGATGAAGGAGAAGGCCGGGGCGCCGAAGGTGTTTCCTCGCCCGGTCGCGCCGCGGCCGCCGGCTCGGGCGTCGCGCGCACCGGCGGCGCCTCGGGCGGCAGCCGCCGCAGCGCCCCCTCGACGCGTCGCTGCAGCGCCTGAGCGGTCGGCGACGCCCGGTGCCGAAGCTCGCGCAGCAGCTCATTGAGCATCGTCCGGTCGCGCGGGCCGGCATCGTAGGCTCGCTGCAACTCGGGGACCGATTTGTGGAAATGCGGCCGCAACTTCTGCATGGGTGTGGCATCCGGCGGCGATCCGGATCGCCGCCGGCTTCGAAATCCTTCCTGTTGCCCGCCAGGGTCATCCGGGCAGCGCTCGCGGCCGGGAGACATCGACGTGTCAGGCTCCGTATCGGCAGCTTGCCGGCCGGCTTGAGCCGAAACCCGGCGCGCCACCGCGGAGCCGGCCGGGCCGCCCGGCCATCGGTCCCGACGCGGACGGCTGCGATCGGCCGCCCGGAAACGACGCGGGGGCCTGCCTCGCTTGACCCGCCCTGAAGGTCGAGGCTTGCGCTTTGGCCCGCGGTCAGACGAGCTTGTTGCCGCGTCCCTGCCAGTATTTGTCGCGCAGCAGCCGCTTGTAGAGCTTGCCGGTGGGGTGCCGCGGCAGCTCGTCGGCGAAATCGACCGAGCGGGGGCACTTGATCGGCGACAGATTCGCGCGGCAGAACGCGATCAGCTCGGCCTCCAGCTCGGGGCCCGCGTCGCTCATGTCGCGCGGCTGCACGACCGCCTTGACCTCCTCGCCGAAATCCTCGTTGGGCACGCCGATGACCGCGGCGTCGAGCACCTTCGGATGCGTGACCAGCAGGTTCTCGGCCTCCTGCGGGTAGATGTTGACCCCGCCCGAGATGATCATGTGCGCCTTGCGATCGGTCAGGTACAGGAACTGCTCGGCATCGACGTAGCCGACGTCGCCGAGCGTCGTCCAGCCCTTGGGGTGGCGCGATTCGGCGGTCTTGGCCGGGTCGTTGTAATACTCGAACGGCTTGCCGTCGGCGAAGTAGATCGTGCCCGATTCGCCGGTCGGCAGTTCCTCGCCGTCCGGGCCGCAGATCTTCAGCACGCCGAGCACCGCGCGCCCGACGGTACCCTTGTGCGTCAGCCAGTCGGCACTGCCTACCAGCGTCAGGCCGTTGCCCTCGGTGCCCGCGTAGTACTCCCAGATGACCGGGCCGAACCACTCGATCATCTGCTCCTTGACCGGCACCGGGCACGGCGCGGCCGCATGGATCACGCACTGGAGAGACGACAGGTCGAAGCGGCCGCGCACGTCGTCGGGCAGCTTGAGCATCCGCACGAACATCGTCGGCACGACCTGGCTGTGCGTGATCCGATGCTGCTCGACCAGTTCGAGGTAGCGCGCCGCGTCGAACTCCTCCATCACGACGCAGGTGCCGCCCACGCGCATCACCGTCATGTTGAAGCGCAGCGGCGCCGCGTGATAGAGCGGCGCCGGCGACAGGTAGCGGCTGTCCTCGCCGAGGCCGTAGAACGCGCGGCAGATCTGGATCAGCGGGTTGTCGGCGTCGATCAGCGGCGACTCGGGCGGCACGTACACGCCCTTCGGACGGCCCGTGGTGCCCGACGAATACAGCATGTCGCCGCCGGCCGTCTCGTCGGCGATCGGCGTCATCGGCATCGCGGCCATCGCCGCTTCGAGCGACTCGTAGCCGTCGATGACGCCGTCGATCATCATCCGGTGCGCGACGCCCGGCATCTGGTCGCGCAGTTCGGCGGCAGTGTCGGCCAGCTTGCGCGACGTGACGACCATCCGGGCCTGGCAGTCGCCGATGATGTACGCGGCCTCGCCCGCGGTCAGCCGCGTGCTGCACGCGGTGAAGATGATCCCCGCCCGCTGCGCGCCCCAGCACACCTCGAAGAAGCGCGGGTGATTCTCCATCAGGATCGCGATGCGGTCGCCCGCCCCGAGGCCTCGGGCGCGCAGCAATTGGGCGAACTGGTTGGACCGTTCGTCGAGCTGGCGATAAGTGACGGTCTCGCCGCCGTTGGCCATCAGGTAGGCGATCTTGTCGGGGTGGGTGCGGGCGTGCACGTACGGATGCATGGTGTCTCCATCGATTCGGTTCGCAGGCAGTGTATGCAACGGCCGTGGCCACGGACAAGTTCCACGTCACGCAACTTTTCACGCCCCGCGGACGGGTGTGAGACGATGCCAGCCGGCAGGCTGCTCGCCCCTGCCCCGCCCCGATGGCCCGCCACGCGCCGTCCGGCGGCGCCACGAAGCGACCGGCGACGCCATCGAGGAGACCCCACCATGACCATCGACTACCAGAAGCTGCGGCAGCATTCGTTCGCCGACATCGTCCACGACTACACGCAGAAGGACTGCATGCTGTACGCGCTGGGCACGGGGCTGGGGCACGACCCGATGGACGCCGAGCAACTGAAGTTCGTCTACGAAGGCGCGCCCGGCGGCCTGCAGATGCTGCCGTCGATGCACGTCGTGCTGGCCACGCCGGGTTTCTGGGCCAAGGAGCCTTGGACCGGCATCGACTGGAAAGGCATCCTGCACGGCGAACAGCGGTTGACGATCCATCGGCCGCTGCCGGCCGACGGCTCGGTCGTCGGCAAGCTCGTCATCGAGGACATCATCGACAAGGGACCGGGCAAGGGCGCGCTGATGTATTCGCGGCGCGACCTGTTCGACCGCGCCAGCGGCGAGCTGATCAGTTCGATCGGTTCGACGTCGTTCTGCCGCAATGACGGCGGCTTCGGCGGTCCGGCCGGGCCCACGCGCGACCCGCACGCCGTGCCCGAGCGCGCGCCCGACCTGCATGTCGATCTGCCCACGCTACCGCAGGCGGCGCTGATCTACCGGCTCAGCGGCGACTACAACCCGCTGCACGCCGATCCGGCGGTCGCGGAGACCGCGCGGTTTCCGCGACCGATCCTGCACGGGCTGTGCACGTATGGCGTGGCCTGCCACGCGCTGCTCAAGGGCGTGCTCGCTTATGACGCCAGCCGGCTGCGTCAGCTCGACGTGCGCTTCACGTCGCCGGTGTATCCGGGCGAGACGATCCGCACCGAGATCTGGCGTGAAGGCGACGGCCAGGCATCGTTCCGCTGCCGCGTCATCGAGCGCGACGTGGTCGTCCTCAGCAACGGCCTGGCGCGTTTCTGAGCGGTCGTGTCAGGTTCGCCACCATTCCGGCGGCCCGACGCCTTCCTAATGACGTACTTCTTTCCACAACATCCTGAGGACTCATCGCATGGGACAACTCGACGGCCGCGTGGCCATCGTCACCGGTTCGGGCCGGGGCATCGGACAACAAATCGCGCTGCGGCTGGCGCGTGACGGCGCCGCCGTCGTCGTCAACGACCTGGACGACGGGCCGGGTAAGGAAACGGCCGAGCTGATCACGTCGCAGGGCGGCCGCGCGGTCACCTGCAACGGCAGCGTCACCGACAAGGACTTCGGCGAGCGCATCGTCAAGACCGCCGTCGACACGTTCGGCGACTGCCACATCATCGTCAACAACGCCGGCTACACGTGGGACAGCGTGATCCAGAAGATGTCCGACGAGCAGTGGTACGCGATCATCGACGTGCACCTGACCGCTCCGTTCCGCATCCTGCGCGCGTTCGCCGAACACCTGCGCACGGCCACCGAGGTCGAAGCCAAGGAAGGCAAGCGCATCGTGCGCAAGATCGTCAATGTCTCGTCGACGTCGGGCGTCAACGGCAATGCCGGCCAGGCCAACTATTCGGCGGGCAAGGCCGGCATCGTCGGCATGACGAAGACGCTGGCCAAGGAATGGGGCCGCTACAACACCACGGTCAACGCGGTGGCGTTCGGCTACATCCAGACGCGGCTGACGACGCCGCTGCAGCCCGGCGAGGGCGGCACGATCGACGTGGCCGGCCATACGGTCAAGGTCGGCATCCAGGCCGGCCGCCTGTCGGCGATGAACCAGATGATCCCGCTGGGCCGCGGCGGCACGGCCGAGGAAGCCGCCGGCTCCGTCTACCTGTTCTGCAGCCCCGACAGCGACTATGTCAGCGGCCAGACGCTGCTCGTCACCGGCGGCCTGTAATCAGCGCATCGAAACAAGCATCAAAGAAGCATCCATGAACGAGACGTGCCGCGCGCTGGTCTGCGACCGACTGACCGACGATCGATCCGGCGTGGCGCTGCGGGACTGGCCCGTCCGGCCCGCCGGCCCTGGTGAAGTACGCATCCGCGTGCGGGCCGCCGCGCTGAATTTCCCCGACCTGCTGATGACGGCCGGACGGTACCAGTACAAGCCGCCGGTCCCGTTCGTCAGCGGCATGGAAGCCGCGGGCGAGATCGAACAGATCGGCGACGGGGTCGAAGGCCTGCGGATCGGCCAGCATGTGTACTTCGGCGCCCGCAGCGGCGCGATCGCCGAGCGTGTCGTGCTGCCGGCCGAGCAGGCACGCCCGGCACCCACCGGCTGGGACCATGCCGAGGCCGCCGCGTGGCGGGTCGGCGCGCTGACCGCTTATGTGTCGCTGACGCGGCGCGGGCAACTGCAAGCGGGCGAAACACTGCTCGTGCACGGCGCCAGCGGCGGCGTCGGCATCCCGGCCGTGCAGTTGGGCAAGCACCTGGGCGCGACGGTCATCGCCACCGGCACGTCCGACGAGAAACTGCGCGCGGTGACGGCCGCAGGCGCCGATCACGTGATCAACGTGCGCGGCGGCGAAGGCCGCGAGCCGGGTTTCAAGGACGCGGTCAAGGCGCTGACCGGCGGCGCGGGCGCCGACGTCATCTACGATCCGGTCGGCGGCGACGTCTTCGACGAATCGCTGCGCTGCATCGCGTGGGACGGCCGGCTGCTGGTGGTCGGCTTCGCCAGCGGCCGCATCCCGTCGGTCAACGTCAACCTGCCGTTGATCAAGGGGTTCTCGGTCATCGGCGTGCGCGCCGGCGAATACGGCCGCCGCAATCCGGCCAAGGGCGCCGAGAACATGGCGGCGATCCAGCAGCTCGCCGAGCAGGGACTGTTCAAGCCTCATATCGGTGCGAGCTTCGACCTCGATCACGCGCTGGACGCGATGCGCTGCCTGGCCGATCGCAAGGTCGCCGGCAAGGTCGTCATCACGCTGTAGGTGGCGGCCGGTGCGCTCGCCTCGACAGCCGCCGAGCGGCGGCTGGTGGCGCGGCTCGAGCACGAAGTTTCGAGCACTCGGGCCCACGCTGGGTCTGGAAATGCCGAGCTGAGATCGCCGCCTCGGGCCATCCCCGATGTCGGATTGGCAGCCTCTGGTGTACTCCTGGGAGCCCAGACCTATTTCAGACCTCCAGGAGGCCGAGATGCGCAAGGATGCAATGAATCGATGGCTGCTTGCCGGGCTGGTCGGCATCGGCTTGGCCTCCGGGCTGGCTCAGGCTCAGACCCCGGCGCAGACTCAGAACCCATCGCCCTATGTAGCCGCCGGCCCGCGGTTCTATCTGCAGGGCGGAATCGGCGTGTCGACCCAGGAGATCGATCGGGACGACTATTACGACTACTACCGTTACAACCGCCGCTACCGTGATGACGCGGCAGCCTTCAACCTCGGCGTGGGTGTCCAGTTCACGCCACGCTGGGGCATGGAGTTGAGCCACATGTGGCTGGGCAAGGCCCATCTGCGCTCGCGCTACGATGGCAACCAGAAAATCGACTCCCGATTGTTCAGCCTGGTGGGCACCTACACTTACCCATTCGGCGCCTCGCCATGGGCGGTGATCGGGCGCGCCGGCCTGGCATACACCGATGTCAGCGCGCAGGTCGATGGGGGGCCGGGCCGGAACACGCATCGGGCTCCGCTGGTGCTGGGGATAGGTGGGAGCTACGCCTTCCTCCCGAACCTGTCCGTGCATGTCAACTACGACTACTACGGACGGGTCGGGCGCGACGCTTACGATCGCCCGGTGCTGGGCGGCGCGCTGAGTGCCGGATTGCGCTGGTATATCAACTGAATCCGCAGGATCAATCATTCATGCTGCATGATGTTTTGCCCAGCCGTCGCATGAACACAAATGGCAACGGCGACACCGGAATTCAACTCGCCAGCGCTGCCTCGATTTCGGCAAAAGTGCGCGGCAGGTCGAAACCGAGCACCGGCACGCCGAGCTGGCGGCCGATATGCGTGGCCGAGAACAGGCCGCGCACGCGCGGCTGGCCGGTCGCGGGGTCGGTATCCTCGATCAGGATGTGCTGACGGCCGAGTTTCTTCAGCACCTCCAGCACTTCGACGACACGGGCGTTCAGGATTTCTCGGAGATACAACGTGTCGATGGTGGCGATCGGCGTCATCAGGTCGCCGACCGTCAGCTCGTCAGGCCTGGAGGAGCGTGAGCTGGCGATCTGCATCGGCTTCTCGCCGAGGATGTCACGCGCGGTGATGAGGCCGGCAACTCGTTCCTGGCCGCCGAGCACCATCAGCAGGCGGACTCCGCGCGAAACCATGCGGGCGTTGGCTTCGCTGATCGTCTCATCGGTGTTGATGGTGACTGCGTTGACGCGAGTGAAGTCGGTCATTGCCTCGATAGCGGGCGAGTCCGCGCCGATCAGGTTGAAGCCGGAAACGCACAGCGATGCGTTCGGGGACAGCTTGTGCGTCTGTACGTGAGTCTGCAAAGTCATTTCGTGTCGTCCTCCAGCAAATCATGATGTTGTCCATCCGCAGGCACCAGGGCCGCCGGCCACTGTAACATCGCGGATTTTCTGCTGGACAAGAGTTTGAACCATCCGGCTCGAAGCGTGATGTCGCCGGTTGCATAAGGGTTGGCGGGGTAAGGCTGTTCGGGGCCGACCCCATGACCAACACTCGCTGCGCGGATTCGGAATAGCGCGCCCATCTCGCCGCGCTGCACCAGAATATTCTGATCGGGCCAATGGTAGCCTGCATGCGTCTTCAGCGATTTCCATTCGATGTCATGAGCACGCAGACTCCCGGCTCCGTCAGTCCCCAACAATTGCAGGCCTGGCTGGCCGATGGCGGCGAGTTGGCGCTGCTGGATGTGCGCGACGGCGGCGTCTTCTCCGCCGGCCACATCTTCTTCGCCGTCTCGATGCCGCTGAGCCGGATGGAATATCTGGCCGATGCGCTGCTGCCGTACCGCAGCGTTCGCGCCGTGCTGGTGGATGACGGCGACGGCCTGGCGCAGCGCGCCGCGCAGCGGCTCGGCGCCTGGGGCTATACCGCCATCAGCGTGCTGGAGGGCGGCATGGCCGCCTGGCGCGCGGCGGACGGGCAGGTCTTCTCCGGCGTGTACGTGCCGAGCAAGGCCTTCGGCGAGTTCGTGGAGCACGCCTGCGACACCCCGCGCATCACGGTCGCGACGCTGGACGAATGGCGCAAGACCGGCAAGGACATGATCCTGCTCGACAGCCGGCCCTATGATGAATTCCACTGGCTCAACGTGCCCGGCGGCATCGATTGCCCGGGAGCCGAGCTGGTGCACCGCGCCTTCGACCTGGCGCCCAGCGAGCAGACCGCCATCGTCGTCACCTGCGCCGGCCGCACGCGCGGCATCATCGGCGCGCAGGCGCTGATCAACGCCGGCATGCCCAATCCCGTGGTCGCGGTCGAAAACGGCGCGCAGGGCTGGTACCTGAACGGCGGCAAGCTGGACGAAGGCAGCACCGAGGTCGTGCCGCCGCCCTCGCCCGAGGGGCTGCGCAAAGCCGTCGCCGGCGCCCGGCGCGTGGCCCGACGCTTCGGCGTCCGTGAGATCGACCGCGATGAACTGGCGGCCTGGCAGGCGCGCGACGACCGTAGCGTCTACCTGCTGGATGTGCGCACGCCCGAGGAATACGAGGCGGGTCACCTGCCGGGATCGCGCAGCGCGCCCGGCGGGCAGTTGGTGCAGTCCACCGACCACTACGTGGGCGTTCGCAACGCCTGCCTGGTGCTGGTGGACGACAGCAACGGCGTGCGCGCGCGCATCACCGCTTCATGGCTGCTCCAGATGGGCTGGAAGGACGTGTACGTGCTGCGCGATGCGCTGCATGCGCCGAGTGTGGCGCTGCGGCGCGGGCCGGAAGCGACGAAGATTCTCGGGGCTGAACACCTGGCCCGCGTCGACTGGATTTCGGTCATGGAGCTCAAAGCCCTGCTGGACCAGGGACAGGCCGCCGTCGTCGACCTGGACACCAGCCTGGCTTACCGCAAGCGCCATATTCCGGGTGCCTGGTTCGCCGTGCGCTCGCGGCTGCAGGACAGTCTGCGCAAGCTGCCGCCGCACCGTGTGCTGGTGCTGGCGTCGCCGAACGGCGAATTCGCGGCGATGGCCAGCGCCGACGCGCAAGCGGCATCCGCCGCGCCGGTGCGCGTGCTGCGCGGCGGCACGGCGGCCTGGCTCGCCGCGGGACTGGGCAGCGCCACCGGCTTCGAGCGCATGGCCGACCAGAACAACGACGTCTGGTACAACCCGTTCGTGCACGACGACCGGGTGGCCGCGATGAAGGCATACCTGAGCTGGGAGGTGGATCTGCTGGAGCAAAGCCGCATCGAGCCTGGCGTGACCTTCTCCTGCGCGCCGGCCTTATCGGTCCCGCAACAACGTGACGCGGCGGTGCGCGAGCTGATGACCTCGGTGCGCGAGCGGCTCGCAGCCCAGGGCCTGTCGCGCAACACGCTGGCCGAACTCGGGCAGGAGTTGCAAGCGTTCGCGGCCTGCCATGACGCCTTGTTCTCCGAGGCCAGCTTTCCGCCTCCGGGGCCGGAGCACGCGGGCGGCATCAACTATCTCGTGCACACTGATCCGGCCAGCCAGATCACGCTGTACCTCAACGTCATCGCGCCCGGCCTGAACACGCCGCCGCACAACCACATGACCTGGGCGGTGATCGCCGCGCAGACGGGTGAGGAGTTGAACCGCATCTACAGCCGGGTGGACGACGGCGCCAGCACCGAGCGCGCCGAACTGGCCGTGGATCGCGAATTCACGGTCCGGCGCGGTGCCGGCATCCAGTTCCTGCCGCTGGACATCCACAGCATCCACATCCAGGGCGAACACGGCGCGCGGCACTTCCACCTGTACGGCAAGCCGCTGGACCAGTTGGGCGATCGGCTGGGCTTCAACCTGAAGACCGGTGACATCATGCGCTTCAATGCCAAGCACCTGCCGGTTCCTCAGCGAGCCGTGGACGAGCCCGCCTGAGTATCCTGCTATCCCCGAGCCATCGCGGGCGGAGTGCTTAGTGAGCGCACAGCATCATTGCACGGGTCGATTCTAGGCGAGCGCCCTGCGCACGATGGTCGCGCAAAGACTGACCGCCGTGTTCGCTTCGTCGATGACCCGCCCCATGGTGATGAAGCCATGGATCTGGCGCGAGAAATTGACCACCGAGACGCGGTTGCCCGCTTCGCTGAGCTTCTGGCCATAGGCGATCCCTTCATCGCGCAAGGGGTCGTAACCAGCGACCAGCACCAGCGCCGGCGGCAGGCCTTGCAGATCCTGGCGCAGGATGGGCGAGGCGCGCCAGTCATCGAGATGCGCGGGCTCGCTGATGTAGTGACCGACGAAATAGTCGAGCGCCTCGATGGTGAGGAGATAGCCGTTGGCGTTCTCCTTGTGCGAGGGCATGCTGCGCCGGATGTCGGTGCCCGGGTAGATCAGCAACTGAAAGCGGATCGGCAGATCGCCGCTGTCGCGCGCGATCAGGCTGACCACGCTGGCCAGCGAGCCGCCCGCGCTGTCGCCGCCGACCGCCAGGCGCGAGGCGTCCAGGCCCAGGGAGGCCGCCTGCGCATGGATCCAGCGGGTGGCGGCCAGGCACTCGTTGACCGGCGTCGGGAACGGATGCTCGGGTGCCATCCGGTAGTCCACGGAGACCACCGCGCAGCCCGACTGGTCGGACAACTGGCGGCACAGCACATCGTGGGTATCGCGATCCCCGATCACGAAGCCGCCGCCGTGGTAGTAGATCAGCACCGGCAGCGCGGTTTCGGCGGCGCTGCCCAGCGGCCGATACAGGCGCAAGGGAATAGGCCCGAGCGGACCCGGCGCGTCGAGATCGCGCACCAGCGCCATCTCGGGCGCGGCAGGCTGCGAGAAGCCGCGGCCCTCGCGGTAGGCGCGCCGGGCGCTCACCGGGTCGAGTTGCCAGATGGGCGGCAGGCCGGTCTGTTCGATCAGTTGCAGCAAGGCCTTGGCCTGGGGGTCGAGCATTGGAGTCTCCTTCTTGCGATTGCGACTTGCGTCACGATGAACGAGCCCCGATTCTAGGCGTCCGAATGAATCGCCCTCCCCGTTGACCGGCGACAGCATTTTTTACATTATCGGAAATCGACCGCGCACAGGCATTCATCGAATCGGTCGCACCAGCCGGACCCCATGAACGCCATTGTCGACGCGATCGAGGCGGGCTTCGCTGCCATTCCGCTGCCCCTGCTCGAAGTCTGGGGTCGCTTGGCCTATTGGCTCGGGTTCGCGCTGATGATCCTCGCCTACGGCCGCTTCACCTCGCGCCCGGGAGGGCGCTGGGGGATCGGCCGGGAACGTCAGACCTGGAATGCACACGCCTTCTCGGCCATTCCGCTGACGTTCGTGCTCATCATCATCACCGGCTACCTGGGTTCGTTCTTCGTGTTGGTGCCGGGTGCGCAGACCTTAGAGTCCTTGAAGGATCTGGTCGTATTCCTGTGCGTCGTGTTGTTCGGCTACCCGGCTCTGGTCACGGTGCCGTTCGCTTATGGCCTGTCCGACCTGATCGAAGGCGTTCCCCCCGAGTTTCTGCTCGATTGGCTGCCCGGTTATTTCATCAACCCGGCCTGTTTCTGGATCGCCTACCAACTGTTGGGCAAGAATCCGGATTTCCGGCGCGCCCGGACCTGGGCCGCCTACCTGGGCTTCGTGCTGATTTTTCTGGCGATCGAGCCGGCGTTGTGGGGCTACCTGTGCTCGGATCAGTTCACGCCGGCGATCTCCTATCGCACCGTCACTCCGGCACTCTTCTTCACCACCGGAATCACCTGGCTGCTCGCACCGCTCGTCATGCTGGGCGCACTGCCGCTGGCGCGCAAGCTGGGTTGGTTCTGGGCGGACATCGACGGCCACGTGAGGGAGCGGGCGCTGGGGCGCAAGGACTGGGCCTGGGAGTCGGGCGGCGCCTCGCGCGGTGGCGCCGGCGCCCATACGGCGACAGCGGCCGGGACCGGCGTGCCCATCCGCATGGTCATCCTCACGCCCTTCATCGTTCTGGTCCTGGTGATGGTCGCAGCGACCGCCTATGTCACGCTGCGCAGCGCCGCGAAGGATGCCGACCGGCTCGCCACCTGGCTTCACGAGGAGATCGCGCAGAACATCGATCTGCTGCTCGATGAGCAATTATCGCGCTCGAGCGCGGCTGGGAGCCGGGCTGGGGCCGGCGACAAGACTGGGGGTAAGGCCGGCGGTGGCGTAAGCGATGAGATCGGCGACAAGGCCGGTCACGGGATCGAGGATGGGGCGGAGGGTGCGGCCGCCATCACCGGCCTGCTGTCCGGGCTGCCGGTCGCGGCCCTGGGCCGCGCCTTCGTCGTCGATCGCGACAATCGGGTCATCGGGTCATCCGCGCCGGCGCACGACCCGGTGGTCGCCGAGGCGATCAGCCATCTCGCGAATGTGACCACGGAAGGGCTGGACGGACAGCCCGGGCACCGGCAGTTCCGCTTTACCCGCATCAGCGCCAAACCGTTGGCGCGGGAAACCTGGCTGGCCCATGCTGCCGCGTATCGGGATCGCAGCGGCCATCACGAAGACTGGATCGTGGTCACTGCCATGCCGGAATCACACTATCTGGCCGGCATCCACCAAGGCAACAGCCGCTCGGCAATGATCTTCGCGCTGGCCTTGCTGCTGTCGCTGATCGTGGCTGCTGTCCTGGCCTCGAAGGTCGCCGCGCCGATCCGGCGCATTTCCAACGCAACCCAGGCACTGGCCGCCGGCGAGTTGAAGCAGCCGCTGTCCGGCAGTTCGCTGGCGGAACTGGATCTGCTCGCGCACGCCTTCAATGCGATGGCCGAGCGTCTGCAGCAGAACTTCGATGCGCTGTCGGCCGAAGTGGAGATGCGCAAACGCGCCGAAGCCACCCTGCGCGAGAGCCTGGCCCGTTTCGATGCTGCCGCTCGCGCGACCGGCGACGTGATCTGGGACTGGGATTTCGCGACCGGCACGGTCTGGTGGAACGAAAAGTATCAGGCCCTGTTCGGCTATCGCGCCGAGCAGATCGACTCCTCCATGGACGCATCGTGGAACGCTCGCATCCACCCCGATGACCGCGGGCGCGTGCTCGCGGCTCTGGACACCGTCCTCGCCGGCGTCGACGAGCTCTGGTCGGACGAGTATCGCTTCCTGCGCAGCGACGGCAGCTATGCCGAGGTGTTCGACCGCGGCTATGTGCTGCGCGATATCGACGGCCGCGGCGTGCGGATGGTGGGCGCCCTCCAGGACATCACCGAACGCAAACAGGCCCAGGCCCGGCTGCTCGCGTTCAATGCCGAGCTGGAGCAGCACGTTGCCCAGCGCACGCGCGAGCTCCAGAATCTGAACCACGAACTGGAAACCTTTTGCTACTCCGTCTCGCATGATCTGCGCGCCCCGCTGCGCGGCATTGCCGGCTTCACGGAGCTCCTGGCCAAGAATCATGCCGCGGCCCTGAACGACACGGCCCAGGACTATCTGAGGCGCGTGCTAGCCGCCACTCACCGCATGGAAGAGCTGATCGACGACTTGCTCGAACTGTCGCGCGTCTCGCGCGACCCGATGCAGCGCGAAACGGTAGACCTCAGCGCCATCGCCCATGAGACTCTGGCCAATCTGCGCAACGCCAATCCCGAGCGCCAGGTGGAGATCTCCATCACGGACGGTCTGAGCGCCGAGGGGGACCCTCGTTTGCTGAGAATTCTGATGGAGAACCTGCTCGACAACGCGTGGAAGTTCACGTCGAAGACGACCGCTGCCTGGATCCGTTTCGAGGCCGACAGCGCCGAAGACAGGCCCGTCTTCATCGTCAGCGACAACGGCGCCGGCTTCGACATGCGCTACGCGAACAAGCTGTTCGGCCCATTCCAGCGGCTGCACCGGATGACGGAGTTTCCCGGCACCGGTATCGGCCTGGCGACCGTCCAGCGCATCATCAGCCGCCACGGCGGTCGTATTTCAGCCCGAGCCGAACCCGACAAGGGCGCGACCTTCCGATTTTCCTTATGAGAGCCTGCGCATGTTGAACGACAAGACCATCCTGCTCGTCGAGGACAACCCGGACGACGAAGAACTGACCCGCCTCGCGTTCGAGCAGAACCACATCTCCAACAGCATCACGGTGGCGCGCGACGGGGCGGAAGCGCTGGAACTGCTGCTGGGATCCGACGGCCAGGGTGGGAGCATTTCTCCGGCCGTCATCCTGCTCGATCTGAAGTTGCCCAAGATCGACGGGCTGGAGGTGCTGCGTTGCATTCGCGCCGACGAGCGTACCAAGTTCCTGCCGGTCGTGATCCTGACCTCGTCGCGCGAGGACCAGGACCTGGTCGCCAGCTACAGCCTCGGCGCCAACAGCTACGTGCGCAAACCGGTCAATTTCGCCGAGTTCCTGGACGCCGTCCGCCAGCTCGGCCTGTACTGGCTGCTGCTCAACGAAATCCCCGCCAGAAAGCCTGCGCCATGACCCTGCTTCGCGCCCTCATGGTCGAGGACAGCGAGGACGATGCCATTCTCGTCCAGGAGGTCTTGCGCAGCGGCGGCTATGACCCGCGCGTGCACCGGGTCGAGACCGAGGCCGACCTGAGGCACGCGCTGCACGCAGGGCCGTGGGACATCATCCTGTCCGACTACATGCTGCCTGCCTTCGATGCTCGCGGCGCGCTCGACTTGATCAGGACCAGCGGCCTTGGCATCCCGGCGATCGTGATCTCCGGCACGGTCGGCGAGGACGTCGCGATCGAGACGCTCAAGCTCGGTGCCGACGACTATGTGCTCAAGCAGAACCTGACCCGTCTGGTACCCGCGGTGGCGCGCGCGCTCGATCTGGCCGAAAGCCGGCGCCAGCAGAACCGGCTCGAGCACATGAAAACGCTGATCCTGGAGAACTCGCTCGACTTGATCTGCACGCTGGATACGCAAGGGTGCTTTCTGGAAGTCAGCGCCGCCGCCCAGGCCGTGCTTGGTTACGCGCCCGCCGAACTGATGGGCATTTGCCTCGAAACGCTGATTCATCCTGATGCCAGCTCTTCCTTCCAGCACGAGTTCCAGGCCGTGCTGCAGGGCCAGCGCATGCGCGACTTCGAATGCCGCTTCCGTCACAAGGCCGGCCGCGACGTTTATCTGACCTGGTCGGCCGTGCTGTCCGCCGACCACAGCGTGATCGTCGGCGTCGGCCGCGACGTCACCGAGCGCAAGCAGGCCGAGCAGCGCATCCGCTATCTGGCCACCCACGACGGCCTTACCGACCTGCCCAACCGCAACCTGATCCAGGACCGCATCCAGCAGGCCATCGCGCACGCGCGCCGTGCCGATCGGCAGCTCGCCGTGCTCTTCCTCGATCTGGACCGCTTCAAGGTGATCAATGACGGCTATGGCCATCCGTTCGGCGACCTGGTGCTCAAGACCGCTGCCGAGCGCCTGGTCTCGCTGGTACGCGAGAGCGACACCGTCGCCCGCCAGGGCGGTGACGAATTCCTGATCCTGCTGACCGACCTGCGCCGCGCCGACGACGCCTACGTCGTCGCCCGGGAGATCGTCGAGAAGCTCGGGCAGCCCGCGCTGATGGTGCAGGAGCGCGAAATCCACGTAACCGGCAGCATAGGCGTCGCTGTCTTCCCGCAGGACGGTGATTCGGCCGATGCGCTGATCGGCAACGCCGACGTCGCGATGTATCGCGCCAAGCATCTGGGCCGCAACACCTGCCAGTTCTTCACGCGCGCGATGAGCGAAGAGACGCAGCGCCGCGTCAACCTGGAGACGGGCCTGCACGATGCGGTGGCGCTCAATCAGCTCGAACTCGTCTACCAGCCCATGGTGAGCCTGACCAGCGGCCGCATCACCGGCTGCGAAGCCTTGCTGCGCTGGCGGCACCCCGAACTCGGTCTGGTGCCTCCTGCCCAGTTCATTCCGATCGCCGAAGACTCGGGCCTGATCGTGCCGATCGGCGATTGGGTGTTGCATACCGCCTGCACTCAGGCCAGGGCCTGGCACGACGCCGGACTGCAGCCGATCACGGTGGCGGTGAATCTGTCGGCCCGCCAATTCCTGCAACAGGACGTCGTGAGCTGGGTGACGAGCACGCTGCGCACGACCGGCCTGCCGCCCGGGCTGCTCGAGCTGGAGCTGACCGAGAGCCTGATCGCTCAGGATGTCGAGCACGTGATCACGACGTTCGGCCGGCTCAGAGACGCCGGCGTCAAGCTGTCGATCGATGATTTCGGTACCGGTTACTCGAGCCTGGGCTACCTGAAGCGCTTTCCCGCCGATACGCTGAAGATAGACCAGTCCTTCGTGCGCGACATGCTTACCGACCCGGAGGACGCGACCATCGTCAGAGCGGTGATCGCGCTGGCCCACAATCTCGAGTTCAAGGTGGTCGCCGAGGGGGTGGAGACCGAGCAGCACTGCCGCTTCCTGCGCGACAACGGCTGTGACGAAATCCAGGGCAACTGCTTCAGCGGGCCGATTCCGGCGGCGGTCTTCGAGGCCGTGCTGCGCAGCGGTAAGCGGCTGTCGGGCTGATCAAGGCGCTGATTCGGCCGGGATCGCGGCAACACGCCAGCCTGGCTGACTCCGACGCTGGCATCACCATCGACCCGAACGTCATGCATGGAGCCGCCTGAATTGAAGAGTAGATCCGGGTTATCGATCGGGGGCAGACAGGCGCCCGCGGCGAAGTCCGATACGTCGCCGATTATCGCAATCGCATCAAAGTCATTCGTCATATGGATCGGCATCCTGCTGCTGGCCATCGCAAACGGTGCACTGCGTGAAGCAATCCTGATCCCGAAGTTGGGCGCCCACGCCGGTCTGATTCTTAGCGGCGTACTTCTCTCGGCATTGATAGTCGGCGTCGCCTACCTGTCTTTGCCTTGGCTGGGAGCGTACCGTCCTTCGCATCTCTGGAGCGTGGGCATCGGCTGGCTCCTTCTCACCTTGGTATTCGAGTTCTCCTTCGGCTTGTGGCAGGGAAAATCTTGGCCTACTCTCCTTGAGTCTTACACCTTCGAGGGCGGCAATATCTGGCCGGTCGTTCTATTCGTCACGGTTCTGGCGCCTACATTGGTCGCCAAGCTCAGGGGTCGGGTGTAGGGTGAGGAGCGCCGTCACATTCATATTCATTCGCATATTCGACCATGCGTATCGAAGTCGATGATCTTTCCCGCGCCGAGATCCACGCCTTGCTCGCCGA
>JAKPAM010000008.1 GCA_029779435.1 Pseudomonadota bacterium | reverse complement strand
GCGCGGTGTCCTTGGCCGAGGTCAGGCGCATGAAGGCGCCGGTGCCCGATTGGCCGGGAACGGTCGCGCGCACCCAGGCGTCCTGGACCTGGACCTGCGCGTGCGCGGCGGTGGCGATGAGGGTGGCGGCCGCCAGGGCGGCGAGACGATGGAACGATCGCATGGGTAAGCCTTGACTTGAATCGCTGAGGAGTGGCGGCGCGAACGGGATCGGGACGCGGCCGAGCCGGTCATTATGGCAGTGAGCCGTTTCGCAGTCAGGTTAGGCTCCCCTCATCGTCAGATGCCTTTCGGCACCGCTTGGCCTGCGGAGCGGCGCGCGCTAACATGGATCGTGGGTCAAGCCTGTTCCCGTAGGTCCCATCCATTCCCTGCGGGGGATGGCGGTCCTTCCTCTCCGACTCAGATGCTTTCGATGTCAGGCTTGCCCTGGGTCCTTTCGACGAATGTCCACCTTGGGACCGTTGGCCGAGGCAATAATGGCTGGTTGCGTCCCGATTGACAGCGAAAGCAGCCAACATGCGCATCATCGAGAACTACGTATCGCCGACGCCAGCGGATCTGCAGGCGTTGAAGACGCGCCTGAGCGTGAGCAGCCAGGACATGGCCGATCTGGTCTGCCTCGGGCAGGGGTCGCAGTGGCGCAAGTACACCGGGGGGACCAGTCCGCGGACGATGAGTCCGCACATGCTGTTCTTCCTGGCCGCGCAACTCGCGCTGACGGATGACGAGATCGCTCGTGTGTTCGCGCAGATGCGGGCCATTGGCGGCAAGTTCGAGACGGGGCAACACAAGTTGCGCGAGAACGGACCGCCCACCGAGGTGCGCGGCCTGCTCGAGCCATCGCCCGAATCGCGGGCCGCTGCCGCCGCGACGCCGCCGTCTGGTGTCGCGCCTCCGGTCGAGGACGAGGAACCTTCGGGCGAGTAGTCGGGGGCGCCGGTCTTCCAAGGCCGGGCTCCCTCATGGGCAGCACGATCGGATCGCGCTGCCGGGGCGTCATCGTGCGGCCATTGTGTCGCCGCTACCCATCGCTATCCCTCCTCTGTCCCATTTTCGTGGCGCACTCGGGCGCCTTGGCGTCGCCAGGCACCCTCAGGTCGTCGAACGGGGGACGCGATGCGCTCTCGGATTTCCCGAGCCGGGCGTTTACAGCCGCTGCGACTGCGGACACCATGCGGGGCGATCAACCACGACCCAGGAGTCCCCGATGACCTACGAGCAGATCACCGTTTCGCATGCCGAGCACGTCTGTACGATCACGCTGTCGCGCCCCGACCGCCTGAACGCATATACCCCGCGCATGGCCGACGAACTGCAGAGAGCGATGCAGGCCTGCGTCGGCGACGGCCGCACGCGCGCGATCGTCATCACGGGGGCGGGCCGCGGGTTCTGCGCGGGCGCGGACATGCAGGCGCTGGGATCGATTTCCAGTTCCGGAGCGTCGTCGGATGCCACGGCGCCGGCCATGCAGGCGGGCGAGGGCGGGCTGGAAGCCAACTACCGGCACAAGTTCGGATACCTGCTGCGGTTGCCGCTGCCGGTGTTCGCCGCGATCAATGGGCCGATCGCCGGGATAGGACTATGCCTGGCGTTGTTCTGCGACTACCGCTACATGGCGGCGGGCGCCAAGCTGACGACGGCGTTCGCGCAGCGCGGGCTGATCGCCGAGCACGGCATTTCATGGATGCTGCCGAGGTTGATCGGCAACATGAACGCGCTGGATCTGTTGTTTTCGGCGCGCAAGATCGATAGCGCCGAGGCCGAACGGATGGGGCTCGTGCGCGAGCTGCCGGCCGAGGGCTTCCTGTCCGCCGTGCAGGGGCGGGCGGCCGAACTGGCCGCCACCGCGTCGCCGCGTTCGATCGGCATCATCAAGCGGCAGGTGTACGACGGCTGGCTGCAATCGCTCGACGAGGCCTGGGTGGTGGCGGACGAACAGATGAAGGCGTCGTTCACCACCGAGGACTTCCGCGAGGGCATCGCGCACTACGTGGAGAAGCGGCCGCCGCGATTCACCGGCCGTTGAGCCAGCTCGGCGAGACTGGGCAATCGACCCGGGGCTGTGGCTTAATGAAACAACGTCAGCCTCGCGTCAGCCACAGGGATCTCGCATGGAGCACAACGTCTCGCTGATCACGACCCTGGCTGCGGGCTTCGGGGCGGCGCTGATCCTTGGCGCGCTGGCCGAGCGGATCAGGGTGCCGGCGCTCGTCGGCTACCTGGTGGCCGGCATGCTGATCGGCCCGGCGACGCCCGGTTTCGTCGCGGACATGGCGATCGCGGCGCAACTGTCCGAGATCGGCGTGATGCTGCTGATGTTCGGCGTTGGCCTGCATTTTTCGCTGGGCGATCTGCTGTCGGTCAAGCGACTCGCTATTCCGGGCGCCGTCGTGCAGATGACGATCGCGACGGTGCTCGGGGCGGCATTGGCGATCTGGTGGGGCTGGAGCTGGGGAGCCGGGCTGATCTTCGGGCTGTCGCTGTCGTGCGCGAGCACCGTGGTGCTGTTGAAGGCGCTCGAATCGCGGGACCTGCTCGAGACGATGAACGGGCGTATCGCGGTCGGCTGGCTGGTCGTCGAGGACCTGGCCTGCGTGCTGGTGCTGGTATTGATGCCCCCGCTGGCGGGGCTGCTGTCCGGCGCGGGCGCCGACGGGGGCGCCGGCATCGGCGCTGGCGCGGGCTCGGGTGGCGGGGCGGGCGACCAGGCGGGGGCCGAGATCGCCCCTCTATGGCAGACGATCAGCCTAACGCTGCTCCAGGTGGCGGCCTTCATCGGCCTGATGCTGGTGGTCGGGCGGCGGCTGCTGCCGCGGCTGCTGTGGGAGGTGTCGCGCACCGGCTCGCGCGAACTGTTCACGCTGGCGATCGTCACGGCGGCGATCGGCATCGCGGTGGGCGCGGCCAAGCTGTTCAGCGTGTCGTTCGCGCTGGGCGCGTTCTTCGCCGGCATGGTGATGCGCGAATCCGAGTTCAGCCATCGCGCGGCGCAGGAATCGTTGCCGCTGCGCGATGCGTTCTCGGTGCTGTTCTTCGTGTCGGTCGGCATGCTGTTCGATCCGGCGGTCGTCGTCGACCAGCCGGCGCAACTGATCGCCGTCGTGGCGATCGTCGTGTTCGGCAAGACCTTCGCGGCGCTGGGGCTGGTACTCGCTTATCGCTATCCGCTGAACACGGCGCTGACGGTGGCGGCCAGTCTCGCGCAGATCGGCGAGTTCTCGTTCATCCTGGCCGGACTGGGGCTGGCGCTCGGTGTGCTGCCGGCCAAGGGCATGAGCCTGGTGCTGGCCGGTTCACTGATCTCGATCGCGATCAATCCGCTGGTGTTCGCGCTGATCGAGCCGGCGCGCCGCTGGATCCTCGAGCGCTCATCGCTCGCGCGCTGGCTCGAGCAGCGTGACGATCCTTATGCCGAGCTGCCGCACGATACCGAGCGCAAATACCTGCAGGGCCAGGTGGTGCTGGTCGGATTCGGTCGCGTCGGGCGTCGCATCGCGGCGGGGCTCGATGCGGGCGGCGTGCCCTACGTGGTCGCCGAGCAGAATCGCGAACTGGTCGAGGACCTGCGCCGGCAGGGTCACGCCGCGGTGGCCGGCAACGCGGCCGATCCGGTGGTGCTGGTCCAGGCTCACGTGTCGAACGCGGCGATGCTGGTGATCGCCACGTCCCGGCCGCTGGACGTGCGCGCGATGGCCGAGACGGCGCGGCTGTTGAACCCGGCGATCGAGATCGTCGTGCGCACGCACAGCGAGACCGAATCGCAGCTGCTGCGCAGCGAGGGCATCGGCACGGTGTTCTTCGGCGAGGAGGAACTCGCGCGCGGCATGACGACGCACGTCGTGCAGCGCTTCGCGCCGCGTGCGCGCAGCACGGCGCCGTCGCACGCCTGAGGACGGGTCGACGGGCTTCACGCGGGGTCGATCCGGGCCTGAACCGGCTTCGGATCTTCGATCATCCGCACGAAGCGTTCGGCCGTGGCCAGCGCGCCGTCCTGCGGTAGCGCGCAGTGGATGTCCGAGGTCAGCGCGAGATCGGCGAGCGGCCGGAACGCCACGCTATGGATGCCCGCGCTCTCGAACGCCGCAGGTACGATCGACACGCCCAGGCCCTGCGACACCAGCGCGACGACCGACAGCCACGGCCGCACTTCGTAGCGGATCTTCGGCTGGAAGCCCTGGATCCCGCACTGGTCCATGATGTGCGCGTAGTAGTGCGGCGACGCCGATCGCGCGAACAGCACGAACGGCTCTTCACGCAGCTCGGCCAGCGCGATCCGTTCGCGATCGGCCAGCGGATGGGACTGCGGCACGCAGCAGACGAAGGGCTGGCTGACGACCAGGCGCGTGCGTAGGTTGTCGGGCGCGCGCGGCGCGTGGATGAAGCCGACGTCGATCTCGCGTCGGCGCAACGCCTCGGCCTGCTCTTGCGAATTGCGTTCGAGCAGCGTGACCTCGACGAGAGGGTAAGCGGCCTGGAAGGCTTTCAGCCAGCGCGGCAGGCCGCAGAACAGCAGCGTGCCGACGAAGCCGATCGCGATCCGGCCGCGCGAACCGCCCTCGATGTCCCGCGCGAGTTGCGCGGCCTGTTCGGCCTGCCGCAGCAGGGCCTGCGCCTGGCCGCGAAATGCTTCGCCGGCGGGCGTCAATCGCACGCCGCGGCTGTCGCGATCGAACAGCCGCGCGCCAATCGATTCCTCGAGCTGCTGGATGTTCAGCGACAGCGGCGGCTGGGTGATCGCCAGCCGCTGCGCGGCGCGGCCGAAATGCAGTTCTTCGGCCAGGGCGAGGAAATAGCGCAGATGCCGGAATTCCATGCGCGTCTTGCGTCCCGGGCGTGGTGATGCGGCTGGGCTCGCCGATATCCGACGATTATGGCATCGTGGTGGCCATGCAAAGGCTGACGATATCGATCGACGACGACCTGGCCGAGGCGCTCGATGCGCTGATGGCGTCCCGCGGTTATGAGAACCGGTCCGAGGCGTTCCGCGACCTGATCCGGCGCGAACTGGGCAGTGGCCAGTTGCAAAGCCGCCCCGACGTATCATGCGTGGCGACGCTGACGTACATCTACGCGCATCACGAGCGCACGACGGCCAACCGGATCATGGACATGCAGCACGGGCACCACGAGCTGACGATCTCGACGATGCATGCGCACCTGAGCCATGATCTGTGCGTCGAGACGACGATCCTGCGCGGGCCCGGCGACAAGGTCCAGGCGTTCGCGCAGTCGGTGCTGGCCCAGCGCGGCGTCCGCCAGGGGCATTTGCACATGGTGCCGGTCGATTCGCTGGCGGACGACGCCGCTCACGGGCACCGGCACGACCACGACCACTGACGGGCCGCGCCGTCGGCGCCCCAGGCCGCGATGACGCGACCGGGCCGGCAGCTACAATGCGCGCATGAAATCCCGAGTCCAGTTCCGTCTGCGCGTGTATCGCGACGAGAACATCGCCATCGGCCCCGGCAAGGTCTCGCTGCTCGAGGCCATCGCCGAAACCGGCTCGATCTCGGCCGCCGCGCGCCAGCTCGGCATGTCCTACCGCCGCGCCTGGGTGTTGATCGACGAGATGAACCGGGAACTGGTCGCGCCGGTTATCGAGACCGCCGCCGGCGGCGCGCATGGCGGCGGTTCGTCGCTGACGCGCATCGGCGAGCAGGTGATCACCCATTACCGCGCGATCGAGAACGCCGCGCGGATCGCCGCCGCCGCCGACCTGGCCGCGCTGCACGGCCTGCTCGCGCCCTGACACGGTAGGTACGCGCGGGCGGTACCGCCCGGCATCCGATCCCCCTGGCGGTCGCGCCGACATCGCGCGAAGGGACCCGCGCTTCCCTATGCAACAATGCGCGATATCCGAACAGACATGACGAAGGCATGGATCCGCCGTTCGACTGGTCGCCGCTGCTGTTGTCGTTGAAGGTCGCCGGGGTGGCCACCGTTGTCGCCCTGCTGCTCGGCCTGGCACTGGGCTGGGTCTTCGCGCGCCGGCCGTTCTTCGGCAGCACGGTCATCGAGGCCGTCTGCATGCTGCCGTTGGTATTGCCGCCGACGGTCGTCGGCTACGCGATCCTGGTGGCCGCGGGGCGCCGCAGCCCGCTGGGCGCGTGGCTGCGCGAGCATTTCGACTACACGATCATCTTCAGCTGGCATGGCGCCGTCATCGCATCGGCGGTGGTCGCGTTCCCGCTGGTGCTCAAGTCGGCGAGCGCCGCGTTCTCCCACGTCGACCGCACGCTCGAAGCGGCGGCGGCCACGCTGCGGCAATCGCCTTTGTCGGTGTTCCTGCGCGTGACGCTGCCGCTGGCCTGGCCGGGCATCCTGGCCGGCACGCTGCTGGCGTTCGCGCGGGCGATGGGCGAGTTCGGCGCGTCGCTGATGGTGGCGGGGTCGATCCCCGGCCAGACGCAGACGCTATCGATGGCGATATACGACGCGGTCCAGGCCGGGCACGACGAGCACGCGTTGTGGCTGGTGTTGATCACGTCGGCGATCTCGGTGCTCGTGCTCGTCGGCTCCAACCGGTTGTTCACGTTACGTTGAAGGAGATCTCCATGCTGCAAACCCTGTTCGGATCGCTGTTCGGCGCGGTGCCGGAATCGCGATCGACCTCGCAGTCCGGATCGACGGCGGGGCGGGACGGCCCGCGGCCGGGCCGGCGTCGCGGGCTCCGGCTGGCCGCCGCGTGCGCGGCCGCCGCCATCGCCGCGAGCCCGATGGCGGCCGGCGCCCAGACGTCGACGCTGACGGTGTCGGCGGCGGCCAGTCTGACCGATGCGTTCAAGACGCTGGCGCCGCAGTTCGAAGCGGCCCATCCGGGCGTCACGGTGCGGCTGAACTTCGGCGCTTCCGGCGCCCTGCTGCAGCAGATCGCGCAAGGCGCGCCCGCCGACGTATTCGCCAGCGCCGACCAGGAGACGATGGACCGCGCGGTGTCGCAGAAGCTCGTCGATCCCGCGACGCGGGCGGACTTCGTGTCCAATGCGGTCGTGCTGATCGAGCCGGTCAGCGGGGCATCGGGCCTGACGTCGCTGAACGACCTCACCGGCCCGGCGGTCAAGCGGATCGCCGTCGGCAAGGTGGCGACCGTGCCGGTGGGCCGCTACACGAAGGAGTCGCTGGAGGCGGCGAATCTGTGGACGGTGCTCGAGCCCAAGTTCGTGCAGGCCGATAACGTGCGTCAGGTGCTCGACTACGTGAGCCGCGGCGAGGCCGACGCCGGCTTCGTGTACCGCACCGATGCGGCGACCCAGACCGGCAAGGTCAAGGTCGTGCTGACCACGACCGGACATAAGCCGGTCCGCTATCCGGTCGCCGTCGTGCAGGGCTCTTCCCACGCGGACCAGGCCGCTCGCTTCATCGCGTTCCTGGCGAGCGAGCCGGCGCGGCAGGTGCTCGAGCGTTACGGCTTCGGAGCGCCGTGATCGACGTCGACATCCGGCTCGACGTCAGCGACGGGCAGCGCCGTTTCGACCTGGCGGTCGCGTTCGCGACCGATGCGCGCTTCGCGGCGCTCTACGGGCCGTCCGGCGCCGGGAAGACGCTGACGCTGCAGGCGATCGCGGGTCTGCTGCGGCCGCGCGTCGGCCATATCTGCGTCGGCGGCCAGACGTTGTTCGACGCTGCGACAGGCATCGACGTGCCGACGCGCGAGCGCCGTGTCGGCTACCTGTTCCAGCACTATGCGCTGTTTCCGCATCTGAGCGTGCGGCAGAACGTCGCCTTCGGACTGACGAACTGGTGGCGCAGGCGACTGGCGTCCGACGAGGCGCGCCGCGTCGACGGCCTGCTGGAGGCGTTCGGCCTGCGTGACATGGCCGACAGCCGGCCGCGGCACTTGTCGGGTGGGCAGCAGCAGCGTGTCGCGCTGGCGCGCGCGTTGGCCTGCGAGCCGCGCGTGCTGCTGCTCGACGAACCGTTCGCCGCGCTCAATCCGATGCTGCGCGAATCCCTGCGCGCCGAACTGGCCGCGGTCTGCCGCGATCGCGGCATTCCGACGCTGATGATCTCGCACGACATCGACGACGTGCTGGCGCTGGCCGACGTCGCGTTCGTCTACGACGACGGGCGTATCGCGCGCCGGGTCGATCTGGCGGAAGCCGGACGCGCCGCGGCACGCTCGGTTATAGTCGAAAGTCTTCACTTCGAGGGTATCCGCGATGAACAAACCCGTTGAGTCCGCCGCGATCGCCGACGCGGCGCACGCTTATCCCGAACAGTTTCTGTACATCGACGGCGAGTTCATCGGCGCCTCGGCGCGTGCGGGCTCCACGGTGCGCAATCCGGCGACCGGGCAGGTCCTCGGCCAGTTGCCGCATGCCACCGCCGATGACCTGCAGCGGGCGCTGCAGGCCGCCGAGCGCGCGTTCGCGACGTGGAAGACCTCGTCGCCGCTGGACCGGTCGGCGATCCTGCGCAAGGTCGGACAGATGGTCCGTGACCGCGCGCAGCAGATCGGCCGCGGCATCACGATGGACATGGGCAAGCCGCTGGCCGAAGCCGTCGGCGAGGCGATGTCGTGCGCCGAGCACTGCGACTGGCACGCCGAGGAATGCCGGCGTATCTATGGCCGCGTGATTCCGTCGCGGCTGCCGAACGTGCGCCAGATGGTGCTGCGTCAGCCGGTCGGCGTCTGCGTGGCCTTCACGCCCTGGAATTTCCCGCTCAACCAGGCGATCCGCAAGATCGCGGCCGCGATCGGCGCCGGCTGCACGATCGTCATCAAGGGCCCCGAGGATGCGCCGAGCGCGCTGAGCGAACTCGCGCGGATGTTCGACGAGGCCGGCCTGCCGAAGGGCGTGCTCAATGTCGTCTGGGGCGTGCCGCACGAGGTGTCGCAGACGCTGATCGCATCGCCGATCGTGCGCAAGGTGTCGTTCACCGGATCGGTGCCGGTCGGCAAGCAGCTTGCCGCGCTGGCGGGCCAGCACATGAAGCGGATGACGATGGAACTGGGTGGGCATTCACCGGTCGTCGTGTTCGACGATGCCGAGATCGAGCGGGCCGCTCAACTGCTGTCGGGCTTCAAGTTCCGCAATGCGGGGCAGGTCTGCGTGTCGCCGACGCGCTTCTACGTGCAGGAGAAGGCGTTCGACAAGTTCATGGCCGCGTTCATCGCGGCGGCCAGGACGATCAAGGTCGGTGACGGACTGGATCCGGAGTCGAGCATGGGGCCGCTCGCGCACGAGCGCCGCGTGCCGGCGATCGTGTCGTTCGTCGAGGATGCGGCGCGCCGCGGGGGCCGCGTCGAGACCGGCGGCGAACGGATCGGGTCGGTCGGCAACTTCTTCGCGCCGACGATCCTGACGCAGGTACCCGACGACAGCCTGGTGATGACGACCGAGCCCTTCGGTCCGGTCGCGCCCTGCGTGCCGTTCAAGACCGTCGACGAGGTGCTGCGGCGGGCCAACTCGCTGCCTTACGGGTTGTCGTCGTACGTGTTCACGACGTCGACGAAACATGCGCTGGCAATGCAGAACGGCCTGGAAGCAGGCAACGTCAACATCAACCACTTCGGCCAGGCGATGCCCGAGGTGCCGTTCGGCGGCGTCAAGGACAGCGGCATCGGCTCCGAAGGGGGCGCCGAGACCTTCGATGGCTACCTGACGACCAAGTTCGTCACGCAGATGGACTAAGGATCGGTGAACGAATCGGGTGCTTTCGGAGGTGCGATGCCCGATGAGGCCGCTGCCCGCGCGCTGATCGCGCGGCTGCGGGCACGCGCGACGCCGCGTGCCGTGCGTCACGGCGATGCGACGATCGTCTGGCACTGCTTCGGCGAAGGACCGCCGGTCGCGCTTCTGCACGGCGGCCATGGCAGTTGGCTGCATTGGGTGCGCAACATCGAGCCGCTGGCCGAACGGCACAGCGTATGGGTGGCCGACATGCCGGGTTATGGCTTGTCCGACGTGCCGCCCGGACACGATAAGCACAACGCGTCGATCCGGCCGCTGGTCGACATCGTCGCGGGCTCGCTGCAGGTCTTGTGCGCTGATCAGACGCGGCCAGTGGATCTCGTCGGGTTCTCGTTCGGCGGCCTGGTGGCCGCGCACGTGGCCGAACGCCTGGGCGGTACGGCCGGTCGCCTCGTGCTGCTCGGGCCGGCCGGTCACGGCGGCCCGCGCCGTCCGCGCGGCCAACTGGTCAACTGGCGCTTCGCCGCGCATCGGCGCGACGCCGAGGCGTTGCGCGAGGCGATGCGCCACAACCTGGCCGTCCACATGCTGCACGCCGACGACGCGATCGATGCGCTCGCGATCGCCGTGCATACCGAGTCATGCATCGCCACGCGGTTTCGCAGCAAGGGAATCGCGCGGGCCGGCGGCTTGGCCGATCTGCTGGCGAGGCGGATCGCGCAAGACGGGCGGACGTGGGTGATCTGGGGCGAGCACGACGTGACGGCCGATCCCGCCTGGGTCGTCGAACACGTCGCGCCCGGCCATGTCGCGATCGCGCCCGGCATCGGGCATTGGGCCCAGTACGAGGGGGCCGAGGCGATCAACGCGCGGCTGCTCGATCTGCTGGGGGGCGACTGATCGTGAGGTATTCACCTGGCCGATCACTGCCGTTGCCTTGCCTCCACCGCCCGGTATGCCTGCTGCGGCGATTTGGGCTTGTCCGGGATCGTCATGGTGATGTGGTTTCGCGCCAGCAAAGGGCGCAGATAGTCCTGCCGGATGGTTTCTGGTTTGCGATTCAGCAGCGAGGCCAGTTCCTCCGCTGTCCAGGCACGCGCCTGACACAGCGCAACCACTAGCGCCCGAACCTCGTCAGGCGGATGGCGTTGACCGATGGCGCCAACTCGGGCCGCCAGTTGACCAGGAAGCTCGTTCAACAGAGTGTTTCTTTTCTGGCCCGACATACTGGATAAGGATTCAGGCTTGCTGGATAAGCTCGTTGACACACTGGATAAGCTGTCCAGCATGCTGGACGCGCTTCCTGACGTACCCGACAGGATTTCATTGACGCCCTTGATCAGCTTGTCCGTCGGCCGATAGCGAGTCGCCGAACCCCGCCCCTGCTGGGCCAGCAGTCCGATATCGCGCAGGCGGCGCAAGGCGGTACTGGCCGCCAGCGTGTCTACCTTGTTCAGGCTGCGATAGGTGGCGTTGTCGATCAATCCGGCTTCGCGAACCACCACCAAGGCACGAGCCTCCTCGTCGCTCAGGTGCAAGTCCTTGAACTGTGCCAGCCAACGGATGTCGTCCTCACCCAAGAAGTGGTGGAAGAAAAAACGGGTGACGAATTCGTCGCGGTTCCGGTCGGAGTCGAACAGCGGCGGCGTCAGCCCGGCTTTGTCCATGCTCTCGCAGATGGCGCGGATACCGCTGCCCTTGGTTTCGGCAAAGCGGGTTTCGTGTAGCACGGAGGCGATGGCTGGGTTACGTGGGACGGAACCAGGCTCGCCCAGGTGTTCGGGCGATTTGAGCGAGAAACCCGGATTGCGGATCTCCAGCCGGTTGGCGTACCGAATCACCTGCATCGGGGCTTGCATGCGGTAGCTGCGGTGCATCAACGCATTGACCAGCGCCTCGCGCAGCGCGCGCTGGGGAATGATAGGTGTATCGCTACGTTGCAGTGCGTGCTCTTCCAAGCCAAAGGCTTTGGGCAAATCGTCCAAGATAGCCGCCTGGGTGCGCCGCAGCAGGCGAAACATCGGCGCGCGTAGTTCGACAGTGTCGAAACGCCGCTCCGAGTCGGGCACCCATTCACGGCCCGGAACGCGAATGTAGTCCACTCACGTCATCGGAAAAAAGCGGCGTAATGCGACAGGTTTGCCGAACAGCAACAGCCCGGCTACCGTAGGTTTCCATTGCCCGGCGGCATCGCGCTTGATGGCGCTCAGCGCTTGCAGCAACTCGGTATCCGCCCAGCGCAGCTCCTCGGCATCGGGGTTGGCTTCCGCACGTGCCTGTCGGTAGTCGGCAATGGCGGACTCGTCCAAATCCTCTAGCCCCGCATCTTGCACGATGCCCACGTCAAAACTCTCCCGTTGGCGGGATTGATACAGGGCTTCGATGTCGTCGTCGGTGCATCGTTGGTCAGTGCTGCCGATGCGCCGAAATGCGCCCTTGGGCAGTCCGGTGGCCTTGAAGTAAACCGGCTTGTCCTGGGGCGAGGCCTCAGAAACGAAAACTACAATTACGGCTTTGCCATCCAGCACCTCGGTGCTGATGTCCGGCCGCAGCGGCGTGTTGAACACGGATGCGCACTGACTGGCGATATTTGCACTCAGCTTGTCAGGGTTGGCGATGCCCTCCGCTTCATAGCTGGGGAACAGCGCCAATTCCTCACGAGTGACGCCGAGCAGCAGCCATCCCCCACCCAGACCTGGCTCGTTGGCGAAGGCGCAAATGGTCTCCAGTGTGGACTTGCCCATATCCTGCGCACGCTTGGCTTCGATGCGTTCGTTTTCGTCGAGCAGGTTCAGCTGTTCCAGCAGTTCTTGTGCATTCATGAATCTCGAATGGGACGCCGAAAGAAAGATGCCTGAAAGCGTATCACCGCGAGACATACGCAGAGAGCTGATGGGGCAGGTGGAGCCGCCGGAATGCGTACCCACCGCTCCTATGCTGGCCTTGACCCACCCCTCCACGCCGCTTGTTGGAAAGCCTATGCAACTGGTCGACACGGATCCACGGCTAACAGCAATCGGCCGGCCAGCCGGCGCGCTATGCTGCGCGACATGCGCAAGAAACCATCCGAATCCCTGCCCGCTCCGCGTGACGATGATCTGCTGGGGTTGCCCCTGTTCGATGGCCTGCCGCTAGCGCGGATCGTCGTCGTCGACGATTCGCAGCGCGCGGACGAAGCCCGGCGCGACCTGATCGACCGGCCCGTCGTCGGCTTCGATACCGAGTCGCGGCCGACGTTCTCGCGCGAGCAGGTGTCCGAAGGGCCGCATCTGGTGCAGTTGGCGACCGAAGAGCGTGCGTACCTGTTTCCGACGCACGTGCCGGCCGGCGTCGAGACCGTGGTGGCGCTGCTCGCCAGGCCGGGGCTATTGAAGGTGGGGTTCGGGCTGGCCAGCGACCGGCAGTTGATCTCGCGGCGCTGGCAGGCGGATGTCGCCGACCTGGTCGATCTGGACCAGCGCTTTCGCGGGCTGGGCTTCCGGCGGTCGCTGGGCGTCAGGGCCGCGGTGGCGCTGACGATGGGCCGCCGCTTCGTTAAGTCCAAGAAGATCTCGACGTCGGACTGGTCGCGTCCGCAACTGGACGATCGGCAGAAGCTGTATGCGGCCAACGACGCTTATGCCGCGCTATGCGTACACCTGGCGTTCGATCCCGACGCGCTGCGCGCGCAAGGCATTGCACGCAGCAACGGGCAAGGACAGCAAAGTCGATAAGCGCAAACGCCCGCGCGGCGTCGCGATCGTACGACTTCACATAAACAGACCCCGGTTCGTTCAAAGAAACTCCGGTCATCGAGAGGTGGCCGGAGTTTCGAGGTCACGCTTAGTGCGCTGCTTGCTTGTCGTGTTTACTTCTTGCGCGATTCGGCCTCGGATTGGTAGCGCTGCGTGGCCGCGTCGACGGCTTTCTGGTGCACGGCCGCCAGTGCTTCGCGGGCGTCGCGGGCGCGCTGCGACGCCGCCATCATTGGCGCATGGTGTCCCTGGAAGTGCGGAAATACATGGCGGGCCACCAGGTCGTAGCTCTTGCGCGTCGCGTCGAAGTTGGCCCAGTTGTGCGCCAGCATCAGGTAAGCGCCGAAGCCGCCGTTGGACTGGTCCCATAGCCGCTGGACCTGCTTGACGACCATGTCGGGCGTTCCGATCGCGCCCATGCCGGACTCGTTGACGAAGGCGATCATCTCCTTGATGTTGCTGCCGGGCACGGCCATCTGCGGGAAGGCGGCTACCGCCTGGAAATAATCGAACCAGTGCTCGATGCCGTACTCGACATCGCGATACGCCTGATCCATCGATTCGGCGCAATGCACCAAGCCGACGAGCCGCCACTTGCTGCGGTCGACGCGTGTCTTGTAGTGCGCGGCCTGTTGCTCCATGACTTCCCAGTGCAGCGCCAGCGCGTCGAAGCCGGCCGCCGTGGTCGCGCCGATCGACAGCAGGCCGAGGCCGTAGCGTCCGGCCAGCTTCGGCCCGGTCGGCGAGGCCACCGCGGCGACGGCGACATCGAACAGCGGATTCGAGTACGGGCGAAGATGCAGCCGCGCGTCGCGCAGGTCCCAGCGATCGTTCTTGAACGTGACGGGCTCCTCGGTGGTCAGCAGCCGTACGATGACGTCGGTACCCTGTTCGAGTAGCGGACGTGTCTGCTCTTGCGACAGGCCCACCATGATTCCGTCGCTGGGTAAGGATCCGGGTCCCATGCCGAGCATGACCCGGCCTCGAGTCAGGTGATCGAGCTGCACGAAGCGCTCGGCGATCCACAGCGGGTTGTGGTAGCTGACGCTGACGACGCCGCTGCCCAGGCGGATATGCCGGGTCCGCTCGGCGGAAACGGCCATGAAGATCTCGGGCGACGCGCTCAGTTCGGTGCCGGCCGAATGGTGTTCGCCGACCCATGCCTCGTCATAGCCGCAGCGATCCAGCCATTGGATCAATTCCAGGTCCTGTTCGAGCGCGAGCGTGGGATTGATGCCGGGTTTGTGGAATGGGGCGAGAAAAATGCCGAATCGCATCCGCGGGTTCATCGTCGTCTCCTGATCGTGGCTTGTGATCGTTACGTGGGTCCGAAAAGCTTCAGAACGCAAACACGTTCTTAGGACGCAACGGCGATCGTTTGTCGTCGTGGTCCAGGTGTTTTACACTCGACCACGCTCCGTTGTCCATCCGGGTGCCGTGGAACTCGGCAAGCTCTGCATAATTCGCCTGATTCGACGCGTCCGCTATCGGGATGGGAGACAAGGCGGCTTTTGCTGTCGATAGTGGTGTGCTATCGACAATAGAAGCCAACGCGGCAGACCGCCCGAAAGTGGGATGCGGCGAACGGGGGTATCGTGCAGAGCTTCCCTCGGTATCGACGAGGACCGGCATCGGTCCCGGGTTCCCCTTCATGCAGGTCATCAAAGCCGTGTCCAAGCCGTCCTCGCCTCCGCCTTCGCGTCGCCCTTTCATCGTCGGCATCGGCGGCACGACCCGCGTGGGCTCCACGTCCGAGCGCGCGCTGGCCGTCGCCCTCGATCACGCGATGACGCGCGGCTGCGAGGTACTCGCCTTCGGCGCGGGCCAGATGCCGATCGAGCCCTATGATCCGAGCCGCACCGAGCGCAGCCCCCAGGCTCAGGCGCTGGTCGAGGCGCTGCGGCGCGCCGATGGCGTGATCATCGCGACGCCGGCGTATCACGGTGGGATCTCCGGCCTGGTCAAGAACACGATCGATTTCGTCGAAGACATGCGCGATGACGGCGCCCCTTATTTCGAAGGGCGCGCGGTCGGCTGCATCGTCTGCGCCGAGGGCGCGCAAGCGATGGGCACGACGTTGTCCGCGCTGCGCGGAGTCATCCATGCATTGCGCGGCTGGCCGACCCCTTATGGCGCGACCGTGCAGTCGTCCACGGATCCGTTCGGCGTGCGCAGCGGCGCGGCCGACCCGGCGGCGCTGCGCGCGTGCCGGATCGTGGCCGACGAGGTCAGCCGGTTCGCGCACATGATGGTGGCGGCCCGCTGATTCCTTCGTACAGCGAAAGGTAAGCGCGCGCCGGCGCCTCCCACGAGACGTCCGCGCGCATGCCCGCCTGCTGCAGCGCGGCCCAGCGGTCCGGCGACGCGAACGCGTCGATCGCGCGATGCACGGCTTCAGCCAGCGCGTCGGGGCTGGCATCGTCGAACGTGAAGCCATTGGCCGGGCGGCCCATCTCGGCGGCATCGCGTTCATCGAACACGGTGTCGGCCAGCCCGCCGACCTTGCGCACGATCGGTACCGTGCCGTAGCGCAGGCCGTACATCTGCGTCAGCCCGCAGGGTTCGAAACGCGACGGCACGATGATCGCGTCGGCCCCGGCGAAGATCCGGTGCGCCAGCGGCTCGTCGAACCCGGTGGCCAGCGCGACCTGATCGGGGGCAGCCTGCGCCAGCGCGCGGAACCCGTGTTCGAGTGCGGCATCGCCCGATCCGAGCACGACCAGCCGCACCCCGCGCGCCAGCAGGCCGGGCGCTGCGCTCAGCAGCAGGTCGAGTCCCTTCTGCTCGCTGAGCCGGCTGACGACGGCCAGCAGCGGGGCGTCAGTGGACCCCGGGGCGGCGATCCCGCCTCGTGGGCGCCCCGGCGTGCGCCGCGCATCCAGGCCGAACTCCGCCAGCAGCGCTTGCCGGCACCGCGCCTTGCCAGCGGGATCGGCCGCTGAATAGTGGGCGTAGGCGATTTCCCGGGGACGCGTTCCGGAGGCCGTTTCGGGGGGCGTCCGGGCCGGCGCTTGGGGTGGCGCTCGAGAGGGCCGAGGGGCCGCCAGCGCCGGGTCGCACGACGGATCCCATTGGTCGGTATCGACGCCGTTCAGGATGCCGTACAGGCAGCTCGCGCGGGCGCGAATCAGGCCGTCGAGCCCTTGGCCGAACGCGGGCGTGGCGATCTCGCGCGCATAGGTCGGGCTGACGGTCGTGGTGCGGTCGGCGCACAGCAGCCCCGCCTTCATGAACGACAGCTCGCCGTGGAACTCGATGCCCTCGGCATGCAGCCAGTCGGCGGGTATGCCCAGCGCGTCGGCCCGGGCCATCGGAAACAGGCCCTGGAACGCCAGGTTGTGGATCGTGAACACCATCCGCCGACGCAGCGTCGGGTGCCGGCTCAGGTAGAACGGGGCGAGCGCCGCGTGCCAGTCGTGCGCGTGCAGCACGTCGGGCGTCCAGCCGGGCACGAGTTCGCCGCTGGCGATCCGCGCGCCGACCCAGGACAGCAGCGCGAAGCGATCGGCATTGTCGGCCCAGCCCAGGCCCTGGCCGTCGACGTACGGATTGCCGTCGCGCGCATAGCACCATGGGGCATCGATCGCGATCACCGGCAGGTCGCCTGCCGGGCTGCGGCCCGGTATGCGGCCGGCCAGCAGCGAGACGCGCGCCGCGCCGAACACCGGCCCGAACGGCTGGCCGATCGGCTCGACCGGTCCGAGGCGAGCCAGCTCGCGCAACACGGCCGGATAGCCGGGAAGCAGCAGCCGTGCATCGGCCCCCAGGCGGTTCTGCGCGGCAGGCAGCGCGCTGGCAACGTCGGCCAGTCCGCCGGTCTTGATCAGGGGGTGGGCTTCGGCGGCGACGTGCAGGATGCGCGTCGGCCGCGCGGGATCGGCAGGCTCCGTCATCGCTGGCCGCTGCCCTGTCCGTCCCCCTGCCCGTCGATCCGCGCGAGCATCTGGCGCGTGACCAGCGTGATGCCCCGCTCGGTGCGACTGAAGCGGTGCGCGTCCAGGTCGTGATTCTCGCCGATGACCATGCCCTCGGGAATCTTGCAGCCGTGGTCGACGATGCAGCGGTTCAGCCGCGCGCCGCGTCCGACCTCGACCTCGGGCAGCAGCACCGAGTCGGCGACGCTCGTGTACGAATGCACGCGGCACTTGGAGAACAGCAGGCTGCGATGCAGTTGCCCGCTGATGATGCAGCCGCCCGAGACCAGCGATTCGATCGCCATGCCGCGCCGGTTCTGCCAGTTGTGGACGAACTTGGCCGGAGGCAGTTGCTCCTGGTGGGTCCAGATCGGCCAGTCGGTGTCGTACAGGTTCAGCGCCGGGGTGGTCGCGGTCAGGTCGATGTTGGCTTCCCAGTACGCATCGAGCGTGCCGACGTCGCGCCAATAGGCCTCGCCGCCGGGCATGCCGCCGACGCTGGACAGCTCGAACGGATGAGCGATCGCATCGCCGCGAGCGACGGCCGTCGGCACGATGTTGCGGCCGAAGTCGTGCGCCGAGCTTTCGTCGCGCGCGTCGGCGGTCAAGATGTCGTACAGGTATTCGGCATCGAAGATGTAGATGCCCATGCTGGCCAGCGACGAGTGCGGCTTGCCGGGCATGCTGGGCGGCTCGGCCGGTTTTTCGAGGAATGCGGTGATGTGGTTGCGGGTGTCGACGGCCATCACGCCGAACTCGGTCGCTTCGCTGCGGGGTACCTCGATGCAGCCGACCGTGCAGGGTTTGCCGCTGGCGACGTGGTATTCGAGTGCGATCCGGTAGTCCATCTTGTAGACGTGGTCGCCGGCCAGCACGACGATGTAGTCGGCGCCGCCATAGCCGCGGACGATCTCGATGTTCTGATACACCGCGTCGGCCGTGCCGCGATACCAGGCGTTCTCGTCGATGCGCTGCTGCGCGGGCAGCAGATCCATGAACTCGTTGAACTCGGGCTTCAGGAACGTCCAGCCGCGTTGCAAGTGTCGCAGCAGGCTGTGCGACTTGTATTGCGTGAGCACGCCCATGCGCCGGATGTCGGAGTTCAGGCAGTTGGACAGCGCGAAGTCGATGATGCGGAACTTGCCGCCGAAATACACGGCCGGCTTGCAGCGCACGTCCGTCATCTGCTTGAGCCGGCTGCCACGGCCGCCGGCCAACACGAATGCGTAGGCTCGCTTGGACAGTTGCGAGCGCTCCGTCTGACTGCGTCTCATCGTTACCATTTCCTGAGGTCGGCCCGGCGGATCGGGACGATCCGTCGCGGGCGGGGGCATTGATCAACCACGGCGACCGGTGCTGTCCAGGGCGGTCCGCTTGTCGGTCGTCTTTCAGCAATAGTCGCGCCAAAACGGTTTCCTTCCTAGCGCCCGGTCAAAAACCGTGCGGGAAGGGCCCCGGAATGGGGCGGCGGCGTCCTTTCATCGGGCAGCGGACCGGCGGTTGTCGCGCAACGGTCTCGGAGCCACCGATGCTCGCTGCATTCGGTGGACAATAGGACCGTGGCGCCCCCTCAGAACATACAGATCCTCCCATGACGCAACGACCCTCTCTCCAGCTCGAGCGTTTCGCGTTCGACGAACTGAAGAACGATCCGGCCTCGCTCAGGCGATCGCTGGCGTCGAGCCTGCTGTTCGACATCGGCAAGGACCCGGCCACCGCGATGGGCCAGGACTGGTACCAGTCGGTCGCGCGGGTCGTGCGCGACCGTCTCGTCGAGCGCTGGATGGATACGACCCGCGCTCAGTACACCGGCGACGTCAAGCGCGTGTACTACCTGTCGATGGAGTTCCTCGTCGGTCGCGCACTGTCCAACAGCCTGCACGCGCTGGACCTGTACGACGTGCTGGGCAGCGAGTTGCGCGAGATGGGCCTGGACCTGGACGAGCTGCGCGCCGAGGAGCCCGACGCGGCGCTGGGCAACGGCGGCCTGGGCCGGCTGGCCGCGTGCTTCATGGACTCGCTGGCGACCGAGGCGCTGCCCAGCTACGGCTACGGCATCCGCTACGACTACGGCATGTTCGCGCAGCGGATCCATGACGGCTACCAGGTCGAGCAGCCGGACGACTGGCTGCGCAGCGGCAACCCCTGGGAGTTCCCGCGGCCCGAGCGCACGTTCCCGATCCGCTTCGGCGGCTGGGTGCGGCACGATCCGGACGGCGCGCACTGGGTCGACACCGAGGAAGTGCTGGCGATGGCGTACGACACCGTCGTGCCCGGCTACGGCACGCGCGCGGTCAATACGCTGCGGCTGTGGCACGCCAAGGCTTCGCAGGCGCTGGACCTGTCGCTGTTCAACCAGGGCGACTACATGCGGGCGGTTCAGAGCAAGAACCTGTCCGAAAACGTCACCCGGGTGCTGTATCCGGACGATTCCAGCTACCAGGGCCGCGAGCTGCGGTTGCGCCAGGAGTATTTCTTCGTCAGCGCGTCGATCCAGGACATCCTGCACCGGCACATGCACGATCACGCGCGCTTCGATTCGCTGGCCGACAAGGTCGCGATCCACCTGAACGACACGCATCCGGCGATCGCGATCCCCGAGCTGATGCGGCTGCTGGTCGACGTGCACCGCCTGGACTGGGACCAGGCATGGGACCTGTGCACGCGGATCTTCTCGTACACGAACCACACGATCATGCCGGAGGCGCTGGAGACCTGGCCGGTCGAGATGATGCGCAGCCTGCTGCCGCGCAACCTCGAGATCATCTTCGAGATCAACCGCCGCTTCCTCGACACGGTGCGCGAGCGCTTTCCCGATGACGAAGGCCTGCTCGAACGGGTGTCGCTGATCGACGAGAACGGCGAGCGGCGCGTGCGGATGGCATGGCTGTCGGTGGTCGCCAGCCATAAGGTCAACGGCGTCTCCAAGCTGCACAGCGACCTGATCCAGCAGACACTGTTCGCCGATTTCGTCCGGATCTTTCCGGACCGCTTCTGCAACAAGACCAACGGCATCACGCCGCGCCGCTGGCTCGCCTACGCGAATCGCGGCCTGGCGGGGTTGATCGATTCGCGGATCGGACCCGGCTGGCGCAAGGATCTGGACCAGCTCGCGCGGCTGCGCGACCATGCGAACGACGACGCGTTCCTCGACGCGTTCGCGCAGGTCAAGCACGAGAACAAGATCCGGCTGGCCGAGCACATCCGCCGCACGCAGGGTCTGCCGATCGATCCGGCGTCGATGTTCGACGTGCAGATCAAGCGGATGCACGAGTACAAGCGCCAGTTGCTGAACGTGCTGCACGTGATCAGCCGCTACCAGGCGATCCTGGACGCGCCCGACGCCGACTGGGTGCCGCGCACGTTCCTGTTCGCGGGCAAGGCCGCGTCGGCGTACCGGATGGCCAAGCTGATCATCAAGCTGATCAACGACGTGGCCGCGCGGATCAACCACGACCCGCGCGTCAACCACCTGATGAAGGTGGTGTTCGTGCCGAACTACAGCGTATCGCTGGCCGAACTGATCATCCCGGCGGCGAACCTGTCCGAGCAGATCTCGACGGCCGGCACCGAGGCCTCGGGCACCGGCAACATGAAGTTCGCGCTGAACGGCGCGCTGACGATCGGCACGCTCGACGGCGCCAACATCGAGATCGGCGAGCAGGTCGGCGCCGACAACATCTTCATCTTCGGCCTGAAGACGCCCGAGGTCGCGAAGCTGCGCGCCGACGGCCACCACCCGATGACGTGGTACGACGACGATCCGGTGCTGCGGCGGGTGATCGACGCGATCGCCGACGGAGAATTCTCGCCGGACGACCGTCATCGATTCATCCCGATCGTCGACTCACTGCTTCGTCATGGCGATACGTACATGCTGCTGGCGGATTTCGCCGACTACGTGAAGTGCCAGGGCCGTGTCGACGCGTTGTACCGCGATCCGCGCGACTGGCATCGCCGGGCGCTGCTGAACGTCGCCGGCATGGGTGTGTTTTCAAGCGATCGAACCATTCGCGAGTATGCGGAAGAAATCTGGAACGTCCGGCCGATCAACCCGTAAGGCGCCGACGGCCGCGCCGGTGCCTGCTGCGGCCCCTGCCGGCGCCTCGGCGGAAGTCGCCATGGGTGTCTCCGCGGGCCCCGAAGTCCCCGCGGGCATCGACGTCCCCGCCGGCGGGGAACCGCCGTCCGTACGGGATCCCGCCGGGCCGCTGCTCGGTGACACCGACCTGTGGCTGCTGTCCGAGGGCTCGGACCTTCGTCCGTACGAGCGGCTGGGCGCGCATCCGGCCGAGATCGGCGGGGTGGCGGGGACGGCGTTCGCGGTCTGGGCGCCGAACGCCAGCGAGGTCTCGGTCGTCGGCCCGTTCAACGACTGGGACGAGAACCGCCACGCGATGCGTCTGCGCGGATCGTCCGGTATCTGGGAGACGTTCGTCGCGGGGGTCGGCGCGGGCAGCCTGTACAAGTTCGCGCTGCGCGACCGTGCCGGCCACCGACTGCCGCAGCACGCCGATCCCTATGCGCGGCGCGCCGAGCTGCGTCCGGCGACCGCGTCGATCGTGGCCGGGCCGCTGCGTCCGGCGCCGATCGCCGGCGATGCCGATGCCGAGCTTGCCTCCGATTTGGCCTCCGATTTGGCTTCGATAGGCGCGCGCAACGCGATCGACGCGCCGATCAGCATCTACGAAGTGCACGCCGGATCGTGGCGGCGCGTCGTCGAGGAAGGCGACCGCTTCCTGAACTGGGACGAACTCGGCGATCAATTGATTCCTTATGTCGTCGACATGGGGTTCACGCACATCGAGCTGCTGCCGATCAGCGAGCACCCGTTCGACGGATCATGGGGATACCAGCCCACCGGCCTGTATGCGCCGACGGCCCGCTTCGGGCCGCCGGAATCATTCCGGCGCTTCGTCGACCGCTGCCACGCCGCCGGGCTCGGCGTATTGCTCGACTGGGTCCCCGGCCACTTTCCGAACGACGCGTTCGCGCTCGCGCAGTTCGACGGCACGCACCTGTACGACCACGCCGATCCGCGCGAGGGCTTGCACCGCGACTGGGGCACGCTGATCTACAACTACGGTCGCAACGAGGTCCGCAACTTCCTGGCCGGCAACGCGCGCTACTGGGTCGAGCAGTTCGGCGTCGACGGCTTGCGCGTCGACGCGGTGGCATCGATGCTGTACCGCGACTACAGCCGCAAGCCCGGCGAATGGGTGCCCAACCACCTGGGCGGCCGCGAGAACCTCGAGGCGATCGCGTTCCTCAAGCATCTGAACGAATCGCTGGGCGCCACGCATCCGCAGGTGGCCACGATCGCCGAGGAATCGACCGCCTGGCCGGGCGTGTCGCGGCCGACGTCCGCCGGCGGGCTGGGCTTCCACTACAAGTGGAACATGGGCTGGATGAACGACACGCTGCGGTACATGAGCCGCGATCCGGCGCACCGCCGCCATCACCATAGCGAGCTGACCTTCGGGCTCGTCTACGCGTTCGACGAGAATTTCGTGCTGCCGCTGTCGCACGACGAGGTCGTGCACGGCAAGCGATCACTGATCGGGCGCATGCCGGGCGATGCGTGGCAGCGCTTCGCGAACCTGCGGCTGTACTACACGTTCATGTTCACGCATCCGGGCAAGAAGCTGCTGTTCATGGGCTCGGAGTTCGCGCAGGAGGCCGAGTGGAACCACGACCGCAGCCTGGACTGGCACCTGCTGGCCGACGACGCACGGCGCGGCGTGCAGGGGCTCGTGCGCGACCTGAACCATCTGTATCGCGGCCTTCCCGCGCTGCACGCGCTGGACGCGCGGCCCGAGGGCTTCGCGTGGATCGCGCATGACGACGCCGACAACAGCGTGCTGTCGTACGTGCGCCGCTCGGCGACGCAGACCGTCATCGTCGTGTGCAACTTCACGCCGGTGCCGCGCCATGGCTACCGCGTCGGCGCGCCTCTCGCCGGGCGCTGGCTCGAACGGCTCAACTCCGACTCGATGCACTATGGCGGCAGCAACGTCGGCAACGAGGGTTGGCTCGCCACCGAGCCGCAGCCTTCGCACGGGCATCCGCAGTCGCTGGCGCTGAGCCTGCCGCCGCTGGGCGCCCTGGTACTGGAATGGATCGAATCTTGAACATCCCGAACACGAACCGCGGCCCGATGGACGACCCGATGCGCGAAGCCGTCGCGCGGACCTGCGCCGAACGCGGCCTTCTGGCCGGCGACCCGTATCCGCTGGGCGCGACCGTGACCGGCGCCGGCGTCAACATCGCGGTCTTTTCCGAACACGGGACCGGGATCGAGCTGTGCCTGTACGACGGTGCCGGCCTGCGCGAACTGGCGCGGGTGCCGCTGCCCGCGTCGACCGACGGCGTCTGGCACGGCTGCGTGCCGGGCGCCGGCGACGGCCTGGTCTACGGCCTGCGCGCGCACGGCCCCGACGATCCGGGGCGCGGCCATCGTTTCAATCCCGCCAAGCTGCTGCTCGATCCTTATGCCCGCGCATTCGCCGGTGATTTCCGGTGGACCGACGCGCACCTGGGCGACGCGCATGCGTCGGAGGACAACGCGCGCGACATGATCAAGGCGGTCGTCGTCGATCCGGCCATCGAGGCTTTCGATTGGGGCGATGATCGTCCGCCGCGCACGCCGCTGGCCGACACCGTGCTGTACGAAGTCCACGTCAAGGGTTTCACGCGGCTGCACCCGGACGTGCCCGAGGCCTTGCGCGGTACATACGAGGGCCTGGTGTCGCCAGCGACGATCGCGCACCTGAAGCGGCTCGGCATCACGGCCGTCAGCCTGCTGCCGGTGCACCTGGCGCTGGACGAGATGCCGCTGGTGCGGCGCGGCGCGGTCAATTACTGGGGTTACAACACCGCCGGCTTCTTCATGCCGACGCACCGCTATGCGCGCGACGGCGACCCGCGCCAGGCGCGTGACGGGTTCCGCCGGATGGTCAAGGCGCTGCACCAAGCCGGCATCGAAGTGATTCTCGACGTCGTCTACAACCATACGTGCGAAGGCGACCAGCGCGGCCCGACGCTGAGCTGGCGCGGCCTGGACAACGCGTCGTACTACCGGCTGCGCCACGACGATGCGCGCCTGTACGAGAACCACACCGGTACCGGCAACACGTTGAACCTCGCGCATCCGCGCGTGCTGCAGATGGTGATGGACAGCCTGCGGTTCTGGGTCGACGAGATGCACGTCGACGGCTTTCGTTTCGACCTGGCCACGTCGCTGGCGCGAGGAGACGAGGGTTTCGACCGGCGCGCCCCGCTGCTGCAATGCCTCGCGCAGGATCCGGTGCTGGCCGGCGTCAAGCTGATCGCCGAGCCGTGGGACATCGGCCCCGGCGGCTACCAGGTCGGGCAGTTTCCGAGCGGCTGGTCCGAATGGAACGACAAGTACCGCGACACGGTGCGGGCGTTCTGGGTGCAGAAGACCGCCGATCGCGGCAAGATCGCATCGCGCCTGTCGGGCACCAGCGAGCTGTTCCGGCACGGCACGCGGCGGCCGCAGGCCTCGATCAACTACGTCGCCTCGCACGACGGCTTCACGCTGCAGGACCTGGTCAGCTACGACGCCAAGCACAACCTGGACAACGGCGAGGAGAACCGCGACGGCACCGACAACAACCTGAGCTGGAACTGCGGGGAGGAAGGGCCGACGACGCTGCTGGCGATCCGCGCGCTGCGCAGCCGCCTGCAGCGCGCGCTGATCGGTACGCTGATGCTGTCCCAGGGCGTGCCGATGCTGCTCGGCGGCGACGAGATGGGCCGCACGCAGCGCGGCAACAACAACGCGTACAACCAGGACAGCGAGGTCACCTGGTTCGATTGGGCGCAGGCCGACGAGGAATTGATCGCGTTCTGCGCGCAGGCGATCGCGATGCGCAAGCGCTTCGCGCAGTTGCGGTGTACCGGCTGGCTGACCGGCCTGGCGGACCTGAACGATCGCCGGGACGTCGTCTGGTTCAATCGCCTGGGTGACGAGATGACCGCGCCGCAATGGACCGAGGCCAACCGCTTCGTGTTCGGCATGCTGCTCGACGGCACGCCGCCGCTGCTGGCGCTGTTCAATGCCGAGGCGCGCGACTGGCCTTATCCGCTGCCCGACGGCGCCTGGCAGGTGGTGATGGATACCGGCGAGCGGCGCTCGTTCGATCCCGTCGCGCAGCAGCGCGACGCCGACGGCAAGCTGCTGCTCAAGGCGCGCAGCCTGACCGTGCTTCATAAGGTTGCATGATGACCACCGAGGGTTTCGTCTATCCGTCCGCGCGCTCGCCCGCCCCGGTGGCCGTCTCCGGCGGCGGTGCCGAGGGGCCGTTCGATCGGTCGAGCGGCATCCTGCTGCATCCCAGCTCGCTGCCCGGTCCGTTCGGCAGCGGGGACTTCGGCGACGACGCCCGCCACTTCGTCGACTGGCTGGCCAGCGCCGGGCAGCGGCTGTGGCAGGTGCTGCCGATGACGCCGCCCGGTCCCGGTCATTCGCCGTACATGAGCACGTCGATCCATGCCGGCAACCCGCTGCTCGTGTCGCCGGTCGCGTTGCAGCGCGAAGGCTGGCTGGCGCAGGATGCGTTGGACGCGGCGATGCAACGCGCGGGCGAGCCATCGCCGCGGATCGATTTCGCCGCCGTCGAACGCTTGCGGATGAGCCTGTTGCGGCAGGCCGCCTATGCGTTCTTCGACGACGGCAAGGCCACGGTCGCACAGCGACAGGCGTTCGCCGAGTGGTGCGCGCTGCACGCCGGCTGGGTCGAGGATTACGCGTTGTTCATGGCGCTGGCCGAGTCGCCGCAGGGGCCGCGCTGGTCGAGCTGGCCAGAGCTGCTGCGCCGGCGCGAGCCGCAGGCATTGCTGGATGCCGCACGCGACCACGCGCCGCAGATGCGTTTCTGGCGGTTCGTCCAATGGTGCTTCGACCGGCAATGGCAGGCGATCAAGCACTATGCGAACGAGCGCGGCGTGCGGCTGATCGGCGACGTGCCGATCTTCTGCGCACTCGATAGCGTCGATGTCTGGGTCGATCCGGAATTGTTCCTGCTCGACGAGAATCTGCAACCGTCGTTCGTGGCCGGCGTGCCGCCCGATTATTTCAGCGCCACCGGCCAGTTGTGGGGCAATCCGCTGTACGACTGGCCGCGGCACGCGGCCGACGGGTTCCGCTGGTGGAAGGCACGGATGTCGACGATGCTGCGCCAGGCCGACATCGTGCGCATCGATCATTTCCGGGGCCTGGTCGCTTATTGGGAGATCGCCGCCGGTGCGTCGACCGCTATCGACGGACGGTGGGCGCCGGGCCCCGGCGCGCCGTTCTTCGAAGCGCTGCGCGAGGCGCTGGGGGGGCTGCCGATCATCGCCGAAGACCTCGGGGCGATCACGCCGGACGTCTACGCGCTGCGCGACCAGATGGGGCTGCCAGGCATGTGCGTGCTGCAGTTCGCATTCGGCGACGACGCGCGCAACCTGTATCTGCCGCACAACCTGAAGCCCGATTGCGTCGTGTACACCGGCACGCACGACAACGACACGACGCAGGGCTGGTTCGCGTCGGCCCCTGAAGCCGAGCGTCGCTTCGCGCAGGTATACCTGAAGACCGACGGCCGCGAGATCCATTGGGACCTGATCCACGCCGCCTCGCAATCGGTGGCCAGGCTCGCGATCTATCCGATGCAGGACGTGCTGGGGCTGGGCACCGACGCGCGGATGAACGTGCCGGGCCAGGCGCTGGGCAACTGGGGCTGGCGCTTCGGCTGGGAGCAGGTGCAGGGCTGGCAGGCCGAGCGCCTGCGGGCGATCGGCGCGGTCCACGGCCGCGGTCCGGCCGACCAGGTCTGAAAAGCGGGAGCCTGAAAGCGCCCTGAAAACCCGCCGGAGAAAGCGGCTGGACAGGGCGACCGGATAGGGCGGCTCACCAAGGCGGTTGAATAGGGCGGCTGAATGAGGCGGCCGCCGAACCCGCCCGACAGGCTGCGGGCCTCAGGCGTTCGACGAGACCGTCCGCGGTTGCACGGGCGTCACGGTGGTGGGTTCACCGGACGGCCCGCCCAGCGTCGTCGGTCGGCGCAACTCGTCGACCAGATGGTCGGCCAGGCGCAGCGACAGCGCCATCAGCGTCATCGTCGGGTGATTGGCCGCATAGCTGGGGAACACCGAGCTGCCGGCCACGTACAGGTTGGCCATCCCGTGGACGCGGCTGTTCGTATCGACCACGCCCTCGCGCGGCGACACGTGCATCCGCGTCGTGCCCATGTGATGCCAGGTCCCTTCGAGCGTGTCGGGCCAGCCGTCGCGCACGTAGCTGACGTCGCCCCGGTCGACCGTCGCGATGCCCGCCTTCTCGAGGCTGTCGGCGAGCCGGTTGAACGTCCGGTCGAACGTGCGCGCGACCTGCTCGCTCAGGCGCCAGTCGATCCGCGTGCGCGGCATGCCCAGCGCATCGCGCTCGTCAGACAGCATCACACGGCTGTTGTAGTTCGGGTCGGTCTCGACGACGCCCTCGAAGCATGTCTCGCGAACCAGGCTCTTGAGTCGCGCCAGGTACGAAGCCGTGAACGCGGCCGTCGACAGCGGATGGCGCATCAGCGTCAGAGCGTCCTGTCCCAATCCGAAACCGTAGCGCTGCCCGGCCAGGATGCGCTGCTTCATCCGTGCGAGCGAGCTGAAGATCGCCGACTGCTCGCCGAAGAACAGCGAGCGCAGCCACACGTGCGAATCGAGCAGTCCCTCGGCGCGCTGCACCGCCTGCGGCAGCGCCATGTAGCCGGAGACCCGCGCCGAGCCCTGGTCGATCTTGCCGGCCAGGAAGTTGAACGTCAGGTCGTAGAAGCGGTTGTCGCGTTGCGTGGCGGCCAGCTTGATCTTGCCCCAGCGCAGCCGCGGATGATCGGCGAAGTAGCGGCCGACCAGGTCGTAGGTGTTGCCCAGCCCGTTGGTGTGCACGTCGCGCGAGGCCAGCAGCAGCCGCGCGTTCTCGATCCCGCCGGCCGCCACCACGAAGATGCGCGCCTGCACGTCGAACTTCACGCCGCTGAGCGTTTGCACCTGCACGTCGCGGATGTGCACGCCCAGCGGATCGGCGTGGATGTTGGTGACGTTGGCCCACAGGCAGACGGTGATCCGCTCCGAGGCCGCGAGGTGTTCGCGGTGTTCTTCGCCGAAGCGCACGGGCGGGCTCAGCACCGATACGCCGTCGACGAACTCGGACGGGTCGATCCGGTAGCGCGAGACATCGGCCCGCTGGGCCTTGGTCTCCCAGCTTTGCGGATCGTAGTCGCTGGAGCCGGTCTGCAGCAGCGTCTCGGCGCGCGCGTAATAAGGAGTCAGCATCGCGCGATCGATGGGCCAGCCGCTATTAGGAACCCAATCGCGTTTCTGGAATGCCCACTCATCCCACGGCCGGCAAAAGCCGCCCCAGCAGTTGCTGTTGCCGCCAAGATAGCGGCTGCGGTGGCCTTGCGCGAATTCGTAGGGCAGGCCCACGCTGTCGCCCTCGTACAGCTTGAGCGACTTGCGGTCGGCCTCGAACGCACCGCTTTCGAGGATGATCGAGGGGATGCCCGCGCGCTCCAGATCGAGCGCCATGGCGACTCCGGCGGGTCCGCCGCCGATGATGCAGACATCGGCGCGAAGTACGGTACCGGGGTTCAGCGAACGGGAATCGACGATCAAGTTTGGGCTCCTGCGTGTCGGCGCGACACTGCCGTCCGCGAATCTAGCGTCGCGGCGCGGGTAAACGCGATGATAAATGTCACTACCGCCACCCGTCGCGTATCGCTCGCACGGTTTGATGACGTAACGATCGTTCGGTCAGGCAATCGATACAATGCTTTGCGACGCGCCTCATCGGTGCGTCGAACGAAACAAGACAGCAGACGAAACAGCGAGACGAGATGCAACGAGACCAATCCGACGGCAGCGAACCGCTGCCCTTCGAAGGACTGCGCGTCCTGGACGTCAGCCAGGGCATCGCCGGCCCGTATTGCGCGCAGATACTCTGGCAACAGGGGGCGGACGTCATCAAGGTCGAGCCGCCAGCCGGCGATTGGGGACGTTCGATTGGTGTCCATCATGGTCAGTTGAGCGCGCTCTCGGCCGTCTACAACGCGGGCAAGCGCGCGCTGGCGCTGGACGCGTCGACCGAGTCCGGCAAGGCGCTGCTGCTCGAGCTGGCGTTGCAGGCCGACGTCGTGGTGCAGAACTACCGGCCGGGGGTGGCCGAGCGCCTGGGCATCGGCGCGCAGGCGCTGCTGGCGCGCAAGCCGTCGCTGGTCTACGTGTCGGTCAGCGGCTACGGCCCGGACGGCCCGTACGCGAAGCTGGCCGCCACCGATTCGGTGCTGCAGGCCGATAGCGGACTGATGCACAGCAATCGCGATCTGGCCACCGGCGAGCCGCGCAAGGTCGGGCTGTTGCTGGCCGATGTCGCCACCGGCCTGTACGCGGCGCAGGCCGCCGGCGCGGCGCTGTATCGCCAGGCGCGGACCGGCCGGGGCGGCCAGGTGCAGGCCAGTCTGTTCGACGCCAGCATCGCGTTCCAGGGCTACAACCTGAGCGATTTCAACATGGCGCCCGACGCCGCGGTCAGCGTCGTCAGTGCGCCGAACGGCACGTTCAAGGCGCGCGACGGCTACATGAACATGGCGGTGCTGAACGACGTGCACTTCGCCGGCGTCTGCGCGGCGCTCGAGCAGCCGCATTGGCGCGACGATCCGCGGTTCGCGACGGCGGCCGCCCGGTTGGCCCACGCGCCGCTGATCAACGGCCTGGTGGCCGAGGTGCTGGCGACCCGCGATCGCGAGCACTGGGTGGCGTGCCTGCGCGAGAACGACGTGCTGCATTCGGTCGTGCGCGATTATCGCGACCTGTACGCGCATCCTCAGGCGATCGCGCAACAGACGTTCCAGACGCTGCGCCAGCCGGCCCAGCCGACGCCCGCCGAGGACGGCCGCATCACGCCGGACGACCGGATCTTCGAACTGCGGCTGCCCGGCATGCCGGATCGCGGCACGCGCCGTCCGCTGGTGCCCAGCCCGGCGATCGGCGAGCACACCGTGGCGATCCTGCGCGAGGCGGGGATCGATGCGGCGCGGATCGAGCGCCTGCAGGCTGATCGGGTCGTCGTGCAGCGTGGCGTCCCCGCGCCGTGAAGGCGCTGCTGTGCTCGCGGTGGGGCGGGCCTGACGATCTTCGTGTGACCGAGGTCGATCCGCCGCCACCACCCGGTGCGGGCGAGGTCGTGGTGGCGATCGACTACGCCAGCGTCTCCCACGCGACGGGCTTGATGATCGCCGGCCGGTACCAGCGGCGTCCGCCGTTTCCGTTCGCGCCGGGCACCGAGGCCGTCGGGCGGATCGTCGCGGTGGGGCCGGAGCAGGCGCGGCTGCGGGTCGGGCAGCGCGTGGCGCTGGTCGCCGACTGGGGCTGCTTCGCCGAGCAGGTCCGGATGCGTGACGACACCGTCTATCCGATTCCCGACGGCGTGCATACGCTGGATGCGCTGCCGCTGCCCATCTCCTACGGTACCGCGTACACCGGCCTGTTCTGGCGGGCGCGGATGCAGCGCGGCGACATCGTGCTGGTGCTGGGCGCCGGCGCGGGCGTCGGCCTGGCGGCGCTGGAGCTGGCGGTGCAGGCGGGGGAGCGCGTCATCGCCTGCGCCAGCACCGAAGCCAAGCGGCAGGCCGCACGCGATCGGGGCGCTTGGCACGCGATCGACGGCCAGGATCTGGCGGCCACCGTCAAGCGGCTGACCGACGACCACGGCGCCGACATCGTGTTCGACCCGGTCGGCGGCGAATTGTTCGACGCCGGCGTGCGCGCCGCGGCGCAAAACGGCCAGTTGCTGTCGATCGGCTTCGCCAGCGGGACGATTCCGAAGGCGCCGCTCAACTACCTGCTGGTCAAGAACCTGACGCTGCACGGCTTCTTCTACGGCCGCTACATCGGCTGGACGCCCGCCGACGAGCGCGCCGCGTTCGCCGAGCCGCTACAGGCCGCGATGGCGTCGATGATGGAGGGCGTGCGCCGCGGCGGGCTCAGGCCGACCGTCGCGCACACTTATGAGATCGATCAGCTGGCCGATGCGCTGCACGCGCTCGAATCGCGCCAGGTGGTCGGCAAGGTCGCGCTGAGGATCGGAGGCCAGGATCGGCGAGCGTGATGGAAAACGATCGAGAGCGAACGAAGGAACGCAAGGTGCGACACGTATCGAGAAGGATGGTCCTCGCGCTGGCTGCCGCGGCAGGCCTGCAGGCCGTGGCCTGGCCCGCGCGGGCTCAGCAGCCGGCAGCGGTGTCCGAGCCGGTATCCGCTTACCCCTCCAAGCCGATACGGCTGGTCGTCCCTTACCCGCCCGGCGGGCCGACCGATCTGATGGCGCGCATCGTGGCCGTCGAGATGTCGAAGACGATCGGGCAGAACATCCTGATCGAGAACAAGCCCGGCGCCAGCGGCATGATCGGCGCCGAGCAGGTCGCGCGCTCGGCGCCGGACGGCTACACGATCCTGTGCAACGCCTCGCTGCACGTCATCAATCCGAGCCTGTACACGAAGACGCGTTACGACGCGATCAAGGATTTCGCGCCGATCACGCAGTTGGCCGATGTCCCGCTCGTGCTCGTCGTCAACAACGATCTGCCGGTCAAGACGCTCGATGACCTCGTCGCGCTGGCCAAGTCGGGGCAGCCGCTGAGCTTCGGCTCGGCCGGCAACGCGTCGGCCCAGCATCTGTCCGGTGCGACCTTCAAGCTCGCGGCCGGCATCGACATGCAGCACATTCCGTACAAGGGCAGCACGCCCGCGCTGACCGACGTGATGGGCGGCCAGGTGGCGTTGATGTTCGATTCGATGCCGTCGGCGATGCCCTACATCCGCGGCGGCAAGCTGCGCGCGGTCGCGACGACGACGGCGCGGCGCGCGCAGGCCCTGCCCGATGTGCCGACGGTCGCCGAGTCCGGCTACCCGGGGTTCGACATCAGCACGTGGTACGCGCTGTGGGCGCCGGCCGGTACGCCTGCGCTGATCGTCGAGAAGCTGTCCGAGCATGCGGCGCGCGCGCTGAAGGCGCCCGACGTGCGCAAGCAGTACGCGGACCTGGGCGCTGAACCGGTCGGTTCGACGCCGGCGGCGTTCGCGGCCTACCTGGACAGCGAATCGACGAAGTGGGCGAAGATCGTCAAGGATTCGGGCGCGAAGGCGGATTGAGTTTCGCCTGCCCGGTGGCGGGCGCCGGGCCGAACGCCGGATCGGTCAAGGTGCGCAGGAACGCCGCCAACGCGGCCTTGTCGTCCGCCGACAGGCGCAAGCCTTCCTTGGGATGCTTGGCCAGGTTCGGATCCAGCGTGGCGCCGCGCTCGACGCCGCTGTCATAGTGGTCGATGACCTGTTCCAGCGTCTGAAAGCGGCCATCGTGCATGTATGGCCCGGTCAGCGCGACGTTGCGCAGGCTCGGCACCCGGAACTTTCCGCGGTCCGCCGCGTCGCGCGTCACCCGTTCGCGGCCGATGTCCTTCGGCTGCAACTTCAAGCCGTTGTTGGTCAGGCGGTTGCTCGTGAACAGCGATCCGCCGTGGCAATGGAAGCAGTCCGCGCCGCGCAGTCCGTTGGGCGGATCGTGTTCGGTCAGGAACAGCTCGAGTCCCCGTTTCTCGAGCGGCGTGAACGTGTCTGCGCCCTTCATCACGCGATCGAACCTGGCGTCCTGCGACACGATCGACAGCAGGTATTGTTCGAGCGCCAACCCGATGCGTTCGGCGTCGATCGGGCCGCCGAGCGCGTGCTCGAACTGCGCCGCCAGGCCGCGGTCGGCCATCAGCTTGGCGACGACGCGGGGTAAGGTCTCGGCCATCTCGTGCGGATGCTCGATCGGCTCGAGCGCCTGCTTGCGCAGCAGCGGCGCGCGGCCGTCCCAGAAGAACTCGCTGACCCAGGCCAGATTGAAGATCGGCATCGCGTTGCGATCGGTCGTCTTGCCGCCGACCCCGGCGCTGAACTGCTTGCCGCCGTCGCTGAACGCCCGGTCCGGATGGTGGCACGACGCGCAACTGACGCTGTTGTCGCGCGAGAGCCGGGGATCGAAGAACAGTCGCTGGCCGAGCGCGACGCCTTCGACGGTCAGCGGGTTGTCCGGCGGCAATGACGGCGTCGGCAAGCGCGCGTCGATCGTCATCGGGTAAGGGCGCGTTCGAGCGGCGTTGCCGGGGGTGACGGAGAGTGCGGCGGTAGCGGGGGAGGCGGCCGCCTGTCCCGCGCCGCCGTTCGCGCAGCCGAGCGAGAACGCTCCGCGCAGGCTGTCTTTCAGCGCGACCACCAGCGCATCCTGCGTTCGCGAGTGCGTCGAATCGCCGTCGCGGCTGATGTCGATCGGCTTCAGCAGGCGGCTGGCGTCGAGCGCTACGCACAGTCCGTCGCCGGGGCGAACGCGAACGGGCCCGGGCAGCGTGACGGTGACCAGGTTGGCATCGTCGGCCAGGTGATACGAATAACCCCCGGTCGTGCCGGCCGGCGCGTGGTCCGGCCGCCAGTGACCCTCCAAGGCCAGGAACACATAGCCGCCCTTCCAGCCCCAATGCAGTCCATTGACCAGCGGATGCAAAGGGTCGTCCGGCGCCAGTCGATTGGGGTCGCCATGGTTCTCCTGGGGCGGAACGCCGACCGAAAAGCGGGCGGCGATGTAGTCGCCGGCCGGAAGGGGCGGCAGCGACAAGGGACGCGCCGTCAGGTCGCCGCGGAAGAAGCCGCGCCAGCCGGGCGCGCTCGTCCACGATCCGTCGCGGCGCTGCAGGCTGAACTGCGACAACAGCATGTCGAGCCGCGAGATCGTCAGCGCGCGCCCCTTGGCATCGGATAGCGCACCGGACTGGTTGACGCTTAGCGGCGCGCCGGACGCCGTCAGGCGAACCTCGAGTGCGTTCGACGCAGCCGTCGATGCCTGGGAAATCGAGGCGGATGATCCCGGGCCGGACGATGCGGGGGACGCTGCCTGCGCGGTGCCCAACACGAAGAGGACGCCGCCAATCGAAGACCATCGTCGCAACGTGTGTCGAAGACGGGGTGGACAGGAGCGCATCGGGGAAGGGCCGCAGGATCGAAGGAAAGTGTCCGATTGTATCCAGCCATCCATGCGAAGCGGATGGCCGCTTATCGGTTGTAACGATGGTGACTAATGGTGAAGGCCGGCCGTGAACGTGACATTCCGCATTTACTTGCTAACGGTGGGCTGACAACATCCGTCACCGATCGCCGGCTGCGGGTCCAGCGCTTTCACGCCGTGCGGCAGAGCACGACAAGAACCTTTTCAACGATCTGAGTGGCGAAGGCCATTCTGGGGATGACTCATACCATGCGGAACAAGCTGCCCGGCTGCCTGTTGGCCGTTTCCTTTGCATTCACGCCGCCCGCCGCCCTGATGCTGGCGGCGTTTCCGTCATCGGATGCCGTCGCGCAAACGGCGAGCGCGCCCATTGCGCTGGTCAGCGGCCAGAGCACTGCAGCGTTGTCCGCGTCGAGCCAGAACATGACCTACTATGCGTTGACCGTGCCGGCCGGTGCGACTCGCGCGACGTTCGCGATCACCGGCTCGCAAGGCGATGCCGATCTCTACGTGCGATACGGAAGTCCTCCGACGACCGCCATTTGGGACTATCGTCCTTATATGTCCGGATCGAACGAGACCGTCAACGTCACCAACCCGAGATCGGGCGTCTGGTACGTGATGATCCGCGCCTATTCGTCCTATAGCGGCGTGAGGCTCACCGCGACGCACAATGCGGCCGGTGCCACGACCACGGTCGCGGCCAGCACGCCGACGTTCTCGCCGACGCCCGGCACGTATTCCGGACAAGTCAACGTCTCGCTAAGCGCCACGACACCCAGCTCGGTCATCCGCTTCACGACCAATGGCACGACGCCGACGTCGGCGTCCGAGGTCTACAACGCGCCGATCATGGTGACGTCCAATACCGACGTCAAGGCGGTCGCGTTCGCTGATGGCTATGCGCAGAGCGCGGTCGCCACGGGCTCGTACCGGATCAACGCGCCGCTGCAGTCGCTGACCAATGGCGTCGTGGTCGGCAACCTGTCGGGCGCGACCTCCAGCGTGTCCAACTTCAAGTTCGCGGTGCCGAGCGGTGTCGCCAGCGTGACGTTCAACTTGTCCGGCGGCAGCGGCGATGCCGATCTGTACGTCAAGTACGGACAGCTCGCGACCACGTCGACCTGGGACCAGCGTCCGTACGCCAGCGGCAACAACGAGACCGTCACGATCCCCACGCCGCGTGCCGGCGACTACTATCTGATGGTGCACGGCTATCGCGCTTATTCAGGCGTATCGCTCAAGGCCCAATGGACCGGCGCCGCGGCTGCCGGCAAGCCGGACCTGACCGCCTGGGGGCCGGCCGCCAATCCGCGCATCACGACCGAGACCTTCGCCGCCAACTCGTGCGACGTCGCCGAAGGAACCATTACCGCGGGGACCAAGCGCCTGCTGCGCTTCAGCACGCAGTCGCGCAACATGGGTACCGCCGACCTCGTGCTGGGCAACCCGTCCAACAATCCGGCGTTCGAGTGGGGCGCGTGCCACGGCCACTACCACTTCCGCAGCTTCGCGGAGTATCGCTTGCTGGACGGCAGCGGCGCCGTCGTGCGGACCGGCCGTAAGGTGGGCTTCTGCCTGATGGACATCACGCGTATCGCAAGCGGCGCGAACCCGGCTGCCCGCTACAACTGCAGTTCCCAGGGCATCCAGGCGGGCTGGGCCGACGTCTACAGCTCCAGCCTGTCCGGGCAGTGGATCGACATCACCGGCGTGCCGGCAGGGCAGTACGTGCTGGAGATCACGATGGACCCGATGAACGTCATCGACGAGCTCGATGAGACCAACAACGTGACGCGCATCGACGTGTCGATCAACTGATCGGCGCCGGAGGCATGACGATGAAATGGAAACTCTCGCTGGTGGCGATGGCGGTCGCCGCTGTCGTGGCGGTCCTGATGCACGACGATGCGCCGCCGCCGGTGGTCGCCGATGCGGCGTCCTCCTCGGCGCCCGCGTCGCCGCTGACTGATCGCCTGCCCGGTGGGCAGGTCGACGGGGGAGCATCGCCATCGGCCCGCGGCACCGGCTCCGCGTGGCTGGCATCGCAGCCCGCGTCGATGCAGGCGGCGCTCGATGACTTCGAGCGCTTGCGCGGCATGCCTGCCGGGGATGAGGCGATCGCGCTGGCCCGACGGATCGAAGCGGGGATCGGGCCGGGCAATGCGGTGGCCTATGTGCAGGCGCTGCTGACGACCGACGATCCGGCCGTCGAGCGGGCCGCCGCCGGCGCGCTGGCGCGCGGCGGCGACGGCGCGGCGATGCGGTCGCTGGCCGACAGCTACGGGGCGGTCCAGGAAAGCGCGCGTGGCCGGATCCTGCAGGTGCTCGAGCGCTCGGAGAATCCGGCCGCGGTCGAAGGGCTGGCCGCCATCGTCGCGGCCGACAACGGGGAACGCCGCTCACCGGTGACGATGGCCTCGCTGTACGGCATCGCCAACTCGGGCACGACCGATGGCGTCCAGTACCTGCTCGGCCAGGTCGGGACCGACAACGTCGACTACGCGATGATGGCGTTGGGGCGCGTGACGAGCACCGAGGGCGTGGCGATGATCGCCGCGGCGGCCCAGGGCAACAAGGACGCCCAGGGCCTGCCGGACGGGCTGTTGCAGGCACTGGGACGCATCGCGGCCGAGGGCGCGCAGGCGCGGCAGGAAGGCGAGGGGGAAAGCGCGACGCCGAGATGAAGAAAGGGCGTCACCGAAGTGACGCCCCGAGTCGAGCGTGGAGGCTGCCCAGGGCCTGTTGTCAGGCCCTGGCGATATCCGTCTGCGTGTGGACGGCCTTGGTGAAAGGGATCCGTTCCGGCGGTCAGAACGCGTGGCGGATACCCAGGCCGATCGCGCGAACCTTCTCGCCCGGTGCGCCGGCGGTAACCGACGTCGCGTTCGAGTACAGGCCGAACCCGGCACCGTCGTCGTTGTTGGTCTGCGCCAGCGTCGCGTAGAGATTCGTGCGTTTGGACAGCGGATACGTGTACGCCAGCGCGAGGATCTTGGCCTTGCCTTCGATACCGGCGGTACCGCCGACGCTGGCGTTGCGGCCCGCTTCGGCCGTCAGGCGCGTGAAGCCGGCCAGCAGCTCGCCGGCGCCGATGCGAAAGCCCAGCCCGATGTTCCAGGCGTCGAGGTTCGTGTCGTCACCCGGATTCTGCGAACGACCCCATCCGGCCAGCACGCGGCCGACGCCGAAGTTGTAGCCGGCGCCCAGGCCGAACTGCTTTTGCGAGTCGGTGCTGCCGCTGGCCGGCACGGTCGCCACGCGAACCTGCTGGTAATAAGCGCTGGCCGTGATCGGGCCGCCCGTGTAGACCACCGATGCGCCGTACAGGTTGCCCTGCGACTTGGGCGCTTCATAGCGCTCGCTGGTGCCGGCGCTGGCGCGCAGCACCAGGCCGCCCCAGCTCGGTGACGTGTAGTGGATCGCATTGCTGGCGCGCGTCGTGAAGCCGCCGCTCTGCGCGAACGCGTACGACGTGCCGTACAGGCCGAACGCGAACACGTCGCTCGCCTGGCCGGCGAAGAACGCGGGCGTGTAGTCGCGGCCGAGCAGGATCGTGCCGAAGCCGCCGCCCAGGCCCACGACCGAACGGCGCGCGAAGTTCAGGCCGCCGCCGGTGGCCGCGCCGGTGCCGTCGTCGACGTTCCACGCGGCTTCGGCCGCGAAGATCGCCTTCAGGCCGCCGCCGAGGTCTTCGGTGCCGCGGATGCCGAAACGGCTGGCCGACTGCACGCCGCTATGGACGAGGAACGCATTGCCGATCGAGACGGGCGCCGGCGGCGTTCCCGCCATCGTGGTGTCGCCGCGGCTGGCGACCGAGATGCCGGCATCGGCGATGCCGTAGAGTTGTACGTTCGTTTGCGCCGAGGCGATCGATGCGCCGAATGCGGTCGCAATGGCGGCTGCCAGGGTGAGAGAGGTCTTCAACGGGGTTTCCTCGCAGAGTCGTGGTCTGTCGTCTTGCCGGCGCCGGGCCGGAAAATCCAGGCCGGTGACGAGCTGACCGCATGCTAGGTGCCGTGTGTGACGATCGTTTTACGGGGCGTGGCATTTTCGCGACTGGACAGGGGCTCGGCCTATAGTGTGGTTTTTCCGCGGAGCGCCCCTGATGCCCGAGCCGAGCACCGACATTCCTGGCCAGTCCGACGCCGCCCGCGTCGGTTCGTCACCTTCCACGCCGTCGCCTTCTTCACTGGCGCCGCACACGCTGGCCACGCGCGTCACCAGCGCCGGTCGCGCGTTCGGCGACGTGATCCAGACCGCCAACCTGCCGGTGCATCGTGCGTCCACCGTGCTGTTCGATTCGCTCGCACAGGCCGAGGTCGCCGGACGCGATGCAACCGCCGGCTTGCACCATGTGTCGTCGTACGCGACCGCTGGCACCGCGACGACGATGGCGCTGATGGATGCGTTGGCCGAGATCGAAGGCGGCGGGCACGCGTGCCGTGCGGCGCTGATGCCGTCCGGTCTGGCCGCGATCACGACCGCGCTGTTCGCGTTCCTGAAGCCCGGCGACCACCTGCTGATGCCCGATGCCGTCTACGGTCCGGCGCGCGTGTTCGCGACCGGGATGCTGGCGCGCTATGGCGTCGAGACGACGTTCTACGAAGCGGGCGCGCCGATCGAACCGCTGCTGCGCGACACGACGCGCATCATCTATCTGGAAAGCCCGGGCAGCTATACGTTCGAGATCCAGGACGTGCCGGCGATCTGCGCGCTCGCGCGGTCGCGCGGCATCATGACGATGATCGACAACGCGTGGGCGTCGCCGATCTTCGCACGGCCGTTCGACTGGGGTGTCGACGCGTCGATCCTGCCGCTGACCAAGTACTGGAGCGGACATTCGGACGTGCTGATGGGCGCGGTCGTGATTCGCGACGCGCTATGGCCGACGCTATGGACCGCGGTGCGCCAACTGGGCATGTGCGTCGGCGGCGACGATGCGTGGCTGATCCTGCGCGGCCTGCGCACGGCCGAGGTCCGCATGCGCCAGCATGAGCGCTCGGCGCTGCAGGTCGCGCGATGGCTCGCGCAGCGGCCCCAGGTGTCGCGCGTGCTGCATCCGGCGCTGCCGGAGTTTCCGTCGCACGCGTTGTGGAAGCGGGACTTCAACGGGTCGAGCGGCCTGTTCTCGTTCGAGCTGGCGCCCGGCGTGCTGGCCGACGACCCCGTGCGCCGCGCCGCGCAACTGGCCGCGCTGTGCGAGGGGCGGCGGCACTTCGGCATCGGTTATTCATGGGGGGGCTTCGAGAGCCTGATCGTGCCGGCGAAGATCGGCACGCTGCGCACCGCGCGTCCGTGGAGCGGTGGGCAGTTGATCCGCCTGAACATCGGCCTGGAATCGCCGCAGGACCTGATCGAAGATCTGGCGCAGGGACTGGATCGCCTGCGAGGGTAGGGTGGGCGCGCGAGGCCACATAAGGGGCCCTGTGCGCGGCGAGACGGGCGCGGTGCGTGGAGGATGGTGTTGCCCCGGGCACGCGCCGCGCGCGGCGCGCACCGCCGGGCGGTGATCGCCACTGGCGGCGGTCTGCGCGACAATGGATGGATCGTCCGTTGACCGCGCCGCCGAGCGAGACCGCCATGAACCTTGCCGACCTGAAGCCTTTCATCGACCACCAATGGCGCGACGACATCGTGCCGCGGCTGGTCGACTACGTGAAGATCCCGGCCAAGTCGCCGGGGTTCGATGCGAGCTGGGACCAGCACGGCCATCTGAAGGCCGTCGTCGCGATGGCCGCCGATTGGGCGCGCGCACAGCCGGGCGGCCCCGGGGGCGCCGCCGCGCTGGCCGGCATGACGCTCGAGATCGTCGAACTGCCCGGTCGCACGCCGGTGATCTTCTTCGACGTGCCGGCCACGCAGGGACTGGGCGGCGACCGCTCGGTGCTGTTCTACGGCCACCTGGACAAGCAGCCGGAGATGACCGGCTGGCGCGACGACCTGGGGCCCTGGAAGCCCGTCATCGAAAACGACCGGCTGTACGGCCGCGGCAGCGCCGACGATGGCTATGCGATCTTCGCGGCGCTGACGTCGATCGCGGCGCTCGATGCGGCCGGGGCTGCGCGGCCGCGCTGCGTCGGTCTGATCGAGACCTGCGAGGAGAGCGGCAGCTACGACCTGCCCGCGTACCTGGAACGGCTGACGCCGCGGATGGGGCAGGTGCAGTTGGTGGTGGGACTGGATTCGGGTTGCGGCAACTACGACCAGTTGTGGGTGACGACTTCGCTGCGCGGTTTGATCGGTGGCGTGCTGACCGTCGACATCCTGTCCGAGGGCGTGCATTCGGGCAGCGCCAGCGGCATCGTTCCGTCATCGTTCCGGATCGCGCGGCAACTGTTGAACCGCATCGACGACCCGAAAACCGGCCAGGTGCTGGCCGACGTGTTCCACGCGGCGATTCCGGACGAGCGCCTGCTGCAGGCGCGGGCAGCCGGCACGATCCTGGGCGATGGCATCTGGCAGCAGTTTCCGTGGATCGGCTGCAGCCACGACCCGGCATTCCATGCCGAGCACGCGGGCCAGCACGCGATGCCGATGACGACCGATCCGGTCGAGGCGATCCTGAACCGCACGTGGCGGCCGGCGCTGTCCGTGACCGGCGGCGCCGGTCTGCCGAGCCTCGATTCGGCCGGCAACGTGCTGCGGCCGCGCACGCAGCTCAAGCTGTCGATGCGCATCCCGCCGACCGTCGACGCCGAGCGGGCCACGCATGTGCTCAAGCAACTGCTGGAACACGAGGCGCCTTACCAGGCGCGCGTGCGGTTCGATGCGGACTTCGGCGCCAGCGGCTGGAACGCGCCCGAGACCGCGCCCTGGCTCGCCGGCCTGCTCGACGATCTGTCGCGACAGACGTTCGGCAAGCCGGCTGCCTGGATGGGCGAGGGCGGCACGATCCCGTTCATGAACATGCTGGGCAAGTGGTTCCCGAACGCGCAGTTCGTGATCACCGGCGTGCTCGGCCCGCAATCGAACGCGCACGGGCCGAACGAGTTCCTGCACATCCCGTATGCGACGGCGCTGACGCGCGTCGTGTCGGGCGTGCTGGCGGGGATGCCGGCGGCCTGAACTCAGGCCGCCGATCGATCACGACGCGGCCGGCGCCGGTTTCGCGTCAGGCATCTTCTTGATTTCCTCGATCGCGTCCTTCAGGTAGCCGATCAACTCGTACGATTCCTCCTGCGACAGGATGCGCCGGCACGAGGTGATGCCGACCTCGAGCAACTCGTTGCCGTAGCTGGTGACGGTGATGTTCAGTGCCCCGCCGTGATAGGGGATCGACACCGGAAAGTAGTCCGCCATCAGCGCGCCGCAGACGTACAGCTTCGCCGTCGGGCCCGGCACGTTCGAGACCGTCACGTTGGCCATGGCGGGCAGCCGGCGCGGCAGTTCGGACCGCCCGTACAGCGAGGCCATGTTGGTGACCAGCCAGGGCGCGCCGAGCACGGGCAGGTCCAGCCCCAGCACCGGTTTGAGTTCGCGCACGACCGCCTTGCCCGCTTCGGACGAGGCGTGGATCGCCTTGAAGCGCTCGATCGGATCCTCGATGTCGGTGGCCAGATCGATGCGTACCATCGACACCTGGTTGTTCATCGAAGCGTCGCCCTCGGAGCGCAGGCTGACGGGCACCGCGGCGATCAGTGATTCCTTCGGAAGCAGATCGCGCTCTTTCAGGAAGCGGCGCATCGCGCTGCTGCACATCGCCATCACGATCGTGTTGACCGTGCCGCCGACCCGTTTGCCCAGCGCCTTGAGTTCCTGGAACGGCAGCGACATCGCGCTGAACGAGCGCTGGTTGGTGATCGCGTCGTTGAAGATCGTCTTGGGCGCGGTGCCCAGGTTCAACTTGCGTTCGGCCTTGGACGTGAGCTGGCTGGCCAGCACGTTGCCGGCCGTGCCCAGCGCGCGTGTCGATGTCGGTAGCAGCTCGACCACCTTGCGGTACTGCGCCGCCGAATGCGAGGCCGCCGCCTGCAGCAACTCGGCCACGCCGAGCTGGTAACCGGTCTGCTTCGCGTGTCGCCGCGACGGGGGGCGCACCTTGCGCACTTCGGGCGTGGGATCGTACAGCACCTTGGCCATCTCCACGCCGGACTTGCCGTCGACGCCGCTGTGGTGCGCCTTGAAGTAGAACCCGATCTGGCCGCTCTCCAGGCCGTCGATGATGTACATCTCCCACAGCGGACGGCTGCGGTCGAGCAGGCTCGAATGCAGGCGGGCGACCAGCCGTTGCAGTTGATCCATCGTGCCGGTGCCGCGCAGCGTCAGGCTGCGGACGTGGTAGTCCAGGTCGATGTCATCGTCCTCGATCCATACCGGTTCCGACAGGTCGAACGGCATCCGGGCGAGCTTGCGGGTCAGCACTCGGGCCACGTGCAACCTGTCCGCGATCATCGCCTTGAACGATTCGTAGAAGTCGCCGTCGTAGCCCTTGGGGAGATCCAGCAGCGCCAGCGATCCGACATGCATCGGTGTTTCGGGCGTTTCCAGGTGCAGGAATGAGGCATCCAGGCTGCTGAGGTGATCCATCGCTTTCGTCTCCTTGGTGGTTCCGGGCCGCCGTTCCAGGGGCCGTCGTGCTTTTGCGCCGGCGTCGCTGCCCTGAGCGATTGATACAGCATTCGTACGGCGACCGCCAGCGCGCGGTCCATGAAAATGCATTCGTGCGCGTAATTCCCTATGGCTGCCCGCTAGCGGCCCTCACTAATATCGATAGGCCCCATGCGGTCGCCCGCCGGATCGGCGGTGCGCACGCGGAGCGGCTGCGCGCGATGGACGTGGGCGTGCGGCGCCACGACAGGAGACACCATGCACCGCCGCAAATTGTTGCATGCAGCCGGCGCGCTGCTCGCCAGCCCGTTGGCCGCCCCCGCCCTGGCCCAGGCCCGCTGGCCCAGCCGCGAGATCACGCTCATCAATCCGAACGCCCCCGGCGCTTCCACCGACCTGACCGCGCGCATCGTCGCGCAGGCGCTCGAAAAGCGCCTGAACGCCACCGTCATCGTCAAGAACGTGGTCGGCGGCGCCGGCGCGCTGGGGCCGTCGACGCTGGCGAGCGCGCCGCCCGACGGCCACACGATGGGGTTGGTCGCGATCTCCAGCCATATCGCGGTACCGAACACGATGGACGTCAAGTACGACCCGTGGACGGCGTTCGACGTGCTCGGGCAGGTGGCCGAGCTGCGCTATGGCATCGGCGTGCCGGTGACGTCGCCGATGAAGACCGTCGAGGAACTGGTCGCCACCGCGAAGCAGCGGCTCGTCACTTATGGCTCGAACAACGTGACCAACGTCGTCGCGATGTTCCAGCTCGCCAAGCTGACCGGCGCGCGGTTCCGCTGGGTCGTGTTCAGCGGCGGCGTCGAGGCGGTCACGCAGGCGGTCGGCGGCCACGTCGACCTGGTGATCCAGACCGTCAACGAGATGCGCCCGCAGATCGAGGCGCGCAAGCTGCTGCTGGTCGCATCGGCGGGTCCCGAGCGCTGGCCCGATTACCCCGATGTGAAGACGCTGCGCGAGCACGGGTACGAGGCCGTCACCAACGGACCGTTCGGCTACGCGTTCCCGGCGGGCGTCGATCCGGCGATCACCGCGAAGATGTCGGCGGCGCTGGCCGACGTGATGGCCGATGAGACGGTCCGCAAGCAGATCGCCAACCTGGGCATCGTACCCGTCTATCGCAGCGGCGCCGACTACAAGGCGTTCCTGAAGAAGCTGGAAGGCGACTTGGTGCCGATCCTGCAGGAAACCGGCATGGCCCGGAAGCGGACCGCATGACGGCGATCGCCGCCGGTGCGCGGTGCGGCACGCCGGGGCGGATGCCGGTGCCGGTACGGCCGGGGCGGGCGCGGCCATGAGCGAGCCGCGCCCGGCGCGGCGCCCCGGCGGGGGCGCGCGATGGATGGCGCTGGGCCTGCTGGCCGTCGCGCTGGTCGGTCTGTGGCAAGTATGGGGGCTCGAACGCTGGGGGTTGGACGGACCCGGCCCGGGCCTGTTCCCGCTGGCCGCCGCCGTCGTCTGCGTGGCGCTGGCCGCGTGGCTGCTGATCGTGCCGGGGCCGGTGCGCGCCAGCGTCGATGCGGATGCCGACGACGTCGATGCGCGCATCGAGACGCGCGACACGTTCGCCTGGTACGTGGTCGCGCTGCTCGCGCTGACGGCCGGCGCGATGCTGGCCGGCTTCACGATCACGGCGCTGCTGGTGTCGGTCATCATCGTGCGCTTCGCGGAGCGGCGTAGCTGGCGGGCCGCGATCACTTATGGCGTGGTGTGCGCGCTGGTCGGGTTGGTGGGCTTCGGCTGGCTGCTGCGCGTCGACCTGCCCGAAAGCGGTATCGAGCGCCAGTTCTACGCATTGGTGCGCTGATGGAAGCCCTGCTCGGCGGTTTCGCGGTCGTGCTGACGCCGGCCAACCTGTTCTATTGCTTCATCGGCGCATTGCTCGGCACGATCGTCGGCATCCTGCCGGGCCTGGGGCCATTGACGACGATCGCGATCCTGCTGCCGATCACGTTCAAGATGGACGTGACGTCGGCGATCATCATGCTGTCGGGCATCTACTACGGCGTCGCCTATGGCGGCACCGTCACGTCGGTGCTGATGCGCATCCCCGGCGAGGCGTCGTCGGTCGTCACGTGCCTGGACGGCTACGAGATGGCTCGCAAGGGGCGTGCCGGCGCAGCGCTGGCGATCGCCGCGTTCGGTTCGTTCGTCGCCGGCACGATCGGCGTCATCGGTATCACCTTCCTGTCGCCGCCGCTGGCGCGGCTGGTGCTGGCGTTCGGCCCGGCCGAGTACGCGATGCTGATGCTGGCGGGGCTGGCGATGGTCACGTACATGGCGGGCGGCTCGCTGCCGCGCGCGCTGCTGATGGCGGCGTTCGGCCTGCTGCTCGGGTGCATCGGCAGCGATCCGATGAACATGACGCCGCGGATGACGTTCGACGTGATGGCGCTCGGCGACGGCATCAATCTGGTGCCGCTGGCGATCGGCCTGTTCGGCCTGTCGGAAGTGCTGTTCATGGCGCAGAAGCGTCCTGACGAGCTGAAGGTGATGGCACCGCCGTCGGGGCTGCTCGGCTTCATGCCTTCGCGCGACGAGGCGCGCCGTTCGGTCGCGCCGGTGGCGCGGGGCACGGTACTGGGCTTCCTGGTCGGCCTGCTGCCGGGCGGCGGCGCGGTCATCGCGTCGTTCCTGTCCTACGGTATCGAGCGCAAGCTGTCGCGCCATCCGGAAACCTTCGGACACGGGGCCGTCGAAGGCCTGGCCGGCCCCGAATCGGCCAACAATGCGGGCACCACCGGCGCGTTCGTGCCGCTGTTGTGCATGGGCATCCCCGCCAACGCGATCACTGCGCTGCTGCTCGGCGCGTTCATGATCCACGGCGTGACGCCGGGGCCGACGATCCTCGAACGCCAGCCCGAGGTGTTCTGGGGCGTGGTGGCCAGCATGTACATCGGCAACGTGATGCTGCTGGTGCTGAACCTGCCGCTGATCGGCCTGTTCGTGCGGATCCTGGACATTCCGCGCGCGTACCTGACGCCGATGATCCTGGTCGTGTGCCTGATCGGCGTGTATTCGTCCAACGGCAACGCGGCGGACGTGCCGATCGCCGTGCTGTTCGGCTTCATCGGCTATGCGCTGCGCCGGCACGGCTATGACCTGGGCATCGTGATCCTGGCCTTCGTGCTGGGGCCGATCTTCGAGCGTTCGGTGCGGCAGGCGCTGGCGATCTCCGACGGCGACCCGCTGGTGTTCCTGCACAGCCCGCTGTCGGCCGGATTCGCGATCGCGGCGGTGTTGATCCTGCTGGCCGGGCTGTGGCCTCGGCGCCTGGCGCAGCAGGCCTGAGGCAGCGGGCCTGAGGCAGCGAGCGGGCCTGAGGCAGCGGGCCTGACGCAGTGGGCCCGACGCAGCGGGGCTTGATGCAGCGGCGTCTGCCGCAGCGGTGCGAGGGGCGGTGCGGTGTGATTCGGCCTGCGGGCCGGCCGGCTCCGCGCACGGGCCATCGATCGGGCCGGCGCTCGCGGCGAGAGGGGGCGCCTCTATCTTGGACTCGTGCTCGCGCCTAGCCATCAGCCGGTACCGCCGTCCGGCGTCCTCCGCTATCGCCCGATCCTCGATCGCCAATGCCGGCCGATCGGGCATCGGCTGCTGGTGTGCGAATCGGGCAAGGATGCCGATCAGGCGTTCGTGCGCGACCAGCTCGGCCTGCAAGCGGCCGACCTGATCGATACCGAGCGGCTGCTCGGCAATGCGGCGGCTGATTCCGGCGCGCCGCATGTGCCGCCGACCGGCCGCTACTGGCTGCCCGCCAGCGAGGCGCTGCTCGACGCGCTGTGCGCGGTGCCGCCTCACGCTTCGTCGGTCGTCTGGCTGGTGCCGCTGGAGATCGCGGCCGGCGCATCGGGGCGCGCGATGTGCGGACAGGCGATGGCGAGAGGCCATCCGGTCGCCATCAGCGGTCCGGCCGCGGAACTGGCGCGGATCGACGGCGTCGAGCGCTTCGCAGCGCTGCACGTGCCTGCCGGCGACGAGCGCGCGCTCGATTCGCTGTACGCGTTCAAGCGGGCCCGGTGCTTGTTGCTGCGCGAGCCGGATGACGCGCCGCCGGCCGGGGAGCCGATGCGCGTGCCGTCGTCGCTGTTCGATGGGTTTGAGGGCTTCGTGCCCGCGTGGTATCCATCGGCGGGAAAGACGGCTTCCGCGGAGGCGGCATCGACCGGCCGGCCCGGGGCCGCACCCACTTATGGCTTCGTGTTGAAGGCGCTGCGAATGCTCCAATCGGATGCCGACGCGGCCGACATCGAGACCGTACTGCGCGTCGATCCGGTCTTGTCGTTCCGCCTGCTGCGCTATGCGAACGCGGCCGCTTATCGCGGCAGCGAACCGGTCGACAGCGTGCGCTCGGCGATCCTGCGGGTCGGTTACCGACAGTTCTCGCGCTGGCTCGCGCTGGGCCTGGTCACATCGCAGGTCGACCGCGGCGGCAGCCTGGCACAGATAGGCCGTGCCGTCGTGCGCGGCTTGATGATGGAATCGATCGCGCGGCGCGATCCGCGCGCGATGGTCCGCGAATCAGCCTTCATGGTCGGCCTGTTCTCGCTGATCGATGGCATCCTGGGCGCGCCGCTCGAAACGCTGGCCGAGGCCGCGGCGCTGCCCGAGCCGCTGCGCCGCGCGCTGATCCGGCATGATGGCGACGCTTATCCGCTGCTGGCTCGCGCGATCGATGCCGAATGGCGGCCCGCGGCCCCGGACGAAACCCCTGCCTGCCCTGTCGCGGGGGCGGCGGTGGTCGATACGCTGCAGCAGGTCGACGAGGCCCTGATCCATGCGCTGATGACCGCCGGCACGCTGCTGTAGCGGGCCGCCATGGGCGGCCGGGCCGGCGGCTCGCGGGCGATCAGACCTCGTCCGTCGACCGGAAGCCCCGCGCGTCGCTGACGCCGCCGTCCACGACGATCGTCGTGCCGACCACGTAATCGCCCGCGCGCGAAGCCAGGTAGATCGCCGCACCGGCCATGTCGTCATCGACGCCGACCCGTCCGACCGGCACGCGCTTGGCGACCCGATCGGTGTTGTCGCGCGCGTCGGTGTTCATCTCGGAGCGGAATGGCCCCGGGGCGATCGCCGATACGACGATGTTGTCGCGGGCCAGGCGCTGCGCCATCCGGCGGGTCAGGTGGATCAGCCCGGCCTTGCTGGCCGCGTACGAATACGTCTCGAGCGGGTTGACCGAGATGCCGTCGATCGAGGCGACGTTGATGACCTTGGCGGGCCGATGCGTGGCCTGGTCCGACGCGGCGGCGCGCAGCAGGCCGATCAGCGCATGGGTCAGGAAGAACGGCGCCTTCAGGTTCAGGTTGACGACCTTGTCCCAGCCGCTTTCGGGAAACTCGTCGAACGGCGCGGCCCAGGCGGCCCCGGCGTTGTTGACCAGGATGTCGAGCCGGCTCTCCTTCTCGGCGATCTTGGCAGCCAGCGCCCGCGCGCCGGCGACGCTCGACACGTCGGCGGGCAGCGAGATGCACGTGCCCAGCTTGCTCATTTCGGCGGCGGCCTTGTCGCAGGCCTCGGCCTTGCGGGCGCTGATGTAGACCTTGACACCGCGCTTCAGGAAGCCCTCGGCGATCATCCGGCCGATGCCGCGCGAACCGCCGGTCACCAGCGCGACCCGACCCTGCAGCGAAAACAGATCCTCACTCATCGAAAGCCTCCTCTTGTTGGGGTGAGCCCCGCAATCTACCGGAATCGGGTGGCTGATGCGGATCACATGGCGTGCCGTTTAGGCATCAAAGGCCCTCGTCCGCCTGCTCTCCTTTGTGGTAAGTCGCGTACACGATGACCGGCACGCCGACGTCACCGAGGTGCTGCTCGACCAGCGGCTTGACCTGCGCCCATTCGAGTCCGCCGACGCCGGTGGCGAGCCGGGGAAGCGCCACGCTGCGAATGCGTTCTTCCTTGACGAACCGTGCCAGTTTCTGCAGCGCATGACGCACGTTCTCGAGCGTCGCCTTGCCGGGTTTGGCCGTGGGGCCCTGGCCCAGCGTGTCCTGCGTCACGAGGTTGACGATCTTGCGCGTGCCGCCGCCTTCCTGCACGCCGGTCCATGCCCAGATCGCGCCTGCTTCGATCGCGTGGGAGCGGATGTCGTGGCGATAGTCCTTGACCAGTGACGGCCAGCGTTCGCGCAATGCCAGCGCCAAACCGCTGTCGAACGGGTCATGGGCCGAGATGCCGTGGGCCAGCAGATCGGCGTTGCTCAACAGGATGTCGCCGGTTACTTCCTTGATCATGTCGTGATCCTCATCAAATGACACGTGGGTTGAATCGATGGATCCATCGTAGCCGGCGCGAATGCCGCGCTGATGAATACCGACCTGATTTACTCCACGACCCGCGGCGATGGAGGATGCTGCGGGATAATGAAGGCGCTAGGGCCTATTAACGCTAAGATCGCCCCCGCGTGAAGCCCGGTTCGAGCCTGCAGCAAGGCGCAAAGCACAGCCATAGCGGGGCTATGGCGAGCATTTGCAACGCGGCGACGGGCTCGAACAGGGCTTCACCCTACGGGCCGAGGGGCGTCAAGCGCTGTGGCGTCGTTGCGGGCTCATTACGTACCTCGGGTACGCCGCTTCGCCCTCGCCTAGCCACAGCGCTTGACGCCCCTCGGCGCGGGGGCGATCTTAGCGTTAACAGGCCCTAGTGCACTATGCGCCGAGCACCTTCACCAGCCAGTCGCTGATGTCGTCGATCTCTTCGGGGCATACCGAATGCGGCATCGGGTAAGCGTGCCACTGCACCGTATATCCCATCGCCTGCAGCGCATCGCGCGAAGCTTCGGCCCGTTCGATCGGGACCATCGGGTCCTGCGTGCCGTGCGCCATGAAGATCGGTACGTCGCGGTTGGCCACATGGCGCTCGGCGGCGGTCTTGGCGGCTAGCGGCAGATAGCCGGACAAGCCCATCAGGCCGGCCAGCGGTTCGGCGTGGCGCAGGCCCGTCATCAGCGCCATCGCGCAGCCCTGCGAGAAGCCGGCCAGCACGATCTTGCGTGCCGGGACGCCGCGCGTGCGCTCGCGTTCGATCAGCCCCTCTATCGCGGCCTGCGACGCGCGCAGCCCGGCTTCATCCTCGCCGGCGCGCCCGCCGAAGCCGAAGATGTCGTACCACGCCGGCATCACGTAGCCGTTGTTGATGGTGACCGGTCGGCTCGGCGCGTTGGGGAATACGAAGCGCACGTCGCCGGTGGCCTGGCGCAGCGCCTTCAGATCCAGCTCGGGGACGATCGGCACGAAGTCGTCGCCGTTGGCGCCCAGGCCATGCAGCCAGATGACGCTGGCAGCCGGCTCGGCACCGGTGGCCAGCTCGATCGTGGACAGATCACCGTGGCGGGTGATGCGCGGGGCTGATAGCGGTGGTGTCATCGGAGAAGCCCGTGTCCGCTCATTGCAGTGTGCGCGGGGCCTGGTCGCCGCCGTCGTCATCGCCATCGTCATCGGCGTCCTGCCCATAAGGGACGGCGCCGCGCTTGACCTCGACCATGTCCAGGTCGCGGACCTGGCGGATCAGGTCGTCGAGCGCACCCTTGGGCAATGCGCCGGGTTGCTGGAAAACGATGACCTGCTCGCGGAACACCAGCAGTGTCGGGATCGAGCGGATACCGAAGTGGCCGGCCAGCGCCTGTTCCTCGTCGGTGTTGACCTTGACGAACTTGACGTCGGGGTTCTCGGTGGCGGCCTTCTCGAACACCGGCGCGAAGCCGCGGCAGGGCCCGCACCATGGAGCCCAGAAGTCGATGATGACGATGTCGTTGCCGGTGACGGTGGCGTCGAACTGGTCGGTTGTCAGGGCTTGCACGTTCATGGGGGCGCTTCCTTTGGATGTCTGAAGCCGGGAGGGGGCGGAACAGGGAGAGGGGCCGGGAAACCAGCAGGATCCGGGACAGCAGTGTCCGAGACGATCCGTCGGGCCGTGCAAGCAAACCCGACTGGCCGTTCCGCGGCATTGTTGCCAGAATGCGTGGAGCCTCGTCCTCACTCGGCACCTGCGAACGAATCAGCCGCGTCCGGTTCATTGACAGGTGCTGACGCGGGCGATCCATCCGACTGCAAACCGTCCGTCTCCATCATGCCGACACATCCCAATCCTTACAAGATCGGGCTGGACCGCAATCCAGCCAACTATACCCCGCTGTCGCCGCTGAGCTTTCTGGATTGGGCGGCCGACGTCTATCCGCAGCAGCTCGCGGTGATCCACGGACCGCTGCGCCGCACGTGGGCGCAGGTGCGCGAGCGTTCGCGGCGGCTGGCCAGCGTGCTGGCCGCGCGCGACATCGGCGAGGGCGATACGGTGGCGGTGGTCCTGCCGAACACGCCGCCGATGATCGAGGCGCACTTCGGCGTACCGCTGACCGGCGCGGTGCTGAACACGCTGAACACGCGCGTCGATCCCGGCACGATCGCGTTCATCCTGCAGCATGGCGGTGCCAAGGTGCTGATCACCGACCGCGAGTTCTCGGCGGCGGTGGCCCCGGCGCTGGAGCGGCTGCGCGAACAGGGCGGCACGGTGCCGTTCATCGTCGACGTCGACGATCCGGTATACGACGGCCCCGGCGACCGGATCGGGCAGATCGAATACGAGGACTGGCTCGCGCAGGGAGATCCGACGTTCACCGGCAAGCTGCCGGACGATGAATGGGACGCGATCGGGCTGAACTACACGTCGGGCACGACGGGTAACCCGAAGGGCGTCGTCGTCCATCATCGCGGCGCATACCTGAACGCGGTCAACAACGTGTTGAGCTGGCATCTGCCGCGCCATCCGGTGTACCTGTGGACGCTGCCGATGTTCCACTGCAACGGCTGGTGCTTTCCGTGGACGCTGCCGGCGGTGGCCGGCGTCAACGTGTGCCTGCGCCGCGTCGAGGCGGGAGCGATCCTGTCGGCGATCCGCGAGCACGGCGTCACGCACTACTGCGGCGCGCCGATCGTCCATTCGATGCTGATCAACGCGCCGGACGCGCTCAAAGCGGGCATCACGCATCGCGTCAAGGCGATGGTGGCCGGCGCGTCGCCGCCGGCGGCGATGATCGAGGGCATGCAGAAGCTCGGGTTCGAGCTGACGCACGTCTACGGGCTGACCGAGGTCTACGGCCCCGCGGCCGCGTGCGCGCCGCAGCCCGACTGGGCCGAGCGCGATCTGGCCGAGCAGGCCGAGCTGAACAGCCGCCAGGGCGTGCGCTACCAGTTGCAGCAGGGCCTGACGGTGCTCGATCCGCAGACGATGCAGGAAGTGCCGGCCGACGGCCAGACGCTGGGCGAGGTGATGTTCAAGGGCAACATCACGATGAAGGGCTACCTGAAGAACCCGGCGGCCACGGCCGAGGCGTTCGCCGGCGGCTGGTTCCATACCGGCGACCTGGGCGTGCGCTATCCGGACGGCTACGTGAAGCTGAAGGACCGTGCCAAGGACATCATCATCTCCGGCGGCGAGAACGTGTCGTCGATCGAGGTCGAGGACGTGTTGTACAAGCATCCGGCGGTCATGGTCTGCGCGGTCGTGGCCAAGCCCGATCCGAAGTGGGGCGAGACACCGCTGGCCTTCGTCGAGCTGAAGGACGGCGCCCGCGCGACGGCCGAGGAGATCATCGCGTTCTGCCGCGAGCACCTGGCCGGCTTCAAGTGCCCGAAGGAGATCCGCTTCGAGACGGTGCCCAAGACCAGCACCGGCAAGATCCAGAAGCACCTGCTGCGCAAGCAGGTGGGGTCGGCCGGGGCGATTTAGGACGTCTTCACGCTGTCCGGTTGCGGCAGCCAGCGGAAAGCCGCCGTGCCGGCCGCCAGCATCACGGCGATGCTGCCGAACACGGCCATGAACGGTTCCACGCCATGCGCCTGCGCGGCCGAGGCGATGGCGCCGGTCGCCCATTGCATCAATGCGACGCCCATGAACGAGGCCATCGTGAACAGCGACATCGCGCGACCCATCACGGCCGGTTCGTAGGCATCCTTGACGTCGGGGTACTGCAGCGCCATGTAGCCAGACAGTGCGGACATCAGCATCATCAGGGTCACGTCGATGGAGGCATTGGGCGCCAGCGCCATGCCGGCGAACATGACCGCTACCGCCAGCGTGAAGCCTTCCAGCCAGCGGCGCCGACGGCGCGGCCCGGGGTCGGCGCGACCGAACAGCGGCAGGCCAGCGATGGCCACCACCGACACCGCCATCGCCAGGTTGCCGCTGGCCACGAGGCTCCAGTCGTGCCGCTGCATCATCAGCGGGCCCATCCACAGCCCGCGCATGGCCACGAAGGCGGCGTAGGGCACCAGCGAGAACACGATGATGCCGGCCGTGTGCGGCAGCCGGAACAATCGGGCGAAGCCGCGCAAGGCCTCGCCCAGCGATTCGCGCCGTCCCGGCGTCGTGGTCTCCGGCGGTTCGTGCACCCACAGCGCGATGGCGACCCACGAGGCTGTCGCGCAGACGCCCAGTGCCCAGAACCCTGTGCGCCACGAGCTGGCCTCGATCAGCCAGGCCAGCGGCGTGCCGGTGAGCAGCATGCCCGAGCTGCCGATGGCCAGGGTGGCGGCCGACACGCTGGCGAAGCGCTGCGGCGCGAAGCGGCGTGCGATGTACAGCGTGCAGACGAGGAAGGCTGGCGCGCAGCCCACGCCGATCAGCACCTGGCCGGCCACCAGGACCGTGAAATCGGACGCCAGCGCCGACAACACCGTGCCCACGATCATCAGTGGCGACACCATCAGCACCGTGCGCCGGATGCCATGCAGGTCCAGGCTGATGCCCATCAGGACCTGCGGCGCCCCGAACGCGAAGTGGAAGGCGGCGGCAAACAGGCCCAACTGCTGCGGCGACAGATCGAAGTCGGCTTGCAGCGACGGCGCCATGATGGCGGCGATCGTGCGGAAGGCCTGGCTGAGGGTGAAGCCGGTGGTGAGCAGCAACAGGCCTATCCAGGGGCTGGACGGCATGATCAACGCACGTCGAGCGTGCCGCCGGGCCGGCGCCGCCATCGTGTGATCCGTTGCGATGGGGTGTCGGCGAGCGCGAAGGCCTCGGCCATCCGCTTGGAGCCGATGATGCCGGTTCGGAAGCGCGGAAGGGTAGTGTCGATGGGCATCGGCATTCGGCGGCAGCGCGTCCCGCGTCAGGGTGACGCAGTGTGACGGAGTACGGAATCAGCATAGTTTATCGGGCCTCCGGCGCAAGTGGCTGGTGTCGCCGAAGCCACGGAAGCGGAACGGCTCGAAATGCCCGGCCAGGTCGATGTCGAGCACGTCGATCTTCAGCGACTCGCCGGGCGCCAGGTAACGCCCGGCGCTCGATCGTCGGCCTTATGGATCATCCGAATCACCCTCGATCAATGCATCCATGCCCGCGCCGGCGTGTCGATGCCCTTTCCCTCGCCTCGCCTGTTTCCGGTCTGCTCGTCACGCATGTCGCGGGCGGGTTCGACGCCGTCGAACGCGTCCTTGATGAATCGCGGCAGCTTGCCGCCGGTGCGTGCTTCGCCGATCCGGGCGTCCTCATCCTTGAGGATGCCGTCCGCCATCTCGGGATCTACGATGGCTCGACCGATATCCACTGGAACGGAGCCGTCCATGCGCACCCATCTGCACCGCGATCACGCCGACAAGAACGCGATCGCCGTCACGATCGCCTTCGATCGAGACGATCTGGTCCTCGAGACGACACCGCTCGGCGTCGTCGTTCGGCTCGATGGCCTCGCCACTGGTGGAGCACCGGGGCGTCCGGCGCTGCCCGTCACCCGGGTGCGCATCGCGGTGCCCGAGGGCACCTGGCCGCGGACGATCGCCCTCGATGGCCAGAAGTGGACGCGTGTGACGCGGGGCGCCACGTTCGTCGCGCCCGCGCAGCATGCGCGCCCCGCGGCGGCACGCAAGCCGCGGCATCAGCACGGCGCCGATGAGGGCTGCTGCTGCTGCCGCCCCGATCGCGCGCCGATCGACACCGGATTCCCGGCGCCCCCGGTCGTGCCGCCCGATGCCGATGCTTATCGCGCGGCCGCCGACGATCCGCCGCCGGTCGTGCGCGCCGTAGGCATCGAGACGATCGGCGGCGTCCGCGTCGCGGTGCTCGAAGTCGCGCCGGTGCGCATGACCGCCAAGGCGACGCTCGAACTTTGCGTCTCGGTGACGGTCGTCGTCGGGTTCTCGAAGGAGCCGCCGATCGGCGATCGCGATATCGCCATCAAGGAATTCAGCGAGCGCTTCGGCGACGCCTTCGACGAAAAGCGGCTCATCGTCCGGCCCGAATCGGCACCCCTCACCGAGGCCGAAGCCGTGCGGTTGCGCGACGTCGCCCGGAGCACCGTCCTCAATCCCGACATCATCGGTGCGATCAATATCCGTTGGCCGTACTTCGACTTTCCGGCCGACTACCTGATCATTACCGACGACGTGACGTGGGACGCCGCCCGCATCGCCCGCGGCACCGCACGGCCGGGCATGATCGCGCAGTTCGAGCGGCTGGCGCAGGCCAAGCGCGCCCGCGGCATCACGGCCCGGGTCGTCACGGTCGGCGACATCGTCGACGGTCGATGGGGCGACTTTCGCACCGGTTCGCGCGATCTCGCCGAAATGATCCGGCGCTTCCTCAAGGCCAAGCGCGCGGACTGGGGCGTCTCGTGGCTGCTCCTGGGAGGCGACGTCTCGGTCGTGCCGGCCCGCGAGGCGGCCGGTGGCGTGCTCGGCGGGGTGACGGTCGGCACCCAGGCCAAGCCCGACAACGGACAAAGCTACTGGACCGGCGCCCACCTGCGCATCCACGCGCAGGCGCTCGGCGACTGGTGGGGCAACAGCACCGACAACCGCCTGACGCGCATCAGCGACGGCACCCTGATCCCTTATGACGCCGCGGGTACGTCGGGCAGTGCCTCGCCGGGCTGGTACTTCACGACCGGCGACGACTACGCCACCCGCAGCCCCACCCCGACGGAGTGGATCCGCGTCGAAGGTCCGAGGGCGCTGCTCGAAACGCCGCTGCAGTTCCTCTATGCGTGGAACACCATTCCGACGGACTTCTACTATGCGAGCCTGTCGAGCTGGATCATGGGCACGCGGACGATCGACGTCGGCCCGTTCCGATTCACGGTACCGTGGGTCTACGTTCCCGATCACGACTGGGATGCCGCGGGCAACGGCATCTACGGGCAGAACCATGCCGATGGGAGCGACATCGACGGTGTCGTGCTGCAGACCGATCTGTGCGTCGGACGCGCACCTGTCGAAGATGCCGCGCAGGCGACCACGTTCGTCGACAAGACGCTCGCCTACGAGCGCGCCGGCGCGAGCTGGGGGCTGCGCGCCGATCGCGATTGGCCGCGGTGCATGGTGCTGGTGTCGTCCGACTGGGGAGGCCGCACCTTCCTGTGGCCGACGACCGATACTGTCCCGGGCGACAACCGGTTCGTGTCGCAGGTCGCCCAGTCCCGCGCGCTGCTGAAGCTCGCCAGCGCGCCGGCCGACTACACGTGGGACCTCATCGCGCGCGTCAGCGAGACGGATCGGCGGGAGCTTCCGTTCAAGACCGACCCCGCGGCATCCGTCCGCGGGTGGTACTACGCGACGTCCGCGACCAACGCGAGCCCGAGCGCGCTGCACATTCCGCTGTGGTTCACGACGATCACGTTTCCGGTGCCGAGCCCGTGGATCGTGGTGCATGGGTCGGAGGCCGAGCGCTCGCCGGCCGCATACGAGTTCAATCCGAAGTCGAAGGAAGGATCGATGGCCGACCAGGAGCGGCTGCGCCGGCAGATCCGCACCGAGGTGCCCGGCATCGACCGGTTCTCGCGGTATTACGAGGACGAGCGCGACCTGTCGTTGTTGGAAAGGCTGGTCGCGCCGGTTCAGTACCTGACCGAGTCGGGCCTGCGCGGCGGGCTCGACTCGGCGCCGCATCTCGTGTCGTTGTCCGGTCACGGCAGCCAGTCGGGCGTCGCTTACCTCAGCACGTGGATGGCGCAAGGGCTGCGCAACGGCGTGCCGGGCTTCATCGGCTATGCCGACTCGTGCCTGACGAACGGCTTCGACACGAACGACGCGATGTCCGAGGCCTTGCTGCTCAATCCGTCCGGCGGCGCCGTCGGCTACGTCGGCAACACACGGTTCTCATGGATCGGCGTGGGCGACGACTTTCAGCGTGCGTTCTTCCATCGGCTCGCGTCGACCCGCCATCTGGGCCTGCTCAACGACAGCCGGCTGTCGGTGTTCGGCACCACCGGGTACTGGAGCGGCTACGATCGTTGGCAGATATTCAGCCTCAACCTGCTCGGCGATCCCGAATTGCGCGTCTATCGTGCCGCGTTCCCGCGGCTCGTGTTCGATCTGTCGCTGCTGGACCGGGGACGCCTGCGGGTGACGACGCCGCGGGAAGCGCCGATGCCCGGCCGGCCCGGCGATCCGGGGCCCGTCGAGAACGTACGCGTGCATCTGAGCGCGGGCGATGCCGAGTACGTGCTGCGGACGGATGCCGACGGCTTCGTCGTCGTGCCGCGGGAGGTATGGGGAACGGCGCTGGAGGCAACGGCGTCCCACGACGACTATGCGGTGACTACGGCGAGCATCGAGGGCCGGGGTCGTGATCGGGATACCGCTGCGCTGAGCGTATGACCAGCGCCGACGCGAAAGCGCTCGCTATCCGCACGGCGATGCCGACCCCATGCAAGCGCTCAGGACGCGAGGATCTCGTCCCTCGATACGGCCGTCGTGTCGTAAATCGCGATCGGCGGCGCGGATGCCGCGAGTTTGCGTCCCGCGCGCACGATTTCGGCGGTGATGGGCAGCAGGAAATGCGCCTTGAGGGATGCGCTGTCCGCCCAGCGCTCCACGAAGACGAGCTTCAGCGGATCTTCGCAACTGACCTGTACCGAGTGGTACAGGCATCCCGGTTCACCGCGCGATCGATGGACGTGTTCGAGGCTCAGGCGCTTCAGTTCTTCAAAGGTTTCGGGACGCGCCGTCATTTCACCGACTACAAGGATCATGTTCTCCTCCGATTGCATTCAGGTTGCCGTTAGTGGCCTGCTCGACGAGACGAGAGAGGGGCGTGTTGGCCTCGTGGATGTTGATGATGCGCATAAGACCGCGAATACGGCGACGGACATGGCGGCAGATCAGCGTCTGGCCATCAGATAGCGGCCGATCTCCGTATGATCGGCCGATGCGCCGAGCGTCTTCAGCGCGGCGCCCCACAGCGATGCGACCTCGTCCGCGAGCGGCGCGGGGATGTCGAGCTGGTGAGCCAGGTCGGCGGCGGTACCGATGTCCTTCGCCATCAGGGCCAGCGAGAAACCGGAGGCGAACGACTCCGATAGCACGAACTGCTTGAGCTTGTTCTCCGTCGCGTTGTTGCGGCCGGTCGACGCATTGAGCACATCCACGAGCGTGTTCGGATCGATCCCGAAACGACTGCCGATCGCCACGGCTTCGACGGCGGCGGCCAGGCCCGTGGCGGACACGTAGTTGTTGAGCGCCTTGGCGGCATGGCCGGAGCCCAGCGGACCGGTGCGGAAGATCGACTTGCTCATCGCCTTCAACACCGGTTCGACCTTGTCGAGGGTGCGGCCGTCGCCGCCGGCCATGACCGCGAGCGTGCCGTCGATGGCGCGCTTCACGCCGCCCGAGACCGGCGCGTCGATGAACTCGAAACCGGCCGCGATCAGTTCCTCGCCGAGCATCCGGGTGCCGACCGGGGCGGACGAGCTCATGTCGATCAGCACCGCGCCCGGCATAAGGTGGGCCTTGAAACCGTCGACCACTGCGCGCACGATCTTGCCGTCCGGCAGCAGGGTAATGACGACGGCCGCGTCCGCCACGGCCTGTGCCGCGCTCGCCGCGGCAACCCTTCCCGCCGCGGTGAATCTCGCCCGCGCCTCGGCGCTGATATCGAATCCCATGACCTGGTAACCGGCCTGTGCGAGACAGGCAGCCATCGGCTGACCCATGTTGCCGAGGCCGATCACCGCGATATTCGCCGGCGGAACGATGGAATGGGATGACGGCACCGGATACTCCTTGCGCTTATCGTCCGGCTGAGGTTCAGCGCACGTTCAGTGCACTCCCCAGCCGGCGCCGCCACTGCGCGACCAGTTGCGGCTGATTGTCGGCGAGCGCGAAGGCCTCGACCATCCGCTTGCGGCCGATGTCGTCGCCATAGGCGCGGTCCCGGCTCACGACCTCGAGCAGTTGTTCGAAGGCTTCGGCCCAGGCCTTGTGGCCGATCCAATACTCGGCCAGTTCCATCCGGGCCGCGAGATCGGCCGGGTCGGCGTCGACGCGGGCGAGCAGCGCCGTTGGCGCCGCCGGCTTGGCGGCTTCGGCGGCGGCGACGACCTGCGCCGCCAGTGCCGCCACCTGCGGGTCGCGCTTCGCGGCGGCGCTCAGCGCGTCGATCTGGGCCTGAGCGGCGGCCGGATCCTGATCGGCGAGCAGCAGTTGGGCGTAGAGCAGGCGGGCGCTGTCATGGCCGGGTTCGAGTTCGATCGCCTTGCGGGCGTGGCGGGCCGCGGTGGCGGTATCGCCGCGGTCCAGCGCGTCGGCGGCCTGCTCGAACTCGATCTCGGCCGGGTTCGGCATCAACTTGTCGATGAACTCCCGCAGCTTGCCTTCGGGGAGCAGGCCCTGGAAGGTGTCCACCGGCTGGCCGCGCACGAACGCGTAGACGGTCGGGATCGAGCGGATCTGGAAGTGCTGGGCCAACTGCGGTTCGGCCTCGGTATCTACCTTGACCAGCTTGAAATGGCCGTTGTAGCCCTTCTCGAGCTTTTCGAGCAGCGGCGTCAACGCCTTGCAGGGGCCGCACCAGGCGGCCCAGAAGTCGACCAGGACGGGGACTTCCATCGAGGCGTCGATGACGTCGGCCTGGAAGCGCTGGATGGTGGTGTCGATGGGCATCGGAGATCGGCGCCGGCTGCGGGTCCGCATCCTGCGGCAAGGCGGCGCGGCGCGATGGAGTTGCGAATCGGCATAGTTTATCGGGCATCCGGCGTCGGCGGCCGGTGCGGGTGGCCGGTTGGAGGCGCGCCGGCGTTTAACCCGGAGGTTGAGCCCCGCTGTAACGGCTGGCGTATTTCCTCGGCGCGGGGCGTTGCCTACAGTGAGATCAAGCGTCTCCAATAGGGAGACTCACGATGAATCGCCCGCCCGTCGTTCCGCCACGTGCCGTGCACCCGGCCGATCGGCTCGGCAGGGCGGGCCGGGGCTGGGGCATGCCCGGGTTCCGGGAGATCGAATCATGAGCGCGACCGTTACTCCGAGCGCGGTGCACAGCGCCGGGGAGGAGGAGAGAGTGGAGTCCGCGGGCCGCCTGCGCGTGTCGTACCTGCGCCTGTTGGCCGGGGCGTTCACGCTGTTCAGCACGATCCGCATCTTCGCTTATGTGCCCACTGTCTGGGCCATCGTCCAGAGTGCCGACTCCGGGCAGCATTCGTTGTGGACCTGGATCACGTGGACGGGGGCCAACGTCACGATGGCGGCCTGGCTGTACGAGCACGGTGACCAGCGCTTGAACCGGGCCATCGCGGTCAGTATCGGCAACGCGGTCATGTGCGGGGTCACCACCGCCGTGATTCTCTGGTTCCGGCGGTGGGGAGCGTCGTGAGGCGGCGTTCACCGCTTTCATCCGTTCAAGGCGTGATCGCCCCGCCTCACGACGGTGGCGATCATCGCCTTCTCAGCGCCACGCGTACTTGAGCTGCAGATCCAGGGTTCGTCCGCTGCCGTAGTAGCAGTAGAAGTCGCAACCGCTGACGTAGGTCTTGTCGGTCAGGTTGCGCGCATTCAGTTGCAGAGCGATCTCGCGGGTCAGGTCGTAGCGCATCATCAGATCCACCAGGACATAGCTGGGGACGCGTTCGCCGGCGTGGTAGCGCTGGTCCTCGGTCGAACCGTTGTAGCGCGCGCCCGCGGCGATCGTCAGCCCGTTGCCGCCGGGTACTTCCATGCGGTGGCGCAGCCAGAGGCTGGCCTGATGCTTAGGGATCAGCGGCGTCCGGATGGTCTGCGTGTCGCTGATGTCCTGGCGCGAATGGTTGTGGGTATAGGTCGCCCGCAATGCCGTGCTGGGCGACAGGTTGAAATCCCCTTGCAGCTCAAGGCCCTGATTGGTGCGCTTGCCGCCCTGCGTCTGGATGTTGGTGACGTCCGAGATCAGCGCGTTCTTCTCCTCGATGTCGAACCAGGCGACGGTGAAGGTCCCGCCATCGAGCCACGAGGGCTCCAGCTTGACCCCGACTTCGGTCTGCCTCCCTTCATAGGGTCGGTAGGTGTTGCCATAGCCATCGACGCCGGCGATCGGCTTGAACGATTCGGATCGGCTGATGTACGGCGAGATCCCGTAGTCGCTGATGTACATCGCGCCGACGTTGACGCTGTTGTGGCTCACGTCGTAACCGGAGTCGACGCCGCTGATGCTGCCGTTGCTGCGCGCGCGGTCATGGCGAATGCCGGCATTGAAGTTCCAGCGCTTGGCCACCCGAAGCTGGGCGGACGCATACAGGCCCAGTTGCTTGGAGTCCAGCCCGTAGGGCGTCGCGCTGACCGCGAACGGCGCGCCGTACACCGGCGCGAACATGTCCAGGTTCGGCGCCATGCCGAAGCCGTTGTTCTGGCCGGACGTATCCGATTTCAGGTAGTCGATGCCGACCACGGGCAGGATCTCGACGGTATCGCTCAGGCGCAGCCGGCCGTTCAGGCGCGTGTCGAGATAGTGGTTCGTGGTCTTGCCGTCGGTGAACGTATAGCCGCGCAGCAGTTCGCGGTCGCCGTTCGAGCCGTAGGCGAAGACGTTGCGTTGGTCGAGATCCAGGCGCGAGAACTTGTAGTTCTGCGTGAAGGTCCACCCCTGGCCGAACTCGTGCTTGAACAGCAATCCGGCGCTGAGCTGCGTGCGCTTGAGCCGGTCGAAATCGGGTTCGCCGGCGTTGGTGCGTCGATCGATCCGACCATAGGGCGTGTCGATGATGGTGCCATGCGCGGGCAGGAAGCCGTTGGTCGGACGGCCGTCTTCGTGCTGGAAGCTGGTCAGCAGCGTCAGCGACGTGCGTCCGGTGAAATCGACGGTCACGGAGGGTGCCAGGTAGTAGCTCTTCATGTCCGTGCGGCGCTGCATGCCGTCTTCGCTGCGGGCCTGCATCACGAGGCGGTAGTACACCGTGCCTTCGGGGTTGGCGATGCCGTTGTAGTCGACGCCGATGCCCATGCGGTCACGGTTGCCGACCTCCGCATTCAGCAGCAGGGATTCCTTCTTTTGCGGCCGCTTGGTGATCAGGTTGACCACGCCGCCCGATTCGGACGCGCCGAACACCAGCGAGTTCGGCCCTTTCAGCACTTCGACCGATTCGACGCCGAAGATCTCGGGCTTCCAGACGAAGTAGCCGTTGGGCGTCGTCGGCGTGCCGTCCAGCGAGACCGATGCATCGAAGCCCCGGATCTTGAACCACTCGACCTTGTTGTCTCCGCCATAAGGCTCGCTGAGGACGCCGGCCTGGTACTGCAGCGACTGGTCGAGCTTGCGGGACCCTTGCTCGTCGATGTCGCTGCGCTTGATCACGGCGCTGGAGTTCGGGGCGTAGAAATCCAGGCTCTGCATCTTGTCGACGGTGCCGATGACGGTCACGGTATCGAGGGCCGAGTCGTTCGCCTGCGCCGTCGTCGATGGGGCGACACTGCCAGCCTGGCGGGGCGTGCTTCCGGAGCCGGCATTCGTCTGCTGGGCACGGGTCGGCGTCGCCATGAGCATGCCTCCGGCCATCGCCGCGATCGCCCAAACGATCGGCGTATAAGTCCTTTTCCCCATGAATTTCCGCATGTCTTCCCTTTTTGTCATCGTTGGAACGGCGGGGGCTGGATGCGCCGGCCTCGGGGTGGCTGACAGCCAGCTTTCAACGAATATGTCGAATGATTCTCGATCTCTATTTGCTATCGATAATCATTCGCGACAGTATGCCAGTTCTCTCTGATCACGCGGATCTCGGCGTGAGGCATGCCGTGACGCGGGTGTTCGGCGCCGGATCCCGGTTCGACGCGCTTGGAAGACTTCGTCGATCCAACTCGCCGGTAGCGCTCGATTCAGCGCTGGATGCGCGATCACCGCACCGGGGGCTTGCTGCTCGAACCGCTCGATGACTTGGCTATGGAGGCTATGGAGTTCTGTTGGCGAAGAACATGCGGTAGGGTGTGGTGATCGGAGGCTGCGATCATCTCGATATCGAGGTAGCCGAGTTCCGTCATCGGAACCCGATCGATGACAGCGCGATTGTCCACTGTCACCACGGCGTTCCCGCACTTAGAGGCAAGCTTATGAATACCCGCATACTGTTCGTCAAAAGGCCCGTCGGGTGGGTCGATGAGTCCTGTTTCGCCATCGAGCAAGGGCCGGAGCCCGTTGCCGGGCCGCAAGATGTGCTGGTGCAGGCGCTTTACCTGTCCACCGACCCGTATCTGCGCGGCCGGATGAACGACGGGCCGTCCTATGCGCCCGGGTTCACGCTGGGGCAACCCGTCGTATCACGCGTCGTGGGCCGAGTGATCGCCTCGAACAACACGGGCTTCGCGGTCGGCGATTACGTCTGGGGATTTCTGGACTGGGCGGAGCGGGTGGTGGCACCGCGTGGCGAAGGTTTGCACAAGATCGACCCGTCGCTGGGACCCGTCAGTCTGGCGATCTCGGCATTGGGCATGCCTGGCCTGACCGCGTGGGTCGGGATGATGGAACTCGGCAAGCCGGCACCGGGCGATACGGTGTTCATCTCGTCGGCCGCCGGCACCGTGGGGCAACTGGCCGGCCAGTTCGCCAAGCGCGCCGGTGCGCGGGTGGTCGGATCCGCCGGCGCTGACCACAAGGTCGCCTACGTCCTGGAAAAATGCGGCTTCGACGCGGCGTTCAACTACAAGGAACACGATACCGGCGAGGCCTTGCGCGAACTGTGTCCGCGCGGTGTCGACGTGTATTTCGACAACGTCGGCGGCACGACGCTGGAGGCCGCGCTGGGCCACGCCAACGTCGGTGCGCGCTTTCCGGTGTGCGGGATGATCTCCGCCTACAACCTGACCGAGGACCGCGGCATCCGCAACCTGCAGATGCTGCTGAGCAAGCGCATCACGATGACGGGCTTCATCGTCGGCGATCACGTCCACAAGCTGCCGGCGTATCAGGCTCGCGTCGCGCCCTGGTTCGCGCGCGGCGAAACGGTCTTTGCCGAGGACATCGTGCCCGGCATCGAGCGGGCACCGGCGACGCTGATCGGAATGTTCAATGGCGAGGCGATCGGTAAGCGATTGGTGCAGGTCGCCGAGGACAGCGGCCGCTGAGCGCGCCCGAGTCAGCGAGATCCGGCTCGGTGGGGTGTCGCCGCTCAGCCAAGCACCGCCGATAGCTGCCTGGCATTGGCCTCGCAGGTCTTGCGGAACGGGGAAGAGATTCGGGTATCGGCCGCGCAGGCCGACCAGAAGGTGATCGCCGCGCGAGCCGCCGCCGTCCAGCCTTCCCGCATCGCGGGTTCCAGCGGCCACTCGAATGTCGCCGCATCTTCCCAGCGCACCGCGATACCGGTGGGTGACACCAGATCGATCTCGCCGATGCGATGCAGTTTGCCTTGATGATCGACGCGGTACTGCGGTAGCGGGCGGTCCGATCCTCTCAGGGGCCTCCGAAGCCCGTAGGCCGTGCGGCGGGCGGTACCGCGAACGACGACCTGACGACCGGCCGCCCGGACGGTGCGACTGAGCGTGGAACGGCTCACGCCGAGCAATCGAGCGACATCTCCTGCTGGCTGCGGACCTCGGGCGAGTACCGTGGCGAGCGTTTGGCGCTTTGTCATGTGAGACGATTGGCGTGCGGGGAAATTTTCTTAACTGATTGAAGTTTATCGGTATTTTGTGAATATAGGGTCGTTTTTGAAACGATTGATGCAACGATTTTTTTGGGTGAATCAATAACCGATCAGGCGGCCTCCGCTGCCCAGTATGGTTCTGGTGGGATCGGCATCGAACGACAGGTCCGCGTTCCCGGCTTCAAGGGGGCGAGCTGTTTTCTTATTGAGAATGGTTGTGCATTAACAGGATGTCGACGTAAGATCGACGACTGCGGACCGAGTCGAAGGCCCGCCAAGCGCACCTCTGGGAGGACTATCCAATGAAGTGGAATCCGGGCCTGCTCGATACCGAGGCTGCCGAAACGATCGAGCGCATCCATGCCTCGGACGTCATGCGAGCGCGTGAGTTGATTCAGCAGGCCGTATCGATGGCGTATAGCGAATGGCTGCCCCGCAATGCAACCGTCGAGGCGCTGATGTCGGTGCTCCAGGAGCAGGCTCAGGCCGGCGGGTTCGAGTACCCTCGACCGAGCGGCAGGCCGTCCTGAGGAAGCGGCCTCGGCGTCAGTACAGCACCAGCACCGCTCCCCGCTTCGCGCGCGTCATCGCCACGTACAGCAACTGCCGCTCGTTGCCGAACGTCCCCGCCGAATCGAGGAAGCCTTTCGGTGCGACCACCGCCACGCAATCGAACTCCAAGCCTTTCGCGCGATGCATGGTCGCTACGTGGACAGCTTGCGCAGTACTCGTATGCGCGCTGTGCGCGGTGATCGCAGTGGTGCGCGTCCCCGTCGCCTGTAATTGCTGAGCCAGTGCGTCCCGAGCCTTCTCGGTCTGCGCGACCACGCAGAAGCTCATTGGTTCGGCACCTTGTTGTCCGGCTCCCCACTGCGCCAGAAAGCGGCGCACTACCTCGTGCGCGGCTTCGAGGTCGTCGACGCGGTGGATTTCCGGCGCGGGTTCGTGCGACAGCGAGCGGTAACGGCGATTCTCATCGTGGCCGCCATCGAGATCATCGATCTCGACATCTTCCAACAGGGCAACGGCCTGACGGCGAATCTCATTGGTGGTGCGATAGTTGATGTAGAGCTTGCGGGATCGGCCCCGGATGTCGATGCCGCATTTGCCTGATGGCGCAGGCCAGGGCTGGGGGTAAGGCCATTGGCAAGGCGGACGGATACATCTCTGCTCACCATCGAACGGTGGCCGTCGCGCGGATCTGCCGCGCCGGGCCATACCAGCAGCGCGCGTACCAGCAGTCATAAGTGACCTTGTCGGTCAGGTTGCTGATGCTCAGCGCGAACTGCCATGGACCCGCGTCGTAGCCGAGCGCGGCGTCCAGCATCGTGAACGACGGCACCCAGTAGAAGCCTGGCGCGTCGGCGCTGGGCCGCTTGTCGACATAGCGCACGCCGAGCCCGACGCTCAGCCCGGTCAGCGGACCGCCGCGTTGTTTGTACTGCGTCCACACCGACGCCGTGTTGCGCGGAATTCCCTTCGGCGCGTTGCCGACGTTGTCATCGTTGCTGCGGCTGACGCGAGCATGCAGATACGTGTATGCGGCGATCACGCTGACGGACGGCGAAAGGTTCGTGCGCGCTTCCAGTTCCAACCCTTGCGAGCGGAACTCGCCGGTCTGCACCTGCCCGAAGGGATGATTGACCTGGTCTGGGTCGGCGGTCAGGCCGTTGCGCTGCGTCAGGTCGAACAGCGCCGCGGTGTACAGGCTGTTACTGCCCGGCGGCTGGACCTTGACGCCCAGCTCGTACTGCCGGCCGGCGAGCGCCTTGAACGGTGCGCCATAAGGATTTGGCGTCAGCGTGGGCGTGAACGACGTGGCGGCGCTGACGTAGGGCACGATACCACTGTCGAACTGGTAGCTGAGGCCGGCGCGTCCGCTTGGCTTGCGCTCGGTCAGCGACGTCCTGGTCGCGCCCAGTCTGTCATTGATGTCCTGGCTGGCGACGTCCCAGCGCGCGCCAAGCGTCAGCAGCCAGCGTTGCGCGAACCGCATCTGGTCCTGCAGATACAGGCCGACCTGGCGGGTCACGATCGACTGGTCGGTGTCCGGATCGGACGGCAGCGCGAACGCCGCGCCGTAGGTGGGCGCGAACAGATCCAGCGACGGGCCGTCGACGCCGAAATAGCGGGTTTCGTCGAGCGCGATCCGCTTGACGTCCAGCCCGACCAGCGTCGTATGCGTGACGCCGGCCGATTGCCAGCGTGCCTGCAACTGGCTGTCGATCGACACGGCTTCGTTGTGGCCGAACGAGCCGAACGCGCCGCGGCGCAGCGTGCGGCGCGTGGCATCGCTGGCCAGCAGTCCGAGGCCATAAGCGGTCTGGTAGTCGAGATCGACCTTGCGCCAACGCAGGTTCTGCATGAACTGCCAGGTGTCGTCGAACTGGTGGCGGAACTCGTAGCCGGCCGAGTACTGCTTCTTCCTGTAGTAGTCGAAGCTGGGTTCGCCGCCATAAGTGCGGCGGGCGATCGTGCCATTGGGATTCGGCAGCGCGATGCCCGATGCCGGCAGAAAGGCCGACGTGCCGCCGCTGCGCCCCAGGTCGTCGTCGAGCAGACTGGCCAGCAACGTCAGAGACGTGGCCGCTGACGGCTTCCAGGTCAGTGCTGGCGCGAGGTAGGTTCGGTTGTCTTCGACGAAATCGATGCTGGTATTGCTGCGCCGCTTCAGCCCTGTCAGACGGTACGACCATTGGTCCGAATCGCCGATCGGGCCGGTCAGGTCGAACGCTACCTGCCGGCGGTCGTGTGAACCCATCTGCACTTGCACTTCGCGCAGCGGTATATCGAGCGGGCGCTTGGACACCATGTTCAGCACGCCGCCGGTCGATGACTGGCCGTAGAGCATCGATGCGGGGCCGCGCAGAATCTCGATGCGTTCCATGCCATAAGGTTCGCTGGTGCTGACGCCATAAGTCGTCGAAGGCATCGCCAGTCCGTCCAGGTAGAACGACGCCCAGTCGAACGGAAAACCGCGGAACGTCGTCAGGTCTTCGCGCAGGTCGAACGATGCCGATGGCGTGACGCCAGCCGTATAGCCGACCGCTTCCTTGACCGATGCGACGGCGCGCGCGCTCAGTTCATCGGCCGTGATGACCGACACCGATTGGGGGATATCGATCAGCGCGGTGTCGGCCTTGGCGCCGGTGGCCGTGCGCTGCGCAACCCATCCGACGACGGGGCCGGTCGCGGTTTCGCGCAGTATCCGGTCGCGCACGGTGACCGGAGGCAGGCTGGCCGCGGTGTCGCCGCGCTCGCGCTCGCGGGTGCCGCCGACAGGCATCGCGTCGATGCCCAGCAGGTAGCTGCCGTTCGGCTGGGGCATCGCCTTCAGTCCCGATCCGGACAGCAATGCATCGAGCCCCTCGCGCACCGTGTGGCGGCCGCGCAGGCCGGGGCTGTGCTTGCCGTCGGTCGTCGTCGTCGGGAACGTCAGCAGGACGCCGGCTTCGCGGCCGAAGCGGATCAGTGCCTGGTCCAGCGGGCCGGCGGGGATGTCGTAGTCGCGCCGGTCCTCGGCAGTGCCGCCGGCGTCGGACGCGTCGGCGCTCGTGCCCGATGTCGCCGCGGGCCCCTGTGCGCGCGCCGCCGTCACCGCGACGAATCCGTGCAGCCCGATCGCGCCGGCCAGCGCGAGTCGTGCCGAATGTCCCGCCCATTGCCCTGCCCGCGAGCGCCGGGGGCCCCGGCGATGATTGATATCCATATCCGCTCCTGCTCGGTCGATGAAGAAAATGACGCTTCGTCTTCAAAGACAAGCGAGATCGGAAAACGGCTCACCCGAGGGGCATCATGGGATCGATGGCGCTGGGCTCAGGCCCGATATGGAATGTACGCCGCGAATTTAGTGCCGTTGTTCGGGTCTTTTGGCCTGATATAGCCTGCGGTAGCTGCCTCGCCAAGTTCACGTGGGTTTCCGCGCAGGATCGGCGACCAGCCGTAGCGTGTCGCGCTGCCACGGCCAGCGCGCCGTTTGTCGCTGCGAACGCAGCGACAGCATCGTCGTCAGCGTCTGCAGCGCCTTGTCGGGATCGGCGATCGGGAAACTGCCGGAGACGCGCAGGCCGGCGACCGACGGATCGCAGCTCAGCGCCAGCGGCAGGTAGCGGCCGAGTTCGGACAGCAGCGCGTCGACGCGCATGCCGCGCACGACGAGGATGCCGTCGGCCCATGCGATCGCGTCGGTGGAGGCCGGCGAAGTCGGCTCGGCACCGTCGTCATCGAAGCGCGCGCGCTGGCCGGCGCCGAGCAAGCGCGCGGACGCGGTCGCGCGCCGCGGCTCGACGCGCACGGCGCCGTCGAATACCGCGACGTCGGTGCCGCCGTCGTCGACGCGGACCGAGTACCGCGTGCCGAGCGCATGCGCGGCGCCGTGGCGGGTGTCGACGCGAAACGGACGCCGGTCCCGCGCGGTCGTCACCAGCAGTTCGCCGGCGATCAAGCGCACGCGCCGCTGGTCGGCGGACAAAGACACGTCGGCGGCGCTATCGGTGTTCAGCACCAGCACCGTACCGTCAGCCAGTTCGATGCGCCGCGTCTCGCCGATCGCCGTGCGGTGATCGGCATGCCGCGCTTGCCAGGCCGGTACTTGCTCCAGCCGCCACGCCGCGCCGCCGCCGAAGACCAGCAGCACCAGCGATCCGATGACGCGACGGCGCGCCGGCGAATCCGGCGCCAGCAGCGCGGTCCGCGCCAGGTCAGCCGGCATCGGCCGGCCCAACTCGCGCAGCCGGCCGTTGACCGTCTCGATCCTTTGCCATGCGCGCTCGTGGTCGGGGTGCGCATCGCGCCAGCTTCGCCATGCGGCCCAGCGTTCGGCGGGAAGCTCCCGGTCCGACAACTCGACCAGCCACTCGACCGCGCGTCGCGCGACGCCGGCCGGCAGCGGCGTGATCGGATCGGCATTCGGCATCGCGTTCGGCATCGCGTTCATCGATCGGCAACCGCCGTGCCGCCGAAATAGCATTGCTGCGCGGCACGCGTCAGATAGCGCTTGACCGTCGCCATCGAGATGCCCATCTCGGCGGCGATCTCGGCATGTCGCAGTCCGTCTAGCTGCGACAGCAGGAACACCCGCTTGACTGGGCGAGGCAGGCCGTCGAGCAGCGCGTCGATCTCGAGCAGCGTCTCGACGACGATCGCGCGCGCTTCCTCGGATGGCACCCAGGTTTCGGGCCGCTCGGCCAGCGCCGCCAGCAGCGCTGCCTCGATCTGCTGGCGCCGCCAGTGGTTGATCAGCAGCCGTTGGGCGATGGTCGCCAGGAACGCACGCGGCTCGCGGATCGACAGCGCGTCGTCATGCGCGAGCACACGCACGAATGCGTCATGAGCCAGGTCGGCCGCCTGGTGCGCGTCGCCGAGCCGCTTGCGAAGCCAGCCGCGCAACCAGCCGTGATGCGCGGCATACAGTCCTTCGACCTGGTGATGGAGCGTCGATCCGATCGGCGGCACGGTGTTCTCGCCTTCCGCGCCGGTGCCGGCGCGATGAGGATGCTGAAATACGAATGGTTCGCATTTTAGGGGTTGCAGCGCCAGCCGTGGTAGCACGGCGATCCGCACACGGTATGCCTGTCGGATGTCCGACATGCTGCGCGCAGCGCGCGATGCAAGCGCTGGGCGCTGAGCGGGCGGTTGGCTTCGACATCGAATCGAAGCTGACGTTCTCGCGTAACGAGGTGTCGCAGGGACCGCATCTGGTCCAGTTCTGCCTACCTGGTCAGACCGATATCGAACGCCAGTTCGCCGGCCGGCAGATTGCCCTGTTCGAGCAGCGAATCGAGAATCGCGACGAAGCGCTGAAGGCCTGGGGTCAGTGAGCGCGACTCACGTTTTTGGCCAACTTCGTGAACATCACTGTTGGCGCGAGACTGCTCAGGACCGAAGCTTCTTCTCTGGCTGCCTTCGGGTCCGCCCTGCGGTCGTCAATGACAATCTCGATATCCAAATCATGATTCGACGCGCGGTTCCGGACGTCGAGCAACTTGCGGGCCTCGTGTGCAATCGCTGTCTGATGGACAGATACGCAATCGATCAGAACCCCGCCTTGAGAGAAGGCGAAGTGGTGACGTTTTCCGGAAAGGCCCGTGACCGGCTCGGGGTGCTCTTCCAGGCGTTCATCCCGCAAGCGCAAAATTGCCTTCACGTCATCTTCGAGCCGTGCCTCGTCGCCACGTGCGAAAGAGTCGCGCTGCCACTCGGCCACAGCCAAACAGCCTGCGATGAAGCGTTGATACCCTTCGGTCAACGCATCGACAGGGCAGATCGTCTCTATAACGCCCGCTTCGTTCAAATTGACGTCGTACTTCTTCAGGATATTGCGAATCCCCTGGGTCGAGCGGAGTGTCCTAAGCTTGATTCCACTCGCCATGATGGCGAACAGGATCTCGCCTTCGTCGGTGATGTGGATCTGTTCTCCGATCGGTTCGAGATACGCGGGTATCCCTGAGCCGCAGGCCATTCGATACGGCGTGCTCACAACGGTCACATTGCCGACCGTCGCACAACGGTAGCCAAGTGAATCGATGAGATTGGCGCAGTTCATGGTTTCAGTCTGAATGCGTGGTCCGGATGCTCGACTGGCGGCGAGATCAGTCTAACTTGCCCACAGAAGAACTCATAGGCTCGTGGAAAGGTCCAAGCCATCCAGTCGTCGGGTACTGGCCGCGATCGATCGTTCCCGTAGTGGATATGCGAATAGGCATGGTCGCCGGGCCTGAGCCCGGGACGCCAGTTCAGATCCAATTGATATGCACGACGAGTGAGCCCATACTCACGCTGAAATAATGTGAGCTTCCAGTGCTCCACGCGCGCCTTCATCAGTCGGTTGATCGCCAACTGGACAGTGAGTCCCGGGATCGTTCTGTAATTGGCGTCCAACAGGCCGAATTCCAGCTCGGAACAGGTCTTCAGACGCGCACTTGCCTCCCACTCGACTTCGGTCGGGTCGCCATGCTTGTTCATCGCCACGATGGCGTCCGTCTGCGCAACAGTCGTCGTGTTGCTCATTGCCCGTCATCCTTTAATAGCCACCGCTCTCCCTGCACTCCCCGCTTCCGTTCTGGTGGTGTGGATGTAGCTTGCCTCGGAGCCGACACGATACAGGGCTGGCCACTCGTCCGCTTTCCTCCGTTGTGATCGGCCTCAGGGCTTACTGAAGAACTGCCAGGCCAGCTTCAATGCATCCGGCCCTTTTGGGTCCGAAAACGCCTGGCGGGCCGCGCCGCCGCTCCAGGCATGGCCGAGCCCCTCGATATGGACGAGCCGCACGTACGGCATCCGGCCGCGCGCTGCGGACGGGGTGGACCAGTCGGTGATACGCATTGGATGACGGGTACCACGCTGCTGCGTCCGTATCGAGCGCGGCGCAATGGTGGCGCCATCGTCCGCGGCCGGGTGCGCGGCCAGCCACAGCGCGGCCAGATGCTCGGCATTGCGGGCGTCGATGACCCCGTCCCGGTCGCCTTGCAGGATCAGCAGCGGCGGCGGGCACCGGCCCCGTAGCACGGCCCGGGCTGCCGCCACATCGATCTTCGGATGGCCGCGCATCGATCGGGCCGCGTCGGCGGCGTTGCGGGCGCTGAACGGCAACGGGCCCGAATGGCTGGCGACCGCCCGGATCCGGTCAGGATGGCGCAGCGCCAGCGTGGTCGCCATCGCCGCGCCGGCCGACAGGCCCAGCACGTGGATGCGGTCGGGATCGACCGGCTGGGCCTGCGCGACGTGCTCGACGATCCGCATGATCCGCGCCGATTCGGCGGCCACGAAGGTGCCGCCGCGGAACCAGTTCCAGCAGCGCTGCACGTTGGCTTGGGAGGGCTGCTCGGGCAGCAGCGCGATGAACCGCTGGCGGCAGGCGAGCCGCGCGACGCGCGTGCTCGTGGCAAAGCACGCGCTGTCCTGGCTGCAGCCATGCAGCAGGACCAGCAGCGGCACAGGCGCCCGCGCAGAGAGGCCGTCGGGGCAGAACAGCCGATAGCGCCGGCCGGCCAGCGATCCCACGGTCCAGCCACCTTCGGTCCAGCGGCCGCCGGCGGTCGCGGGTGGCGCGGCAACCGGCGTCAGCACGCCGGTCAGCGTCTGGCGGGCGAGGTCGGCGGCATGCCGGGCCTGCCGCTGCCCGGCCTGTCGTGTGGCGTCGATCGCCTGCCCGGTCGCCTGGCGCCACTGCTTGCCTGCCTGGCGGATCTGCTTCCGGGCCTGATGGGCCGCCTGTTTGGCGGCCTTGCGTGCCGCGCGTTCGGCGGCGACGGCTAGCGGGTTCTTGCGGGCGGCCCGTTGCGCGCGCAGCGCGCCGCGGGTCATCGCGTCCAGCGTGGCGAGGAGCGGATTGCGGCGTCGTCGGGCCATCGGATTAGTGCGCTTTCGGGAGAAGAACGGGGGGAGTAAGACCGGGGGAGAGGAACGGGGGAATCGTCAGGACGAGAGCGGAGCCAAGACAGAAGCCAGGATCGGAGCAGGTCGCAAAAAAGACAAAAAAAAGGGGCTTGAAACCTTTGCTGGCGATCCTATGTTGGAGACACGGGCGCCGACGCCGGGCCCGTGCAAACACCATATCGCTTGATCGACTAAGAGGATAGGACCATGCGTACTTACGATTTCGCTCCCCTGTATCGTTCGGCCATCGGCTTCGACCGCTTCGCGAACCTGCTCGACGCGACGCTGCGCAACGATGCCCAGCCGAGCTATCCGCCCTACAACATCGAACTGTCGGGCGAGAACCAGTACCGGATCACGATGGCCGTCGCCGGCTTCGAACGGTCCGAACTCGACATCGAGGTCGAGAACGAAGGCCTGAAGGTCACTGGTCGCAAGCAGCGCGAAGACAAGCAGCGCACCTTCCTGCATCGTGGCATCGGTACCCGTGATTTCGAGCACCGCTTCCAACTGGCCGAGCACGTCAAGGTCGTGGGCGCGTCGTTCGAGAACGGCCTGCTGAACATCGATCTGGTGCGCGAGGTTCCCGAGGCGATGAAACCGCGCCGCGTGCCGATCGACGGCACCAACGTCCAGGTGCTGGACCGCCAGGCCGCCTGACCGGCTCCCGTACCGCATCGACGCCCACGCCTGGGCGTCGACATCCATGGGCCCGCCTCGTGCGGGCCCTTCGTCATTGGCGCGCCCCGATCAACGCCGGGTCGTGATCAATCCGGTCGCGTCGCCGATGAACGGATTACGCGTGACCTTGTCGAACAGGCACAGCACGCGTCCCTTGCGCGACTTGGTCCGCGACAGCATCACGTCGCCTTCGATCAGCAGCGCCGTCATGCCGATCTGGTCTTCGAACTCGATCGGCTTGCCGGCCGCCCGTGCGCGATGCAGGTCGCTGGCCTTGATGCAGGCGTCGGTCACTTCCTTGGTGAGCGCGGCCGATGACTTCGGCAGCGGCGCTTGGGCCAGCGCGGGACTCGCGGCCAGAACGGCGGCGGCGGCCAGCGCGTGGGCGACGGTGAATCGGCGGGGCCGGCAAGGGGCCGGGGTGCGGCGAACAACGAACATCGGTCGTTTTCTCCTGAGTCGGTCGGTCCGGACGATGGCGGAATCGTCTCATATCCGCGCGCCGCACCGGCCCGCGCGGGTTGGCCCCGCTCGTCGATGGCGCGGTAGACTCGCGCGATGCTCCGCCGTTCCGCGAACCTGATCACCAGTCGCCCGTGGTTGACGCTGTCGATGCTGATCGGCGGACTGGCCGGCGCGGCGTCGCCGTCGGCGTGGACGCCGGTCAGCCGCGTATTGCTGGGCTGGAACGTCGGCAGTTGGTTCTACCTGGCCTGCCTGGCCGTGCTGATGGCGCGCGCCGACGTGCAGGGCGTGCGCTACCGCGCCGAGCTGGTCGATGACAGCGGCTGGGTCGACCTGGCGCTGGTGGCGATCGGGCCGGTGATGAGCCTGGCGGCGATCGTGTTCGAACTGCTGCTGTCCAAGGCGCAGCAAGGCACGCCGGGCGTCGCGCTGGCAGTGTCGACGATCATCGGCGCGTGGCTCGGCAACGCGCTGATCTTCGGCATGCACTACGCGAACCTGTACTACCAGCAGCCGGAGCCGCCGGCGCTGCGCTTTCCGGACGACGGGCTCGAGCCCGACTACTGGGACTTTCTGTATTTTTCGTTCACGATCGCTGTCGCGCAGCAGACGGCGGACGTGGCGATCGCGTCGCGTACGATGCGCCGTACCGTGCTCGCGCAGGCGCTGCTGTCATACCTGTTCAACCTGGCGATCCTGGCGCTGTCGATCAACATCGCGTCGAACCTGCTGGCGAACGGCTGAGAACGCTTCGAAGCGTCCGGTGATCAGGCGGACAACCTCAGCGGTGCGGGCCGTCCGGCGCGATGTGCAGTCAGCCACGGCAACGCATACTGCACGGCCAATGCGATGCGCGCCGACAAGGCGTCGCTGGCGATCCGGCCGTCCGCGAAGTCGCCGTCCGTGCCGTAGACGCCGAGCGGCAGCGGCAGCGACCGGAAGAACGCGAACAGCGGCCGCAACTGATGGTCCAGGACCAGCGAGTGGCGCTCGCTGCCCCCGGTCGCGACCAGCAGCACCGGCTTGGATCGCAGCGCGTCCTGGTGCACGAGGTCGAACAGGTGCTTGAACAGGCCGCTGTACGCGCCTCGATAGACCGGCGTGCCGACCACCAGCAGATCGGCGCTCTCGATCAGTTCCAGCGCTTCGGCCACCTTGTACGAGGCGCCGGGGCGTTGCAGCGTCGCGCCGAGGTCTGGGTGTAGCGCCGACAGGCGCACCGAGCGGGCGTTTAGCGGGCGTTTCGACCCCAGTTCGGCGATCACCGCGGCCAGCAGCGTGTCGGTCTTCGACGGGTGGTTCGGGCTGCCGGAGACGGCGATCACGTTCAATCGATCGGACATGACGGGATATCGGGGTGGGTTCGGCGGGATCGGGTCGTCCGGCCGCAAGAGGGCTGCATCGGCGCCTGATCGGAGCGCCGATGTTAAGCCGCGGCCGGCGATCCGCCTTCCGCGATCTTCTGATAAGCAAATCGCCGCCGGATCGATAACCATGCGACGAATTCTTGGCAGGGATGCGCACCGGTCCGCCATGCGATCGCCAGCCGTTACGCATATGCTGGCCGCCGTGGCCGCCGGATCGATCGATCGGGTTATCCTGACCGAGGATCCGATCCGCTCGTCCCCTCATCATCCCTACCAGGAGACCTCATGCAGCAGAACTGGAAATTCGAGACCCTGTCGGTGCATGCCGGCTATTCGCCCGAGCCGACGACCAAGGCCGTGGCGGTGCCGATCTACCAGACGGTCGCCTACGCGTTCGACAGCGCGCAGCACGGCGCCGACCTGTTCGACCTGAAGGTGCCGGGCAACATCTATACGCGGATCATGAATCCGACGACCGACGTGCTCGAACAGCGGGTCGCGGCGCTGGAGGGCGGCATCGGCGCGCTGGCGCTGGCATCGGGCCAGTCGGCGGTCACCTACGCGATCCAGACGATCACCGAAGCCGGCGACAACATCGTGTCGTCGAGCGCGCTGTACGGCGGCACGTACAACCTGTTCGCGCATACGCTGCCGCAGTTCGGCATCGAGACACGCTTTGCCGACTACCGCGACCCGGAAGCGTTCGGGCGGCTGATCGATGACCGGACCAAGGCGGTGTTCGTCGAATCGATCGGCAATCCGCGGGGCAACATCACCGACATCGCAGAGATCGCAAGGATCGCGCACGCGCACGGCGTGCCGCTGATCGTCGACAACACGGTACCGTCGCCGTACCTGCTGCGTCCGATCGAGCACGGCGCCGACATCGTCGTGCATTCGCTGTCCAAGTACATGGGCGGGCATGGCACGAGCCTGGCCGGCGCGATCGTCGACAGCGGCAAGTTTCCGTGGGCGCAGCACAAGGCGCGGTTCAAGCGCTTGAACGAGCCGGACGTCAGCTATCACGGCGTCGTCTACACCGAGGCGCTGGGTCCGGCCGCTTATATCGGCCGCGCGCGTGTCGTGCCGCTGCGCAACACCGGCGCGGCGCTGTCGCCGTTCAACGCGTTCCTGATCCTGCAAGGCATCGAGACGCTGGCGCTGCGGATGGAACGAATCTGTGACAACACGCTGGCGATCGCGAAGTTCCTCGATGCGCGCGACGACGTATCGTGGGTCAACTACGCGGCGCTGCCCGGGCAGCCTGAGCACGAGCTGGCGCAGAAGTACCTGAAGGGCCGCGGGTCGGGCGTGCTGACCTTCGGCCTGAAGGGCGGCCGCGAGGCCGGCGAGCGCTTCCTCGATGCGTTGGGCCTGTTCGTGCGGCTGGTGAACATCGGCGACGTGCGCTCGCTGGCCACGCATCCGGCCTCGACGACGCACCGCCAGTTGAACGAGGAGGAGCTGCGCAAGGCGGGCGTGACCGTCGATACGGTGCGGTTGTCGGTCGGCATCGAGCACATCGACGACCTGCTCGCCGACCTGGACCAGGCGCTGAAGGCGGCGGCGCGCTGAGCCTGGCACCTCGGGGTGATCATGAGGGCGGTTCGCGAAGAGCCGCTCGTAAGGGGGTACCCATGAAAGCCGCCCCCGAAAGTCACCCAGGAAAGGTCGCCCGTAAAGGGGTACAGATAAGAGATCGCCTATAAGGGGGACGTCCATCAAGGGCGTCCTTGAATGGGCATTCCATAAGGGCGTTCATAAGGGCGTTCATAACGGCGGGCACTCGTGAAAGGCTGCTCCTGAGGGGGCGTTCGAGGAGGTGCATCCGGTGAATGTCGCATCGCGGGTCTCGTTCGGAGGCTTCGCCGCACCGTTGGCCGGGCTGGCGATGCTGGCGGCGCTGGCCGGATGCGGCGATGTGGCCAAGCTGACCGTCGCCGACGGCATGGGTCCGGCGCCGAAGCTGCCGCCGCCGCGGTCGGCGCTGCTGCCTACCGTCAGCATCGCCCGCGCGGTGGGCTGGGCGTCGGCGCAGGATGTGCCGGTGGCGGCGGCCGGCGCGCGCGTCACCGCGTTCGCGCGTGGGCTCGCGCACCCGCGCTGGCTGTACGTGCTGCCGAACGGCGACGTGCTGGTCGCTGAAAGCAACCGGCCGGCCCGGGAAGCCTCGGGGTTTCGTGAATGGGCCGCCGGCAAGGTGATGGCGATGGCGGGTGTGTCGGCGCCCAGTGCGGACCGGATCACGCTGTTGCGCGACGCGGATGGCGATGGCGTGGCCGAACTGCGCAGCGAGTTCCTGGCCGGCCTGCACTCGCCGTTCGGCATGGTGCTGGTCGGCGACTGGCTCTACGTGGCCAATGCCGATGCGCTGGTGCGCGTCCGGTATCGCGACGGGCAGACGCGCGCCGAGGGCGAGCCGATGCGCGTGACCGAGCTGCCGGCCGGGCGCAACCATCACTGGACCAAGAACGTCATCGCGAGCTCGGACGGACGCCGGCTGTACGTCACGGTCGGCTCGAACAGCAACGTCGCCGAGAATGGGATCGGCGAAGAAGAAGGGCGCGCGGCGATCTGGGAAGTCGACCTGCCGGCCGACGCCTCGCAGCCGGTGGCCAAGCGCCTGTTCGCGACCGGGCTGCGCAATCCGAACGGCATGGACTGGGAGCCGGTGAGCGGCGCGCTGTGGACAGTCGTCAACGAGCGCGACGAGATCGGCAGCGACCTGGTTCCGGACTACGCGACGTCGGTGCGGCGTGATGGCTTCTACGGCTGGCCATACAGCTATTTCGGTCAGCATGTCGATACGCGCGTCACGCCGCCGCGGCCCGAACTGGTCGCCCGCGCGCTCGTGCCCGATTACGCGCTGGGGCCGCATACCGCGTCGCTGGGCATCGTGTTCGCGCGCGGCGAACCGATCCTGCCGGCGTGGCGCGAAGGGCTGTACGTCGCGCAGCACGGGTCCTGGAATCGTCGCCCCAAGAGCGGCTACAAGGTGATCTTCGTGCCGTTTTCGGCGGGACGGCCCGATGGTGTCCCGGTCGACGTGCTGACGGGCTTTCTCGACGCCGACGAGCGCGCGAAGGGGCGGCCCGTAGGTGTGGTGCTCGATGGGCGGGGCGGCCTGCTCGTCAGCGACGATCTGGGCGATGCCGTATGGCGTGTAACGGGGGCCGATCCTGGTGCCGGCGCGGGTGTCGGCGCGGGTACGGGGGCGGCGCGGGCGGTGCGTTGACGGGCACGCCGAAGCAGGGCCGCCGACGATCGATCGATGGGCGCCCTCGTTCGTTTCGACGAGCACCGATTCATCGGTTCGCTTATCCGTCGGTTCGACGCGACGTTGAAGACTGTATGGCCAGCCGACGTGGCACACTCGCAGCGGCATCGCCGGTGCGGGGCGGTCGGAGTCACCGTCGCTCGCGTGACGCGGCGATGCATGCCGATGGATCAATTCCGCCCGTGCGTGCAGCCGGGCCTTATCGAGGATAGAGATGACGTTACGCAAACCGACCGGGCCGATCGCGGCCATTCGCGTGGCCGCGGTACTGGCCGTCCTGACTGCCGCCTCCGTGGCGCACGCGCAGGGCGCGCCAGCGACCGACAAACTGCCGTCGGGCGTGACGGTCAAGCACACCGTGGTCGGGATCGGCGCCAATCCGAAGGCCAGCGATACCGTCAAGGTTCATTACCGCGGCACGTTGGACAACGGCACCGAGTTCGACAGCTCGTTCAAGCGCAATGCGCCGGCGAGCTTCCCGCTCGGCCGCGTCGTGCCGTGCTGGACCGAGGGCATCCAGAAGCTGAAGGTCGGCGGCAAGGCGACGCTGACCTGCCCGCCCGAGACCGCTTATGGCGCGCGCGGCATTCCCGGCGTGATCCCGCCGAACAGCGTGCTGACCTTCGAGGTCGAGCTGCTGGCGATCGAGAAGTAAGCGGGGATCGAGACGCGGGAATCGAAGGTCGGTGATCGGAACGTGCTGATCCCCGGACGTTGAGCCGGGGGCGTTGATCCGAGGGACATCGATCCCGGGGAGCATTGATCCGGATCGGGCGCCGTGATGCGGAGCTCAGCGCGCGTTGCCGATCGTCGGTTTCAGGTGCTCGCCCCGGCCGATCGATTGCGCGATCGGGAGCACCGCGTCGGGGGGAGGCATCTCCCGGGTGCGGTAAGCGAAGCGGCCCTGCGTGTCGAAGATCGCGAACTGCGTGGTATGCCGGTCGGCGCCGCTGGCGCGTCCGGCCAGGAAGTCCAGCAGCACGTCGACCTGCTCGGGCGTCGTCGCGGCGGCGGCCCAGCGATCGCCGGCATGGAAGCGCGCCAGCCAGCCGCGCAACGCGGCCGGATCGTCGCTGAGCGGATCGATGCTCAGCGACAGCAGGCGGATCCGTGCGTTGACCGGATCGGTCGACGGCAGCTTGTGGATCCGCTGCTGCAACTCATCGAACAGGGCGCCCTGGATCGGGCACGTGGCGCTGCAGCCGGTGAACATCGTCTGAACGATCGTGACGCGGTCTTTCAGCGCGGTGGGCAGCGGTGAGCGATGGCCGTCGTGCCAGCGCAGCATCAGCGCGGGAGCGGGACGCAGCGGATCGATCAGGCCGAATGGTGCATGGGCGTGCGCGGCGTGCGCCGTCGACGCCAGGCCGGTCAGCCCAGCCAGGTAAGGGGCGGCAGCGGCGCCGGCCAGCGCGTGCAGCCATCGGCGTCGGGAAGAGGAAAGCGGGTCGGTCGCGTTCACGGTCAGTCGCGTTCGTAGAGGTAAGCCCACAGGTCGCGGCAATCGGCATCGGTGGGCGCGTAGCGTGGCATCGATTGCGGGATCAGGATCTGCGCCGGGTCAAGGCCCGTGCGCAGCAGCGTACACAGGGCCGGTGCGTCGAAGCGGCTCGGCGGACCGCCCCGGCGCGCGCGCAGGCTGGTCAGCGACGCGGCGTCCAGCGGCGGGCCGAGATTCGCGGCGTCGGCCAGGGCCGCGGCCGACGGGGAGAGCGCGGCCGCGGAGCCGGTGTCGAACGGGCCCGGTTCGAGCGGCCGTACCGCCGTGCGCGGTGCGTTGGCTTGCGCGCCGTGGCAGTTCGTGCAGCGCGTGGCGGCGGGCGGCAGCGCGCGTTCGTGGCCATGCAGCGCGCCCGGCAATGGCGTATCGCCTCGGTACAGCGAGGCGCCGCGTCGGGCCGCGGCCGACAGCGGCGGGCGGCGGGATCCGGAGACAGCGGTGCCGGAAGCGCCGCCGTCACCGGGGCCGATGAGGGCGGTGCCGGAAGCGCCAGTGGCCGCCGGGCCGATGGCGGCATCGGCCGGCAGGCGGCGATCGATCGGCTGCGTAGGGGGGCCACCTGCCGCGCGTGCGTGGCTGGCCGGCGCGGCCAGTCCGGCTAGGCCGACGGCGGCCAGCACGCCGGTCGCGACGACGATCCGGATCGAACGGCGTGTGCGGATGGGCGAGCGCGCAAGCAAGCGGGCGGGAAAGCGGATGAGCGAGCGGGCAGGAACGCGGACGGGCATGGACATCACCGGGCAATGACGGAGGGCGCGGAATTGGAGCCGGCCCTCGGGCGCGGCCCTCGGATCCGACCCGTGGATCCTCCCCGCCGACTCGACCTTCGGGTCTTCCCCTGCCTTCGGGTCTTCTCCTGCTTTGGGGTCTTCTCCTGATACGCCGGCATCGGTGCCACGCCCACCCCGGACCGATCGATGGCGCGGTCAGCGGATCTGCACGGTCTTCTCGGCGGCGGCCGCGCCCATCGTGCCGAAGTCGCCGTCGCCGATCAGCGTCCAGGTGCTGCCGTCGGTGCTGCCGTACAGCCGGAACTGCCCGATCGTGCCGTTGGTGCCGCCGGGACGCGGCAGGTAGCGGATCGCGCTGACCGTGCGGTTGGCACGCATGTCGACGGTCAGCGTGTGCGGCAGCGCCACCGTGCGGCGGGACCATTCGGTATGCCAGATCGTGTTCGCGTTGCCATCCAGGACGTTGCCGGCCTGGCCGTTCTCGCCCGCCGTCTCGACGCTGTCGGCGGTTGCCGTCCAGCCGCTGCGCGACAGCGCGTTGCCGTTGCCGTCGAGGACGTTGAACTCGGCCATCGAACTCCACGGGTTGCCGCGGATCTCGGTCAGCGCCTGCAGGCGCAGGTAGCGCAGGCTGCGCGTGACCGTCGGCAGCGCGTCGGTACCGATCTGGCGGACATAGGCGGCCAACTGGCCGACTTCGGCGTTCGTCAGCGCCAGGCTGGCGTGCGCGCGGATCGCCGCGTCGATCGTCGCGGCCGAGCCGTCGTGCAGGTAGGGGGCCGAGGCCCACGCGTCGAGCAGCGTCGGGGTGTCGATGCCCGTCAGTGTCGAGCCCAGGCGCGTGCCGCTGGTGGCCTTGATCGTGCCGATGTCGCGCACGACACCCGATCCGCTGTCGGTCAGGCGCGCGCCGGCATGGCAGGTCGTGCAGCCCTTCTGCGCGAACAGCGTCCGGCCGGCCGCGGCGTCCGACGTCAGGCTGCCCGAGGCGTTGCGATACGGGCTCGCATCGAAGGTCGATAGCGAGGTCATGTACGCGGCCAGCGCATCCAGGTCGGCGCTGACGCCGGTCTTGCGATCGCCGAGCGGCAGGCGACGCGTGCCGGCATTGAACTGCGCGTCCGTCATCAGCCCGGTGCCCTGCGCGAAGTCGCGGATCTGCCCTTCGAAGTCTTGCAGTTCGTCGAAGTTGGCGCTCCAGTGCAGCGCGCCATGGCCCATGCCCGCGCGGCCGCGCAGCGGGATCGTGTTGCGCAGGCCCTCGCCGAACCCGGTGAAGTCCCAGGTGCGTCCGTCGGTGTCCCCATCGTTGTGACAGCTCGCGCAGCTCAGGTAGGCGTCGCGGGCCAGGCGCGGGTCGCGAGCGTCATAGAAGAACTGCTTGCCGCGCAGCACGTCGGCGGCGAGCTTTTCGGTGCCGACCGCGGCGACGGTGGCCAGCGCCTTGACGTCGTACAGGCCGTTGGTGACCATCGCGCCCAGGTCGTGGATGCCGACCGTGCGATCCATGAAGTTGTTGACGAACAGCGTCTTGCCGTCCGGCGAGATCGCCAGTCCCTCGGGCGCTCGGCCGACGTCGAAGCGGAAGATCTCCTGCCCCGACCAACTGTTGACGACCGCGACGTGGCGCGAGGTCTCCAGCGCGACGAACAGGTAGCTGCCGGTCGGATCGAACACGGCGGCGCTGCCGACGCCGGAGTTGTCGAGGTCGCCGCGCCGCTCATGGTCTTCGGCCAGGCTCGTCAGGTCGATGCGCGAGACGATCGCGCGCACGCTGTTCTGGAAATCCAGCGGCTTGCCGTCGCGGACCAGGCCGCGCTGCACGTTGTCCTGCTTGGACGGCACCCAGGCGTCGCTGCCGTCCGGGCGGATGACGGCGGCGCCCAGGTAGTTCGGCACGCCGCGGCCCTGCACCGTCGAATCCGCACGCTTGCTGACCTTGAGCACGACCGTGCGCTCGACGCTGGCGTTGGCGGTCCGTACGACGACGACCTCGCCGCCGCGATCGGCGCCGGCCGACTGGTCCTGCACGCTGGCCGTACTCTCGCCGGGCAGTGGCGGGCTGATGAAGCGCGATACCAGCAGGCGCGTGCCGTCGGCGGTCATCGACAGGTGGCGGGGCGTCGAGCCGACGTCGATCGCGCCGAGCTGGCTGCCGTTGGCGCTGGCGAGCTTGAGCACCTTGCCGCCGGCCTCCAACGCGACCCAGGCGCTGCCGTCGACCGGCGAGAACACCAGGCCGAACGGCTGCGAGGCGCGCGGCAGCGCGATCGTGCGGGTAATGGCCAGCGTGCTCGGGCTGATCACGCTGATCGTGGCCGATCCCTTGTTGGTGACCCAGATGTTGCCGTCATTGGCGATCGCCACGGCGCGCGGGCGGATGCCGACCGGAATCTCCTTGACGCGCTGGCGCGTGGCCGCATCGATGACCGACACCGAATCGCTGTCCTGGTTGACGACCCAGACACGCCCGTTGCCGCGCGCTTCATAAGCGATGTTGGTCGAGGCGACCGGCCGGCGCGCGCCGTTGGCCGGCGCATAGACCGCTTGCGTGAACGAATACGTCTGCGTCGCGCCGCTGCTGGTGCGCGCGGTGACGGTTACCGTGTACAGCCCGCCGGTCTGGTACTGATGGTTGACACCGAGCGAGGTCGAGAACGCGGTCGGTGCGGTGCCGTCGCCGAAGTCCCAACTGTATTGCGTGATGCCGTTGGGCGTGCCGGGCAGCGTCAGGCCGATCGGCGAGCCGGCGGCGGCCGGCGGCGCGGTCACGATGCCGGTGAACGGGTTCGGTTCGACGACCAGCCACGTGAACGAACCCGTGCTGCTCAGGCCCGTGCTGTCGGTCGCGGTGATCCGCACGATCGACGAGCCGGGCGTGGTCGGCGTGCCCGTGATGCGGCCGGTGGCGGCATCGATCGCCAGGCCCGGGGGCAGGCCTGTCGCGCTGAAGCGGATCGCATCGCCATCCGCGTCGGTGGCGCTGATCGCCAGCGACGCGGCCTTGCCGGCGTCGCTGATGACGTCGGCCTGCGCCTTGAGGACCGGCGCGCTCTGCACGTTGGCCACGCCATAGGCTTCGACGTCCGACAGTGCCAGCACGCCGGTGTCGCTGCGCTGCACGCGCAGGTAGCGGCCGCGCGCATTGCCGCGGATCAGCAGCTCCCGCGCGGCCTGGCCGCTGACCTGGTAGCGCCAGACACTGCTGTCGGCGTTCAGGTCGGCATAAGTGCGTCCGCTCATGTCCGACGGCGAGACGAACACCGAGAACTTGGCGAGTTGCTCAGCGCAGCAATCGGCGCGGTTCCACAGCCGGATCATGCTCAGCGTATGCGACGCGCCCAGGTCCATCTGCCACCAGGCATTGGCCTGGCTCGTGGTGATGGCGGTCGAGCCGGTGCCGATGCTGCCGTCGACGGCCAGCGCCGCCGAGCCGCCGCCCGTGCCCGACTGCGTCGCGGCCTTGCCGCGGGCGAGGTTGCCGATCAGTACGGTCTTGGCCGTCGCGTTGCCGGTGGCCCACTGCTTGAAATCGCCGTCGGCATGCGTCGTCCACGTGTTGCCGTCGATGCTGGTCGACAGCCGGAACTGCGCGATCGTGCCGTTGCCGCCGCCGGTGCGCGGCAGAACCTGGACGCCGCCGACGGGGCGGGACGACTTCATGTCGACGATCAGCGTATGCGGCGCCGGAGGGCTGTAGCCGCCGCTCCACTGCGTGTGCCAGTGCGTGTTGGCATTGCCGTCCAGGACGTTGGCGACGCTGCCGTTCTCGTTGGCGGTCTCGACGCTATCGGCCTGGGCCGTCCAGCCGGTGCGCGACATCGGGGCCCCCGCGGCGTCGAGCACGTTGAACTCGGCCATCGACGTCCACGGATTGCCGTTGATCTCGGACAGGGCTTCGAGCCTGACATAGCGCGCGGCGACGCTCGACTGGCCATTGGCGGGGCCGCTGCTGGTGTTGGTCGACACGGTCCATGTCACGTCGGTGCTGGTGGCGCCGCCGTTGCCGGCGATCGAGATCGTCGCGCGGTGGCTGCCGGCCGTGGCGGCGCGGCCCGTGACGCGGCCAGTGGCCGGATCGATGGACAGACCCTGCGGCAGGCCGGTGGCCGAGAACGTGCCGGCGGCGCCGTTGCGCGTTATCGTCACGTCGACGTCCGTGTTCGCGTAACTCGACTGCGCGCCGGGGTTGATGACCATCGGCAGGCCGTCGCCGTGCACGCGCAGCACGCGGGACACCGACGGCGTGCCGTTGCTATTCAGCGCGAACAGCATGTAGTAGCCGGGCAGCGCGATGCCCGGGTTGGACGGGATCGTGACCGTGTGCGACGTGGCGCTGGTGGACACGTGCGCGACCGGCACGCGGCGCTGGTCGTTGTTGACGGTGTGCGTGACCGAGCCCATGCGCATCAGCACGAACGAGGCGACCGCGGCATTGGTGTTGACGGTGATCTGGCTGCCCAGCAGGGCCTGCGCCGGCGCCTGCGTGATCGTCGGTCGCGCGGCGGCGCTGCCGTCGGCGTTCAGCAGGTAGGGCGGCGTCAGGATCTGCAGGTCGGGATGGTTGGCGCTGCAGCCGGTGCCGCACAAGCCGCCGCCGGACGAGACGACGCGTCCGTCGGTCATCAGCAGCGCGACGCTGTGGTAGTTGCGCGGCACCGACATCGCCGGCATCTTCGAGAACGTGCGCGTGGCCGGGTCCCACAGCTCGGGGACCATTACCGAGTTGTTGTCGTCGAAGTTCTTCGCCCAGGTCTGTCCGCCGATGACGACGACCTGGCCGTTGGGCAGCACGACGCTGTTGTGGAACGCGCGCGCGTACGCCATCGGCGCGAGCTTGCGCACCGTGGCCTGCTCGTCCAGGTCGATCGTGTAGCTGTTGGCGTTGGCCGGCGCGTCGGTGTAGCCGCTGGAGCCGCCCACCTTCAGGATCTTGCCGATGTCGTACAGCACCGCGTTGCCGCTCATGCTGTAGATGTCGTCGCCGCGCGTGCCCGCCGCGGCGATGCTGCCGTTGTCGCGCGTCGTGATCCAGTTCATCCGCGCGGACGGGCCAGCGTGGAAGACGCGCTGATCGGCGGTGGCGAACAGCCACATGTGGTTGTCGGTGCGATAAGGGCCCTCGTTGCTCTCGCCCAGCGCCGGCGCGACCGGCACGCCGGTGAGCCGGCGCCATCCGCCATCCGCGGTCCACAGCTCGCCGTCCTTGCCGCCCTGGCCGCCGCTCCACGAGCCGCCGAGCGTGAACACCTCGCCGGTGGCCGTCAGCGTGTTGGCCTGGTACCCGCGAGGCACGTTCATGTTGGCGGCGCGCCGCCAGGTGTTGGTGAACGGGTCGAACAGCGAACTCTTCTCGCTGTCGATGCCTCCCGTGATCAGGATCGTGCCGTCGGGCAGGTTGGTCGTGCCCGGGCAGAACATGTCGTGGCCGGTTTCGGTGATCAATCGCTCGGTGGCCGTCTGCGTGGCCGGATCGAACACCGTCGTGTACGTGCTGCCGCGCTGCGAGAAGCCGAAGCGCTGCTCCGCTGACCAGAACAGGATCCGGCCGTCCGGCAGGTTGGCCGCCGCGGCCGGTACGATCGACAGCTTGATGACCGGCGACCACTGCGCCACCGAGGCCGGCGTGGCGGCCCGCGTCCACAGCCGGACCGAACCGCCCAGCGAGGCCTCGCCCTGTTGCGCTCCGGGCGCGGACTTATCGTCGGCCGACGCGGAATCCAGATCGCCGCCGCCGCAGCCGCCGAGCAATATCGCTGAACACAATGCGCCGACCGCGCCGGCAATGATCCTGATCCGCACTCGCTTACCCCTGATGAGCTCAAGCTCCGCCGGGGCACGGCCCGACGGATCGTTGGCGCGAATCTACGGGTCGAAGGGTCGCGAGTCTGTGAACTATTTGTTCACGCCGCCGGTGTGGCGGTGATCAAAGGCGGAGGCTTGTCAAACGCGCCGAACGGGCGCGTCGGCGACAGAGGGGGGGCCGCCAGCCCGCATCGTGCGGGCCCGCGGCACGGACAGCGGGCGCTGAACCGTGTTCGATCGTCGCGTTGACAGGCCTTAGTCGAACTTGACGCCGGATTCGCGCACGACCTTGCCGTACTTGTCGTAGTCGGCGCGGATGCGCTGGGCGAACTGCTCGGGCGTCGTCGGCCAGGCGCTCAGGCCCTGTTGCGCGAGGCGCTCCTTGACCGAGGGGTTATCGGCGGCCTTGCGCACTTCGGCGTTCAGGCGCGCGATGATCTCGGGCGGCGTGCCGGCCGGGGCGGCCAGGCCGAACCACGAGACGACCTCGAAATCGGGGTAGCCGGACTCGGCCACCGTGGGCACGTCAGGCAGTGCCGGCGAACGCTGCTGCGATGCGACGGCCAGGCCCTTGAGCTTGCCGGCCTTGATCTGCGGCGCCAACACGGTCAGCGTGTCGACCGACACGTTGACATGGCCGCCGACGACGGCGGTGATCGCCGGTGCGCTGCCCTTGAACGGCACGTGCAGCAGATCGGTGCCGGTCGCGAGCTTGAAGTACTCGCCGGCCAGATGGATGATCGTGCCGCTGCCGCTCGACGAGTACGTGAGCTTGCCCGGCTGGGCCTTGGCCAGCGCGATCAGCTCCTTCAGGTCGCGCGCCGGTACCGAATCGTTGACGGCGATGACGACACCCGTGGCGGCCAGCAGCGAGATCGGGGCGAAGCTCTTGAACGCGTCGAACTTCAGGTTCTGCTGGACGTGCGGCAGCACCGTCAACTGGCCGGTGGGCACCAGCGACAGCGTGTAGCCGTCGGCGGGCGACGAGGCGACGTAGTCGGCGGCGATCGCGGTGCCGGCGCCCGGCTTGTTCTCGGGCAGGACCTGCTGGTGCAGCCCTTCGGACAGCGCTTCAGCGAAGATCCGAGCGGCCGCGTCGGCGGCGCCGCCCGGCGGATACGGGATGACCAGCCGGATCGGCTTGGACGGCCATGCGTCGGCAGCCTTGGCCGGGTTGCCATGCAGGCCGTGCACGGCCAGGACGGCGACGGCCGCGACGCCGGCCAGCCCGATGGCCGCGAGGCGGCGGGCACGGCGCGCGGCCGACCGGGGAGCGTTGGCGGAGTGATCGGAAGCCGGGGGCTGGGACAGCGGGGCATCGCCTCGCGGAGGGATCGGGGGCATCGTGGTCCTGCGAAATTACCGGAAGCGCGTGAGCCTAGGTGGTTTTGGTGCATTGCACAAACGAACTATCGTGCGGTGCAAATAACGATCCGTAATAAATGGCGATCCTGCGGGGACACGGGCCGCGATCCGGATTTCTGGAGCCGGAGTCACCCTGAAGCTGAAAGGGTTTTGCGCGGCATCAATGGAATGCGCATTGTCGTTCTGCGCGCCGACGATCGACCTCTCGGCCACCGGGTGGACTAGAATCGCGGCCGTTGGTGCTCGCGGCCCGGTTCTCGGGTCGCAGTTGAACGGGAAGCAGGAGGTCCTCGGACCCGGCCTGCGCTGCCCCCGCAACGGTCAAACGGCCGGAACCTCGCCTTGCCGCGGGTTCCAGCGCGCGTCCACAGACCACTGGGTGTCGTGTCTCACGCATCTGGGAAGGTGACGCGCGTCGCGCCGTCAGCCCGGATACCGGCCAACGACGTGACCGGCGCCCATGGGAGCGCTGAACGATTCGCCCGCGCGAGCCGTCCACGGCGGCCGGGTGGATCGTTCGGTGCTTCCCGAGTGGGTGGCCGGTCGTTCTGTCCCGATGCCGGCGGGGACGCCGGTGGGGACGTTCCGATCCGAGTGGCTCATCATGCCTGCTTCTTCGTTTCGCGGCCGCGCTCGCGCCGCTTTTCCGTTCGCGCTCCCGCTGGCTTCCGCCTTGGCTCTCGCTCTGCAGCCCGCAGCCGGGCTCGCGCAGACCGGTGCACCCGTCAATGCTTCCGCTCCCGGTCCGATCGATGATGTGTTCGTCACGGCGACCCGCGTCGAACAGAAGATGTCGGACACGGTGGCCGACGTTTCCGTCATCGATCGCGAAACGATCGAGAACAGCGGCGTCTCGACGGTCGTCGATCTGCTCGGCCGCGTGCCCGGTGTCGAGTTCACCCGCAACGGCGGACCGGGGGCGACGACCAGCGTGTACATCCGGGGTGGCGAGACGCGCTTCACCGCCGTCTATCTCGACGGTGTACGGATCGATTCGCAATCGACCGGCGGCGCGTCGTGGCAGGCGATCCCGCTCGAACAGATCGACCGCATCGAAGTGCTGCGCGGCCCGGCCGCGGCGGTCTACGGGTCCGACGCGATCAGCGGCGTCGTGCAATTGTTCACGCGCAAGGGCAAGGGGCCGTTCACGCCTTATGCCGCCTTCGGCGTCGCGTCGCACCGCACTTATCGCGCCGAGGCCGGCTTCAGCGGCAGCAACGGCGCCTTCGACTATTCGCTGGGCTTGGCGAACTCGGCCAGCGAAGGCTTCAACGCACGGCCGGTACCGACGCAGAACCCCGACAAGGATGGCTATCGCTCGAAATCGGCGAACGCGCGGCTGGGATTCCAGATCGATCGCGATAACCGGGTCGAGGCGACGCTGCTGGCCAGCGACATCGATTCGAAGTTCGACAGCGGCCTGACGACCGACGATCGCAGCCGCAATCGCCTGCAGACGGCCGGGCTGAGCTGGACCGCGCAGTGGACCGATGCGTACAAGACGCGCGTGAGCCTGACCGATTCGCGCGACCGCTATGCGACGCGCCCGATGGACTACCGCACCGATACGCGCCTGCGCGGCTACCTGTTCCAGAACGAACTGCGGCTCGGCGCGAGCCTCGTGACGGCAGCGCTCGAACGACGCGAGGACGACCTGGTCAACGATCCGATCGACCGCGGCCGCCACCAGAACGCGTTGGCGCTCGGCTATGGCTGGCAGCAGGGCGCGCACACGGTGCAGGCCAACCTGCGGCGTGACGACGACAGCGAGTTCGGTGGGCAGACGACCGGCAGCCTCGGTTATGCGTTCGCGATCACGCCGCAGTGGCGCGTGTCGGCGTCCGGCGGCACGGCGTTCCGCGCGCCGACGTTGTACCAGCGCTTCAGCGAGTACGGCGTCGCGGGCCTGCAACCCGAGAAGAGCCGCAACGTCGAGATCGGGCTGCGCTACAGTGACAAGCAGACGTCGGCGTCGGTGACGTTGTATCGCAATCGCTTGCGCAATCTGATCACGTTCTCGACGCCCGGGCCGTGCCTGTCGGATTTCGGCTGCTATGCGAACACCGCCAACGCCGAGTATTCGGGCATCACGCTGGCCGGCCAGCATCGGATCGGCGTGGTCACGCTGCGTGCGTCGCTGGACTTCCAGGATCCGCGCGACCGCGATACCGACCGGCAACTGGCGCGCCGCGCGCGCCGGCACGGCACGGTCGGTGCCGACGGCCTGGTGGCGGGCTGGACGCTGGGAGGAGAGATGCAGTTCTCGGGCAGGCGCTATGACGACCCGGCCAACACGACCACGCTCGGCGGTTATGGGCTGATCAACCTGTACGCGAGCAAGGCGCTGGCGCGCGATTGGACGCTGAACGCCCGCATCGACAACCTGGCGGACAAGCCTTACGAGACCGTGCGCAACTATGCGACGCCGGGCCGCGTGCTGTACGTCGGCCTGCGCTGGTCGCCGCGCTGAGGTCGCCCGTGGACGCGCGGGCGCGGTTGGTGCTCGGTGGGCAGCGCAGCGGCAAGTCGCGCTGGGCCGAGCAGCAGGCCCGGTCGTGGCTGGACGCCGATCCGGCGCACGCCGCGACGTTGATCGCGACCGCGCGGGCCGGAGTCGGCGATCCGCAGATGGATGCGCGGATCGCGCGGCACCAGGCCGATCGCGCGCTGCGCGTCCCGCGCCTGGCCGCCGTCGAGGCGCCGCTGGCGGTGGCCGAGACGGTCACGCGGCTCGGCGGGCCCGCGCATCTGATGCTCGTCGATTGCCTGGGGTTATGGCTGACCAACGCGATGATGCCCGCCGACGGATGCCAGCCGATGTCGGCGGACGCGCTTATCGATGCGACCGATCGGCTGCAAGAGGCGATCGTGCGGCGCGCGGGCCCGCTGGTGCTGGTCAGCAACGAGATCGGCCTGGGCGTGGTACCGATGGGGCGCGAGACGCGCGAGTTCGTCGATGCGCTGGGCCGCTTGAACCAGGCGGTGGCCGAGGTCTGCGACGACGTCGTGCTGATGGTGGCCGGGTTGCCGCTCGCGATCAAGGGACGGGCATGACGGACGGACATCGGAAGCGGGCGGGGAGCGTGGCGGGATGGATCGCCAAGCGGGCGTCCGCCTGCGGGCGTGCCCCGGGGTCGGTCTTGCTGTCCGGTCGGGTGCCCGTGCTCGCGTCCGCCTCGATGCTCGTCCTGGTGCTTGCCTCGCTGTTCGTCCTGATGTCCGCCGCGACGGCGGCACCCGCGACCACGTCCATGCCGGATTCCGCCTCGGCTTCGGCATCGGCATCGGTCGGCGTCGTGCCTTATACGGTGACGGATGAGCGCGGCGCGGCCCTGCGCTTCGACGCGGTGCCGGCTCGGGTCGTGTCGATGCTGCCCTCGGTGACCGAGACGGTCTGCGAACTGGGCCAGTGCGATCGGCTGGTCGGCGTCGATCGCTTCTCGAACTGGCCGGCGGCCGTCGAGCGCCTGCCGCATCTGGGCGGTCTCGATGACGTCGACGTCGAGGGCATCGTGGCGCTGCGGCCCGACGTCGTGCTGCTGTCGCGTTCGGCCCGCGTGACGGGCCGGCTCGACGCGCTGGGCGTCAAGACCATGGTGCTCGAACCGAAGACCCGCGAGGACGTGCAGCGTGTCATCGTGTCGCTCGCGCGCCTGTTCGCGCTGCCCGACGAGCAGGCGCGGCAGCTCTGGCAGCGCATCGACGAGGCGCAGGCCGCCGAGGCCCGCGCGGTTCCGGCGGCGCTGCGCGGCGCGCGGGTGTACTTCGAGGTCAGCCGCGGTCCTTATGCCGCCAGCGAAAGCTCGTTCATCGGCCAGACGCTGGCCGGCCTGGGGCTGCGCAACATCGTCCCGGCTACCCTGGGACCGTTTCCCAAGCTGGGGCCGGAATTCATCGTGCGCGCCGATCCGGACCTGATCATGCTGGCCGCCCGTCACGAGCAGCCGCTGTCGGAACGGCCGGGCTGGCCGGCGATGCGCGCGGTGCGCGAGGATCGGGTGTGCCGTTTCACGCTCGCGCAGATCGACGTGCTGGTGCGGCCCGGCCCGCGGCTGGCCGAAGCCTCGCGGATCATGGCCGACTGCCTGCGCGAAAAGGGCGCGCCGCCGGCATCGGCCGCCGGGTCCAGATGAGCGGCGGCCCGTCGCGCGCGTGGCGCCTGCTGTTGAGCCTGTCGCTGCTGGCCGCGGTGCTGGCCGCGCTCGGCTGCCTGGTCGGCAGCACCGGCTTCGAGGCCTGGACGGGGTGGCGCGACGATCCGATGGCGTTGCGGATCGTGCTCGACATCCGGCTGCCGCGCAGCCTGGGCGCGTGGCTCGCCGGTGCGCTGCTGGGACTGGCCGGCGCGATCGCGCAAGGCGTGTTCCGCAATCCGCTGGCGGATCCGTATCTGCTGGGCAGTGCGTCGGGGGCGTCGCTGTTCGTCGCGTTGTCGATGGCGCTCGGCGGCTTGGCGCCCGGCACCGGCGCGTGGCTGGCCCGGCTCGGACTGAGCGGCGCGGCGTTCGCGGGCGCCATGCTGGCGCTGGTGCTGACGTTGACGCTGGCGCGAGGCCTGGCGCACACGATGCGTCTGCTGCTGGCGGGCGTGATCGTCGGCGTCGTGCTCGGCGCGCTGTCGACGATGACAGTGATCTGGTTCCCCGAGATCATGGCGGCCCAGCAGAGTTTCCTGGTCGGCGGCACGGTATTCATCGGCTGGACCTCGGTCGTGCTGATGGCCGTCACGCTGGCCCTCTGCATGCCGCTGGCATGGCTGTGCAGTCCGCTGCTCGACGCGCTGGCGCTGGGCGAGGCGACGGCGCGCAGCCTCGGGCTGCCGCTGGCGGCCGGCCGCGCGTGCCTGATCGTGCTGCTGGCGCTGGCGACCGGCAGCGCAGTCGCGCAGACCGGGCTGATCGCCTTCGTCGGGTTGGCCGCGCCGCACCTGGTGCGATCGATCGCGCGAACCTCGCATCGATGGCTGATTCCGTTGTCGGCGCTGACCGGGGGCGCGCTGCTGGCCGGCGCCGATCTGGCGGCCCGCGCCGCGATCGCGCCGCGCGAGCTGCCGGTGGGCGTGCTGACGGCGGTGTTTGGCGGCGGTTATCTGCTGTGGCTGATGCATCGCCGCGCACGCGACGAGGAGGGAGCATGATGCCGCCTTCGGATTCGCGGGCCTCGGGTCCGCCGGAACGGTGGGCGTCGGCGTCGAGTACGCCGCTCCCGAATGTGTCGACTCTGAGTGTGCCGACTCCGAATGTACCGACGCCGGGTGTGCCGGCGCTTAGCGCCGCGTCGCTGTCGGTGTCCATCGGTGGCCGTTGCGTGCTGCGCGACGTCGATCTGCACGTCGCGGCCGGGCGCTGGCTGGCCGTCGTCGGCCCCAACGGCGCCGGCAAGTCGACGCTGCTCAAGGCACTGGCCGGCCTCGGGCCGGTCGATGGCGGCCGCGTCCTGTGGGCGGGCGAGCCGCTCGATCGGATCGGTGCGCGCGAGCGAGGGCGGCGCTTGTCGTGGCTGGGCCAGAACGAGGCGGGTGCCGACGACTTGAGCGTCTATGACGTGGTGATGATCGGGCGGCTGCCGCATCAGCGCTGGCTGGGCATGGCCGATGCGCGCGACCATGAGGTCGTGCGCGAATGCCTGCTGCGCACGCAGGCCTGGGACTGGCGCGACCGGCCGCTGGGGCGCCTGTCCGGCGGCGAGCGCCAACGCGTGCTGCTGGCGCGCGCACTGGCCGTGCAGGCCGGCGTGATGCTGATGGACGAGCCCGTCGCCAATTTGGATCCGCCGCATCAGGCAGACTGGCTCGCGATCGTGCGCGAACGCGTCGCGGCCGGCGTGACCGTGGTCAGCGTGCTGCACGAGTTGTCGTTGGCGTTGAACGCCGACGACCTGGCGATCGTCGACGCGGGCCGCATCGCCTGGCACGGGGCTGCGGTCGATTCCGACGGGCACCGGGCGATCGAGCGCGTGTTCGACGGCCGCGTCGCGGTGCGTATCGCCGACGAGGGTGCACCCGTCGTCACGCTGGTCGCGCCTCGCGTGGATCGTTCTCCCGGCTCACCTCGTCATCCGCCGTTTCGCTGACCCTTGCGCTGGTTCTTCCACCCGATCTCTTTCACCTGTCCGCTCCATCGACCCTTTTCCTTCGACCTTTCCTTACCGCCATGCCGCGGTTCGATGTACCGACCACGGCATTCCTCCAGGAGACCACGATGCAGATCGAACAACCGCCGACCGACAAGCCCTATGCCCCGCCGGAAGGCGAGCGGCGCGGCCTGTTGATCATCAACACCGGCGACGGCAAGGGCAAGAGCACGGCGGCCTTCGGGCTGGCGTTGCGCGCCACGGGCCGCGGCAAGTCGGTCCGGATCTTCCAGTTCATGAAGGTGCCGAGCGCCCGCTTCGGCGAGCACCGGATGTTCGAGCGCATCGGCGTGCCGATCGAGGGGCTCGGTGACGGATTCAGTTGGAAGAGCAAGGATCTCGAGCATTCGGCGCAGCTCGCGCGCGACGGCTGGGCGCGGGCGCGCGACGTGATCCTGGCCGGCGACACGTTCCTGGTCGTGCTCGACGAGATCACGTATCCGCTGATCTACGGCTGGCTGCCGCTGGATGAGGTGATCACCGCGCTGCGCGAGCGGCCGTCGCACGTGCACGTCGTGCTGACCGGGCGGCGCTGTCCCGACGAACTGATCGCGATGGCCGATACCGTGACCGAGATGCGGATGGTCAAGCATGCGTTCGAGGCCGGTATTCCGGCGCAGCGCGGCATCGAGGATTGATCGTCGATGAGCGGGCCGAGGCCGGTCGTGCGAGTCGCTTCGGCGACCCTTATCACCGGGGCCGCCGGTGCGCTTCGCGCATCGGGGAATCGATGAGCGTGCTGGCCGCCGGCATCGTGTTGAGCGCGATGGTGATCGACGCGCGTTGGGGCGAGCCGCGGGCTGCCTGGCATCCGGTCGTCGCGATCGGCGCTTATTTGCGCGCGGCCGGGCGCCGGCTGCCGGTCGGGCCGCCGGTGCGGGCATGGGTCGCCGGGACCGTGGCCTGGTGGTTGGGCGCATTGGTCGTCGGTGCGCTGGGCGGGGCGCTCGATCTGGGTGTGGCCTGGCTCGCGCACGGTGGCGGGCTGTCGTTGCCGATCGGTTTCACATGGCCCATCGTTCTCGTGGCGTCGCCGTTTTCCGTCCCGGCGCTGGCCTCGGAGCCGCTATCGGCGATCGCGGGATGGTTCGGCGTGGTGGGAGCGGCGATCGCCGTGGTGGGCGGTGCCTGGGCGCTGAAGACGATGCTGGCCTGGACGATGCTTCGTGACGAAGTGCTGGCCGTGGAGGCGGCGCTGGCGGAGGATGGACTCGACGCCGGCCGCGCAAGATTATCCCGGCTGGTCAGCCGCGACGTGTCGACGCTGTCCGCCGAAGAAATCCGCGAGAGCGCGATCGAATCGCTGGCCGAGAACCTGAATGACTCGGTCGTCGCGCCGCTGTGCTGGTTCACCTGCTTCGGGTTCGTCGGCGCGTGTGTTTACCGCTACGCGAACACCGCCGACGCGATGTGGGGTTATCGCGGCCGCTGGGAATGGGCGGGCAAGTGGGCGGCACGCGCCGATGACGTGCTGTCATGGGTGCCGGCCCGGTTGTGCGCGCTGGCGTTGGGGGGATGCGGGCGCCTGAGCGATTGGCGGCGGCTGCCCGCGCAGGCGCGCCTGACGCCCTCGCCGAACGGCGGCTGGCCGATGGCCGCGATGGCGTTGCTGCTCGGCGTGCGCCTGGGTAAGCCGGGCGTCTATGTGCTCAACGCCGGCGCCCGCGCGCCGGCGCCGGCGGACCTGCATCGGGCGGTGGCGGTCGCCAGCGCCGCGGTCCGTGCGACGGTGTTCGTGATCATGGCTGTGATGGTGATCTGGGCGGGTGTGGAACGATATTGACGACGTGCCAAAGCCGTGGCGAGGAAGCTCCCACCTTCGGGCGGAAGTGACTCACCAGGCGTGTGCGCGACGGAGGAACGAATGAACAGGCAGGCGATGGATGACGAGGCGTCGGTGGGACGCGAGCATGGCGGCCCCGACGTCCTCGGCCCCATCGATTTCGATTTCTCGGTCAATGCCAATGCCTGCGGCCCTTGCCCGGAACTGATCGAGGCGCTCGGGCGCGTCGATGCATCGCGATATCCGGAAGGCAGCTACCTGCGTGTGCGCGAGGCGATCGCGCGCCTGCACGGCGTGGAGGCCGCGCGTGTCGTGATCGCCGGCAGCGGCAGCGAGTTCATCTTCCGGATGACCGCATGCATCGCCCGCGACGGCGGCCGGATCATAAGCGTGCCGCGGCACGCTTATGGCGACTATGCCGCCGCGGCGTCGGCCTGGGGACTGCGCGTGCGGCGTCGCGGTGCGGGGCGAAGCGGCGAACGGGATGGCGATCGAAACGGTGCACGAGAAGATGAATGGGACGACGAACCGGGCGGCGAACAAGATGGTGATCGAAGCCGCGATCGAGGCCGCGATCGAGACGCCGCCGGAGGCCTCGATCCGGACGTCGACCTCGCCTGGGCCTGCGACCCGTCGTCGCCGCTGGGGCGCGCCGAGCCGGTCTTCACCCATCGCGCGCCGATCGTGCTCGATTGCGCCTACGAGCCGTTGCGCCTGTCGGGCGCCAGCGCGTGGGATGGCGCGAGGCGTGACCGCGCCTGGCGCTTGTATTCGCCGAACAAGGCGCTCGGGTTGCCCGGCGTGCGCGGCGCTTATGCGCTGGCGCCTGCCGGTAGTGATCGGCGCGTGCAGGCGCTGCAGCGGATGGCGCCGTCGTGGGTGCTCGGCGCGCATGGCGCGGCGATGCTGATCGCGTGGTCGCAGCCGGGGACGCAGGCGTGGCTGCTATCCAGCCACGAGCGGCTGCGCGTCTGGAAGCAGGCGCAGATGGGGATGTTGCGCGCGCACGGGTGGCATTGCCTGGACAGCGACACGTCGTTCTTCTGCGCGCGGCCGCCCGAGCCGCTGGCGCGCGTTGGCGCTCGGCTGCTGGACGCACTGCGGCGCGAGGGTGTCAAGCTGCGTGATGCGCGTTCGTTCGGGCTGGACGGCCACGTGCGGATCTCGGTGCAGCCGCCGCCTGAGCAGCAGGCGCTGGAAGCGGCGCTGGGACGATTGGCGGGTCGCACGGCAGAGGCGCGGACATGAGGGCGAAGGGGATC
>JAKPAM010000252.1 GCA_029779435.1 Pseudomonadota bacterium | reverse complement strand
CTGGACTGCGGATCTCCGTTCTCCCCGGCCGAATGCGATGTACGTTCTCGACAACGGGCATGTCTATCGGACCGATGCGCTCGGGCGTGTGGAGTCGGTGGAGGGGCGGCTCAGCCTGGACAGGCTCGACCGGAACACCAGTGCACAGATTCGCGCGGGCCGTGAAGGGGGTACGGGCTACGATGGAGGGCATCTCATCGGTCACGGGGTTGGCGGAGCCGGAGATGGGATCAATCTGGTCGCGCAGATGTCAGAGGTCAATCGTGGCCGATATCGTGTGATGGAGCGGGAATGGGCACAACATATAGCGGATGGGCATACTGTCGATGTAAGGGTTACGCCAATTTGGAATGATTCAAATCCATCTGTGCCATCAAATATGGTGGTCGAATCTTGGATTAACGGAGTTCCGCAGCCTCCAATCGAATACCCCAATATCCGATGAATATAAAAAGGGAATATTGTGTCATTATATAAATTGGATCAATTGATCAATAAAATTGCATCTCTCGTGCACGAGGCGTCACCAATACCAGACTGGACTCGGGTTTGTTATGTTGCAAAACTGCCTCCCGACCTGCAAACCAGCATTAACCAGTTCTTCTTCAAGCGAGAGGATGCATCGGTCGTGGCTGATGCTACGAAAGTCGATATTCAGTTGCGATCAAAGCTCACCCAGCTGCTGATCGAGCATCGCAAGGTAACCGAGGAACTGGGGCAACCCTGGTGGTACCAGATCGAAGTCTGCGTGGACCGTGACGGCAGTTTCCGGACTCGCTTTGAGTACACTGAAACGTTCGATGAACGGCGCTTCATGTTCGATCGAATCGATGTGCCGAAGGCGATGGAGGAGTAGCGCGAACGTACGTGCTCAACCCGTGACCGCGTGGGCTCAGGGGCTGAAGATGTTGATCGAAGCTTCACTGGTTGGCATCTCGTCGGCCGAGTGTGGTCCGGGCGACGGCCGGCAGGCGCGGCAACTGGACTGCGGAACTCCGCCATCCCCGGCCGAATGCGATGTACGTTCTCGACAATGGGCATGTCTATCGGACCGATGCGCTGGGGCGTGTGGAGTCGGTGGAGAGGCGGCTCAGCCTGGACAGGCTCGATCGCAACACCAGTGCACAGGTCAGGGCGGGTCACAAAGGTGGCTTTGTAAACTGAGAGCGCGCTGCAATGTCATTGGGTCAACTGGATGAAATTAGAGATGCGCGGATCAATTCCACCCGGCCGTCGCATCTGCCCCTCGGACGGTCTGTCTTGCGTCCCATCCCGACGGGCGGCGCGAGACGCTCGAGCGAATCGATCAGCGCGTCCCTAAGGCGTGCCGGCCCCGACCACGACGGTCAGCTCGACACGCCCCGCGTGCGCGAACGTCAAGGCCAACGGAAAAGTCTGGCCCGGCACCAGCGGCTTGCGCACGCCGGTCAGGAGCAGGCGCCCGCCCTGCGGTCCCCCTCCCCCGATCGTCACCGTCCGGCCGCTGGGCACGTCGATGCCCGATCCCGATCGCCGGGCCACGCCCTGCCCGGGATGCGGCGCCGCCTGGATCTCGATGCGGGCGGCAACCGGCGAACTGGCTTGCACGAGCCGATCCGGCGAGGGGCCGCGATTGATGATCGTCATCGACACCGGGACCGGGATGCCGGTCCCGCCGCCGGGTGCCGCGACGGCATCGAGCAGCCGCAGGCCGGCGATACGCATTTCGACCGCCTGCGCTTCGATCCTCGGCCCGCCGGCTGCCGACGCATCGCCGGACATCGCCCAGGCCAGCCCAGCGGCGATGAGACCCGGCAGGAGACCCGGCAAGAGCCCCGGCAGGAGCCTCGCCAAACGCTTCGGCGAAAGCCGTGGCGGAAGCCCTGTCGCGAGCCGCCGCAGAAGCCCCGTCGCGGATTCCGGCAGACACGCCGCCACGCGTCCGGCGACTTTTCGGTCGTCCCTCCGACCGAGCCGCTTCATTCCGAACCGCTTCATTCGATCACCCATCGGTTCGCTCCCCTCCCGCCTGGCAGCCGCTAGGGCGTGTTCACCCTAGGCCTTCAAGAACTCATCCCGGCCCGCGACCCAGCGCGCCAGGTGCCGCTCGACCCAGGCCGGATCACCGGCCAGCATCCGGTCGGCGACGTCGCGCGCGCGCTCGACGAGCCCGTCGTCGCGCTGAAGATCGGCGAAGCGCAGCATCGCGACGCCCGACTGGCGCGCGCCGAGCAGCTCGCCGGGTCCGCGCAGCACCAGGTCGCGCCGCGCGATCTCGAAGCCGTCCTGGGTCTCGTACATGATCTTCAGGCGCTCACGGGCCGGCGGCGACAGCGGCGGATGGTAGAGCAGCACGCACACGCTGGCGGCCGATCCGCGCCCGACCCGCCCCCGAAGCTGGTGCAACTGCGCCAGGCCGAAGCGCTCGGCATGCTCGACGACCATCAGCGATGCATTCGGCACGTCCACGCCGACCTCGATGACGGTGGTCGCCACCAGGACCCGGATGCCGCCGTCGGCGAAGCGCTGCATCACCGCCTGCTTGTCGGCGGCGGGAAGCCTGCCGTGCGCCAGGCCGATCTCGATCGGCGCCAGCGCGGCGCTCAGTTCGGCGAACGTGTCCTGCGCGGTCTGCAGGTCAAGCGCCTCGCTCTCTTCGATCAGTGGGCACACCCAGTAGATCTGCCGCCCCTGGCGGGCCGCCTCGTGGACGCGGTCGATCAGCTCGTCGCGGCGCCCGGCCGAAACGAGCCGCGTCGCGATCGGCTGCCGGCCCGGCGGCAGTTCGTCGATGATCGACACGTCCAGGTCCGCGTAATACGTCATCGCGAGCGTGCGCGGGATCGGCGTCGCGCTCATCATCAACTGGTGCGGCTGCATCGCATCCTGTCCGCCGGCGGCGAGCTTGCCGCGCAGCGCCAGCCGCTGCGCGACACCGAAGCGATGCTGCTCGTCGACGATCGCCAGCCCCAGCCGCCGGAACGCCACCGACTCCTCGATCAACGCGTGCGTGCCGACCAGCAGGTCGACCTCGCCGGCCGCGACCGCCTGCCGCACCGTGCGCTTGGCGCCCTCCTTCATCGAACTGCTCAGCCATGCGATCCGGACCCCGATCGCCTGCATCCAGGGTTCGAGCTTGCGGAAATGCTGCTCGGCCAGGATCTCCGTGGGTGCCATCAGTGCCGCCTGCCAGCCGCTGCCGACGGCCATCGCGGCGGACAACGCGGCCACGACGGTCTTGCCGCTGCCGACGTCGCCCTGCAGCAGCCGGTTCATCGGCTGTCCGCTGGCGAGGTCGGTCGCGATCTCGCGCCAGCAGCGCGCCTGCGCGGCGGTCAGGTCGAACGGCAGCCGATCGCGCAGCGCGTTCACCTGGCGCGCATCGTCGAGGACCGGCGCCCGCTGCCCGGCGCGCGCGGCGCGGGCGAGCCGCAGCGACAACTGCTGGGCCAGCAGTTCATCGAAGATCACGCGCTGCCAGGCCGGATGCTCGCGCTCCTCCAGCGCCGCCAGCGACACGTCGGCCGGCGGTTCATGCAGTTGCCTCAGCGCCTGTTCGAGCGGGGGCAACCCGAGATCCGCGATCAGCGCGGCGGGCACGGTCTCGTCGAGCCGCGTCCGTTTCCAGGCGGCGCGGATCGCGCCGCGCAGCGCCGCCTGCCCGATGCCCTGCGCGGTCGGATAGACCGGCGTCAGCGTGGTGGGCACCGCGGTGTCGTCATGCACGACCTGGTAGCGCGGATGCAACAGTTCGCGACCGAACAGCCCGCCGCGGATCTCGCCGATCGCGCGGATGCGCGTGCCGGGTTCGAACTGCCGCAACTGCGACCCGTAGAAATGGAAGAAGCGCAGCGTCAACGTGGCACTGTCGTCGCGGATCTCGACCAGCAGGCTGCGACGGCCGCGGTTGACGATCTCGCGCCGGACGACCTCGCCCTGCACCTGGGCGACCTGCCCCGGCAGCGCCTGCGCGATCGGGCAGATCCGCGTCTCGTCCTCGTATCGCAGCGGCAGGTGCAGCAGCAGGTCGGCGTCGCAGCGGATGCCGAGCTTGGCGAAACGAGCGAGCGGTGAATCCAATCTCAGCCGTCGCTCAGGACCAGCACGGCCTCGACCTCGAACATCGCCGAGCGTGGCAGGCTCGCGACGCCCACCGTCGAGCGGGCGGGGTAAGGGGCGCTGAAGTAGCGCTGCATGATCTCGTTGACGACCGGGAATAGGCTCAGGTCGGTGAGGAACAGCGTCAGCTTGGCGACCTGGGCCATCGTTCCGCCGCTGGCCTGCACGACCGCGCGCAGGTTGTCGAACGCCCGCTCGACCTGCGCCTCGAAGCCGCCCTCGACGAGCTGGCCGCTGGCCGGATCGAGGGCGATCTGCCCTGACAGGTAGAC
>JAKPAM010000263.1 GCA_029779435.1 Pseudomonadota bacterium | reverse complement strand
GATCCCGGGCGACCGGGTGTCGGAGCAGGCAACAAATCACATTCCAGGGTTGTTTTTCAGTCTAGCATTCGAGTTGACACGACTACCGGAACCCGATCACGCCCATGTCCGACACGATTCTGATCACCGGCGGTGCCGGCTACATCGGCTCTCACACCGTCGTCGAACTGCTCAACGAGGGCAAGCAGGTGCTGGTCCTCGACAACCTGTCGAACGCGAGCGCCGAATCGTTGCGCCGGGTCGAACGCATCACGGGCCGCGAAGTGCCGTTCGTCGAAGGCGACGTGCGCGATGCGCGGTTGCTGCGGGCGCTGTTCCGGCAGCAGGCCTTCCATTCGGTCGTGCATTTCGCCGGGCTCAAGGCCGTCGGCGAATCGGTGGCCAAGCCGATCGAGTACTACGACAACAACGTCACCGGCACCAACGTGCTGCTGGCCGAGATGCGCCAGGCGGGGATCAAGCGCTTCGTGTTCAGTTCGTCGGCCACCGTGTACGGCGATCCCGAGTACGTGCCGCTGGACGAAAGCGCGCGCACCGGCGCGACCAATCCGTACGGGCGCAGCAAGCTGATGGTCGAGGAGATGCTCGGCGATCTGATCCGCGCCGAGCCCGATTGGTCGATCGGCATCCTGCGCTACTTCAATCCGGTCGGCGCGCATCCGAGCGGCCTGATCGGCGAGGATCCGCGCGACGTGCCGAACAACCTGATGCCGTTCGTCGCACAGGTCGCGGTCGGTCGGCGCGACAAGCTCAGCGTGTTTGGCGACGACTACCCGACGCCCGACGGCACCGGCGTGCGCGACTACATCCACGTCGTGGACCTGGCGCGCGGCCATCTGGCGGCGCTGGCGCACGCGGCGCGCACGCAGGGCGCGTTCACCGTCAACCTGGGGACCGGGCGGGGCTATTCGGTATTGGAGATGATCGAGGCCTTCGAGCGCGCCAGCGGCCGCAAGGTGGCTTACCAGGTCGTCGCGCGCCGGCCGGGCGACATCGCCGAGTGCTATGCGGATCCATCGGCGGCGCAGGCGCTGCTCGGCTGGCGGGCGACGCGTGGCATCGACGAGATGTGCGTCGACGCATGGCGCTGGCAGAGCGGCAATCCGCAGGGGTTCGCCGCCCCGGCCCCGGCAGAGGCCGTCTGAGAAGCGGCCCCGGCGCCGCTCGCGGCCCGGGCACCGCGGCCCTTTCACCGGCTCCTCGGCCGGGCCGCCAGTCGGGCCTTGGTGGCCCTTGGTGACCCTCAGTGGCTCGGTCCCGGCGTCCCTTCTGCCGAACGGGGGGTGTCAGGCGATCCGTTCGGCCGCGATCATGCGGGGCTGATCATTCCGCCCTGATGCCGTTCTTGTTGATCAGATCGGTGAACGGGATGATTTCGGCGTGCACGCGTTCGTCGAGCTGTTTGCCGTCGGCGTCGACGATGCGCTGGCTACGAGCCCATGTTGAAGAACGTGCGTTTGCCGCGCAGTTCGCTGATCTGGCGCACGAGCAACTGGAAGTCGTCCTCGCTGCCGGCCGGGTTCAGGTTCTCGGTGTTGACGATCAGCAGCGGCGCCGCGTCGTAGTGATAGAAGAAGCGGCTGTATCCGTCGGCGAGCGCGCGAAGATAAGTCTCGGTGATCGCCGATTCCATCGGGATGCCGCGCCTGTGCACGCGATCGATCAGCGAATCGGGCTGCGCCTGCAAGTAGATGACCAGATCGGGCGTCGGCGCCTGCGGGCGCAGACTGTCGAAGATCTGCTGGTAGAGCTTCAGTTCGTCGTCATCGAGCGTCAGCCGCGCGAACAGCGGATCCTTTTCGAGCAGGAAATCGCCGACCAGCGTCTGCGAGAACAGGTCGCGCTGCGATAGATCGCGCAACTGGTTGACGCGCTGGAACAGGAAGAACAACTGCGTCGGCAGCGCCTGGCGCCGGCCTTCGCGATAGAAGCGTTCGAGGAACGGATTGGCGCCGGCGTCTTCGAGCACCGCCTGCGCGCCATGGCGCTCGGCGAGCTTGCGGGCCAGCGAACTCTTGCCGACGCCGATCGGCCCCTCGATGACGATGTGACGGTAGCGGTCGAACGGCGACGCGATGGACGTGAGGGACGGGTGATCGCTGATGGTCGTCATGGTCTCGGCAGCATAGCGTCGATCGGCCCGATCCGCGAAATCGCTTGGCTGGCGACGGAGGGCAGCAGCGTACCGATCGCGACGCCATCCGGCAATCGCATCGTCGGAGCCAGTTCGGCGAGCGGCTGCAACACGAACGCGCGGCCCCGCATGCGGGGATGCGGAATCGTCAGCGTCGGCGTGGCCAGCACGCGATCGTCGTACAGCAGCAGGTCGAGGTCGAGCGTGCGCGGCGCGTTGCGATAGGGCCGGCGGCGGCCGTGGCGTTGCTCGATCGCGTGCAGCGCGGTCAGCAGCGCGGCGGGCGACAGCGTCGTGCGCAACTCGGCGACGGCATTGTGATAGTCGGGGCCTGTCGCGTCGACCGGCGCGCTGCGGTACAGCGACGAGACGCGGTCTACGCGGACCCCCGGCACCGCGTCGATCGCGCGCACCGCGTCGCGCAGCGTGCCGGGCGGGCCGGCCGGGCTGCCTGGGTCGCGAGGACCGCCCGGGTCGCGAGGCAGGTTGGCGCCGAGGCCGACGTACGCGATCGCCTCGTCGCCGGCGGGCGGGGCGTGCATCGCGGCATCGGCGCCGGCGTCAATCGGGCGTCGATCCACCGGCGGGGGCGGCATCGGCGCGTGGCTTGCGGCGCCGGCGCTTGCGCGCGCCGTTGCCCGAGCCGGCCGGCACGCGGGCCATCAACGCTTCGCGCCGGTCGTGATCGCCTTCGACGAACGCGGTCCACCACTGGCCGAGTTCGGCCGGCGCTTCGCCGGATTCGACGCGCAGCAGCAGGAAGTCGTAGCCGGCGCGGAACCGCAGGTGCTCGAGCAATCGCAGCGGCGAGCGGCCGTTACGGCGTTCGAAGCGCGGCTGCAGGCTCCAGATCTCGCGCATGTCGGCGGCGATCCGCTTCTGGATCGCGAGTTTTTCGCATTGCTCGTCGACGACGGAGTCGATCGCCGACATCAGCGCGGGAATCGTATGCTCGCCGCGGCCGGTGCGTTCGCGCCAGCGCACCAGCACTTGCTGCCACAGCAGCGTCGCGAACAGGAAGCCCGGCGAGATCGGCTTGCCGGCCAGCACGCGTTCGTCGGTGCGCGTCAGCGCCGCCGTGATGAAGCGTTCGCCGTCCGGCTGTTCGATGATGACGTCGAGCAGTGGCAGCAGGCCGTGGTGCAGGCCCTGCGCGCGCAGTTGATGCAGGCTCTGCAGCGCGTGGCCGGTCTCCAGCAGCTTGAGGATCTCGTCGAACAGCCGCGCCGGCGGCACGTTGTGGATCAGGTCGGCCAGCTCGGCGATCGGCGTCTGCGTGGCCGGTTCGATCTGGAAGCCGAGCTTGGCCGCGAAGCGCGCCGTGCGCAGCATCCGGACCGGATCCTCGCGATAGCGCGTCGCCGGATCGCCGATCATGCGCAGCGTGCGTTGCTGGATGTCGGCGACGCCGTCGTGATAGTCGATCAGCGTGTCGCCGATCGGATCGTAGTACAGCGCGTTGATCGTGAAGTCGCGCCGCGCGGAGTCGTCCTCGATCGATCCCCAGACGTTGTCGTGCAGCACACGGCCGTGCGCGTCGGTCGCCGCGTTCTCCTGCTTGGCACGGAACGTCGATACCTCGATGACCTCGCGGCCGTACATCACGTGGACGATCTGGAAGCGGCGGCCGATCGCGCGCGAGCGGCGGAACAGCTTGATCACCTGCTCGGGCGTGGCGTCGGTGGCCACGTCGAAATCCTTGGGCTTCATGCCGAGCAGCGAATCGCGCACGCCGCCGCCGACGATGTAGGCGAGGTAGCCGGCCTGCTGCAGCACCTGGCAGGTGCGCATCGCCGAATGCGGCACCGTGTCGGGCCGCAGGCCGAGTTCGGACGCGCGATAACTGCGGGCGACGGACTTGGCGGGAATCTTCGCCGCCGCCGGCTGCGGGGCGGGCGAACGCCCGAACAGGCGTTCGATGGAGCGGGACAGCAGCCGGGACAGCAACCCGGGCAAGCCGGGGGAGGAAGGCGAATTCATTCGATGTTCAGCGAGGTCTGCAACAGTTCGCGCACCAGCGGGACCGTGATCGCTTTCTGGCGCTGCAGCGCCAGCCTGTCGAGCGCGTCGAACAGGCCGATCAATTGGCGCATGTCGCGAGAGGTATGCGTCAGCAGATAAGGCACGACCTCAGCCGACATCATAACGCCGCGCTCGCCGGCCAGCGCCTGCAGCGCGAGCGCCTTGTCGGCATCGGCCAACGGCGCGAGCTCGAAGACCAGCCCCCAGCCGAGTCGCGTGCGCAGATCCTCGCGCAGCGACAGGCCCAGCGGCGGGGCCGAACCGGTGGCCAGCAGCCGCGCGCCCGGCGTGGCGCGCACGCGGTTGATCAATGCGAACAACGCGTGCTGGCGTTTCGCGTCGAGCCGGTCGCAATCGTCGACGACGAACACGCCCGGCTGCCGGCCGGCCCGGTCGAACGCGCGCACCGGCGCCTCGGGGCCCAGCGGTGCGCCGCCGTCCGGCGCGCCGGCGCGCACGGCCCGCGCCAGATGCGTCTTGCCGCCTCCCGGCTGGCCCCACAGATAGATCTGGCGCACCGATTCGCCGGTGCCACCGGGAGAGCCGTCGTCGCCGGCCGCCAGCGCACGCACCGCCGCCAGGCATTCGCGATTGGGGCCCGCCACGAAGTTGTCCAGGCTCGGCGATGCGCCGGCCAGCAGGTCCAGCGCCAACTGGTTCGGCGCCAGCGGGTTCGGCGTCTTCATCGTCCGGACATCGGCATCGTGGGGCGGGGGTTTGTCATCTGTCGGCGTTCTCTTCGACGCACAGGTTCCGGGGCGCGGGACAACCGCTACAATCCCGGAATCCCGATTGTACTGGTCCGACCCGAGGCGCCGCAGGCGAGAGTCCGCGTCTAGCGCACCCCGGGCGGGTCGATGTTGCCGCCCGTTGCCACTTGTCGGCGTCCGCTGGTGCCGAAACCAAGACCATGAAACCTACCGATAACACCCGATCCGGCGCCCCCGCGCCAGCCGGCGCCGCCGATTCGCTGTCGTACCGGTCGGCCGGCGTCGACATCGATGCCGGCGATGCGCTGGTTGAGCGGATCAAGCCGCTGGCGCGCCGCACGCTGCGCGAGGGCGTGCTCGGCGGCATCGGCGGGTTCGGTGCGCTGTTCGAGGTGCCCAAGCGCTACCGAGAGCCGGTGCTCGTGTCGGGCACCGATGGGGTCGGCACCAAGCTGCGGCTGGCGTTCGCGTTGAACAAGCACGACACCGTCGGCATCGACCTGGTCGCGATGAGCGTCAACGACATCCTGGTCCAGGGCGCCGAGCCGCTGTTCTTCCTCGATTACTTCGCGTGCGGCCGGCTCGACGTCGACACCGCGGCCGCGGTCGTCGGTGGTATCGCGGCCGGCTGCGAAGGCTCGGGCTGCGCGCTGATCGGCGGCGAGACCGCCGAGATGCCGGGCATGTATCCGGATGGCGAATACGACCTGGCCGGCTTCGCGGTCGGCGTCGTCGAGAAGTCGGCGATCATCGACGGCCGCTCGATCGCGCCGGGCGATGTCGTGCTGGGCCTGGCGTCGAGCGGCGCGCATTCCAACGGCTATTCGTTGATCCGCAAGGTCATCGAGCGCGTGCACGGGTCGATCGATGCGCCGGCGATGCGCGAGGATTTCGATGGCCGCCCGTTCGCCGACGCCGTCATGGCGCCGACGCGGCTTTACGTCAAACCCGTGCTGTCGCTGTTCAAGCAGGTCGACGTCAAGGGGCTCGCGCACATCACCGGCGGCGGTCTGGTCGAGAACCTGCCGCGTGTGCTGCCCGATACGGTCGGCGCGCAGCTCGAGCGCGACGCCTGGCAGCGTCCGGCGTTGTTCGACTGGTTGCAGCGGCATGGGCGGATCGACGATGCCGAGATGCATCGCGTGTTCAACTGCGGGATCGGCATGACGATCGTCGTCGGTGCCGAGCAGGCCGATGCGGCGCTCGCCTCGCTGCGGGCGTCCGGCGAGACCGCGTGGCGGATCGGCCGCATCGTGGCGCGCGACGCGTCGGGACCGATCGTCCAGATCCGCTGAGGACCAGTTTGCGCAGCAGGCAACTGATCATCACGTTGTGCGTCGGCGGCTGCGCGTTGAGCGCGGCGCCGGCCAGCGCGCAGTCCATCGGCGACGACGTCGTGTTGCTCGCGCAGTCGGAGGCGCCATCCGGCGAGGCCGGCGGCAAGGCGGGCAATGGCGGGGCCGGCGGCCGCGACAGCGCCGGTTTCGAGGAGACCGCGCCGCACTACGGATTCGACATCGATGCGCCCGACGCGCTGCGCAGCCTGATCGAGCGGCAGACCTCGCTGGGCAAGTGGCGCACGCGGCGCGGCTACGATCGCGACCAGTTCGACGCGCTGCTGGCCAACCTGCGCACCGAGGTCGAGGCGATCTGCCGCGCCGAGGGGTATTTCGACTGCGTGATCGAGACCGGTGGTGACGCTTCGGGCGCGCGGGTCAAGGTGACGCCGGGCAAGCGCACGACGATCCGCGGGGTCGACGTCCGCCTCGAGGGCGACATCGATCGGCATCCCGAACTGCGTGATCGCCTGTTGGGCGAATGGCCGATGCCGGTGGGCCGGCACTACGACGCGGCCGGCTGGGAAAGCGCCAAGCGCAAGCTGCTCGGCGATCTGCAGCAGAACGGTTTCCTGCGCGCCGAGATCGCCGATTCGAGCGCCACCGTCGACGTGCAGCAGGCCGCGGCCGAGCTGCACCTGGTCGTGCGCAGCGGCCGGCAACTGCACTTCGGCGATCTGGAGATCAACGGGCTCGAACGCTATCCGCGCCGCTTGATCGACGGGCTCAGGCCGTTTCGCGACGGTGACGCCTACAGCTACGACCGGGTGCAGCAGTTCCAGACCAACCTGCGCGATTCGGGCTACTTCCGCAACGCGTACGTGACGCCCGATCTCGATGCGCTCGACCGCGATCCGGCCGCCACGACGGTATCGCTGCGGCTCGAGCTGACCGAAGAGCAGGTCAAGCGGGCGACGCTCGGCGCCGGCTATGGCACCGATGCGGGGGCGCGGCTGATCCTCGGGCTCGAGCACCGCAACCTGTTCGGGCGTGGCGACCGGATGGACTCCGGGATCATCCTCGAAGAGCGCCGCCAGCGCGCGTTCATCGGCGTGCGCACGCCGACCGAACCCAGCGGGCACTACTGGGCTTATGGCGCGCGCTACGACCGCATGGACGTATCGGGCGAACGCACCGGCACCAAGACGATCTACGGCGGCCGCGGCAAGCAGACCGGCCGCATCGATACCTTCGTGTCGCTCGCGCACCAGGACGAATCGCAGGCGATCGACTTGGGCGGCGGCAACACCGCTTATGAAACGGCCCGCGCGACCGTCGTGGGCTTCAGCTGGAACTACCGGGCGCTCGATTCGCGGATCGATCCGCGCGAAGGGCTCAGCATCTCCGCGCAGGCGTCGGGCGCGATCGGCGGGCTGCTGACCGATACATCGTTCGCGCGCCTGTATACGCGGACGTACTATTTCCTGCCGTTCGATCGCCGCTCGCCGAACCAGGCCGGCATGCTGATCGGCAAGCTCGAACTCGGCCAGGTGTTCGCCAGCACGACGCAAGGCATCCCGTCGACGAACCTGTTCCGCGCCGGCGGCTCGCAGTCGATCCGCGGCTATGACTACAACACGATCGGCGTGACGCGCGGCGAAGCGACGGTCGGCGGCCGCGTGCTGGGCATCGCCAGCGTCGAGTACCAGCATCCGGTCACCGATGCGGTGTGGGGGGCGGTGTTCATCGACGCGGGCGGGGCCGCGTACTCCTGGGGCGACTACCGGTTGCACAAGAGCTACGGCATCGGTGTGCGGGTGCGAACGCCGGTCGGCCCGATCAATCTCGATGCCGCTTATGCCGATGCCGAGCGGCGGTGGCGGTTGCAGTTCTCGGTCGGTTTCCTTTTCTAAGGCGCAGTACGTGGCCAAGGCTCGAATCCGTCAGGCTCGATTCCGCAATTGGGCGATCGCCGTACTCGCGCTGCTGGCGTTGCTGGCCGGCGGCCTGTGGTTCGCCGGGCAGGGGCCGTTCCTCGACTGGGTCGTGCGCCGCGCCGAATCGGCCACCGATGGGCGGCTGGCCGTCGACAACGCGCGCGGGTCGCTGTATTCGGGCGTCCAGTTCGATCGGCTGACCTGGACCGACATCGAAGGGCCGATGATCGAGGTGCGCGAAGGCGAACTGAGCTGGCGCATCGGCGCGTTGATCGAGCGGCGGCTGCACGTGCCGCTGGCCAAGGCGCGCAGCGTGCAGATCAAGCTGCCGCCCGCCGACGACCAGCCCGGCAAGCCCATCGTACTGCCCGAATCGCTGAAGCTGCCGATCGGCGTGCAGATCGACGACGTCGTCGTCAACACGTTGTCGATCGTGCCGCCGCCCGCCGACGGCAAGCCGGCGGTGCCGTTCGACATGCAGGGCGTGCGGCTCGCGCTCGCGTATCGCGACGGTCGCTACAACCTGCAGCGGATGGCGATGACCACGCAGTGGGGGACGGTGGAGGCGAACGCGCAGCTCGACGACACCGAGCCGTTCCTGATCAGCGCCGAGACGCGAGTCGTCGCGCGGCTCGAAGGCCTGGCCGATCCGATCCCGGCGCAACTGGCGGTCGGCGGTTCGATGGAGCTCATCCAACTGCGCGGCAGCGCGCAGTTGGGCAATGCCGAAGTCCGCCTCGGCGGCCTGATGCGGCCGACCGATGATCAGCCGTTCGGTCCGATCCGCTTCGAGGCATCGGGCATCGAGCTGCGCCGTTTCGTCGAAGCGGCTCCCGAAGCGCGCTTCCGGCTCAGCGGCGTGATCGAACCGCGGCTCGCCGACCCGCCCGCGCCGCCGCCCGCCAAGGCCGCGCCCGACCCGGCGCCCCGTCGGCCGGCGGCCCGCGGAAACGCGCCGGCGCCGCGTGCCGCGGTGCGCGCGGCGCCGGCCGAACCCGGTGGCCTGACGGTCACCGGCCACCTCGATCTGGTCAACGAAAGTCCGGGCCGGCTCGATGAAGCGATGCTGCCCGTCAACGGCATCAGCACGCGCTTCGACTGGCGCGGCGACGCATTGAAGCTGATCGACACGGCGCTGAGCTTCGGCGACGCCGGTGTGATCAGCGGCGGCGGCCGCATCGACCTCGCCAAGGTCGGTTCGGTGCCCGGGGCGCCGTTCACCGGCCTGGATGTCGATCTGCGCGTCAACGACGTCGACCTGGCCCGCCTGCACAACGCGGTGGTGCCGACGCGCCTGGGCGGCAGCCTGAAGGCGACCGATGCGGGCGTCGCCGTCGACATCAACGACCAGAAGGGCGAATTGCTGGCCGGTGGCCTGGGCCTGCGCGGGGTGTTCAACCTGCAGGACCAGTTGCTGACGATCCGCAACGGCGAACTGCGCGCGCGGGACGGCGCGCTGCGTGTCGGCGGCAGCGTCGGCCTGGACGAGGGGCATGCGTTCGCGCTGAAGGGCAGCGCCGAGCGCTTCGAGCCGCAGCGCTGGATCAAGGTGCCGGACGAATCCGGCGGGCGATTCCTGCGCGGATTGATCAATGGTCAGTGGACAGCCGACGGACGGATCAAGCCGACGCTCGATGCCCGTGTGGCGCTGAACCTGCAGGGCAGCCGGCTCAACGACCTGCCGCTGTCCGGCTACGTGAAAGCCGAGCTGCTCGGCCCCCCGCCGCCGATGGCCGCCAAGCCGCCGCCGGGTTCGTTCGCACGGGTGCCGGGCACGCCGGCTCGCGGTGACGCGGCCGGCGGCGCTGGCGCGCCGGGCGCATCGGGAACGTCGGGAACGTCGGACGTTTCCGGCAAGGCGAACGCCGGGCATGGCCGGTCGGCGCCCGCCGACCTGGCCGAGCACGGGAAGAAGGCTCCTGCCGGAAACGGCATCGCCGCCGTGCCGCCGGGAGGGGCCGCGCCGGAAGGCAGGACGGCGCCGGCCGGCCCCGCGGCATCGGCTGAGCAGACTGCCGCCGCGCCTGTCGTGCAGCGCGTACGCAACGTCGACGTGAAACTGTCCCTCGGCGGCACGCAACTGGCGGCCAAGGGGGCACTTGGACACAGCGGCGACAGGCTGTCGTTCAACGGCTCGGCCCGTGCGCTGGCCGAACTCGATCCGCGCTTGGCCGGCGGCCTGAGGCTCGATGGCGAACTGCGGGACACGTTCGCCGAGCCGGCGATCCAGGGCCAGTGGCGCGGCAACGGCTTGCGGGTGCGCCTGCCGGCGAATGCGGGGGCCGAAGCGGCTGGTCCCGCCGCCGACGGGGCCGGAAGCCCCGCGGCATCGCCGGGTGCGGTGCCGGCCACCGCGGCCGCCGCGAGGATTTTCGCGATCGATGCGACGCGCGGCAGCCTCGACATCGTGGGCTTCGGCCGGCAACGGCTCAAGCTGCAGGGCGGCGTCGACGGGCTGGACGCGGATGGCGTCAAGCTCGACGCGATCAACGTCAACCTCGACGGTGCGCTGCCCGACCATACGTTCCGCGTGGCGCTGGCCGGCGCCGGCCAGCGGCTGGCGGCCAGCGGGGCGGGGCAGTATAGCGACGGGGATCGCGCGCGCGCCGGCCGGCAAGGCGCCGACTGGTCGTGGGGCGGCAAGATCAACACGCTGGACGTCGGCGGAGCGATGCAGGCGTCGCTGCAGCGGCCGGCGACCGTGCGGCTGCGGCCCGATGCGTACGCGGTCGAGGGCCTGAGCGCCGCGTTGGCCGGCGGGCGCCTGCGGGTCGACAACGGGCGCTTCGAGCAGGGGCGCATCGTCGGCAAGGGCGATTTCGACGACATCGCGATCAGCCGCGTGCTGCAGGCCATGGAGCGCTGGAAGCCCGGCTCCATCGATCCGGCGCTGATCAAGACCGTCGACGTGGTCGCGCGTGGCAAGTTCGACGTCAGCGGCACGCGCGTCGACGACCTCAGCGGCACGTTGGGCCTGGACCTGAACAGCCGCAACTTCGACGGCTCCAGCCATGCCGACATCACGCTCGACGCCGGCCGCCTCGATGGCAAGCTGGCGCTGCGCGTGCCGTCGCTGGCCTGGACGCGGCAGATCCTCGGCGACGAGTGGCGCCTCGACGGTGAGTTGGCATTCAATGGTGCAGTGTTGGGCCGGGTCACGGCGCCGCGGCTGGTCGGCGACCTCAGCGGCGACAAGCTGCTGCTGGTCCAGCGCCTGCTCGGCTGGCGGTTGGGCGATGGCGTGCTGCGGGCGCGCTTCGATACCGATCGCCTGCAACTCGAGCGGATGCGATTCACCAGCGGCACCAACGGCGCGATCGAGTTGAAGGGGCAGCTCGCGCTGCCGGCGGCCGACGCCCGGCGCGTGCCTGCGGGCGCGATCGATCTGGGAAGCGGCGATTTCACGCTGGCACTGGATCGCCTGCCGTTGTCCATCGGCCCCGGGCAGCGTGTGCAGCTCAGCGGCGCGACGCCGATCCATATCGATGCGAACGTCGTGCGCTGGTCCGGCAAGGTGCGCGTCGACGAAGGGCTGGTCGAGTTGCGCGATATCAACGGACCGGCCGAACCCAGCGATCTCGTGATCATCGACCGGCGCAAGCCGGCCGCACCGGTGCAGACCGCCGAAGAGCGCCGCAAGGCCCGCGACAAGCCGATGCCGGTGCGGATGATCACCGATCTGGAACTCGACGTCGGCGACCGGCTGCGCATCGTCGGCAACGGGATCGACGCGTGGCTGCGCGGCGCGATCCGCATCACCGGAGAACTGCCGAACGATCCGCAGGGACACGGCACGATCGTCGTGCGCGAAGGCAAGTATCGCGGCTACGGGCAGGACCTGGCGATCGAGAACGGCCGGATCCTGTTCGACGGCCCGCTGGACAACCCGGTGCTCGACATCACGGCGATCCGGCGCTACCTGCCGGTCGAGGCGGGCGTGGCGATCACCGGCAATGCGCAGGCGCCGCGCATCCGCCTGGTGTCGACGCCCGAGGTCTCCGATGCCGAGAAACTGTCGTGGATGGTGCTGGGCGTGCCGTTGTCGGATGCCGGCGGCGGCACCGTCGCGCTGAAGGCGGCGGCGGCCACGCTGTTCGGCAACAGCGACCGGCCGTCCGGGGGGCTGTCCGAGCTGCTCGGCGTCGACGTCATCGGCATCAGCACGGCCGGACGCACCGGATCCGGGTCGGCGCTGCCCAGCTCGTTCACGTCGACGGCCATTCCCGGCGTGCCCGGCACCGGCGGCATGACGACCAGTTCGTCGACCGCGCAGCAGAACGTCGTGACGGTCGGCAAGCGCCTGTCGTCGCGGCTGTTCATCAGCTACGAGCAGGGGCTGCAAGGCGTGTGGAACCTGCTGAAGGTCCAGTACGACATCAATCGCCGCCTGTCGCTGCGCGCGTCGACCGGCACCGAGAGCGCGATCGACCTGCTGTCGTTCTACCTGTTCGACTGAGGCGCGCGCCGAGGTACGCGCGCCGTACGCTTGCTAAGCGTCGTCGTGCGGCACCGCGTGCCCGCCGAAGCCGCCGCGCATCTTCGCCAGCAGGCGGTTCGCGAACGTGGCGTGCCCCTGAGATGCGAAGCGGCTCATCACCGACAACGCGATCACCGGCGCCGGCGTGCCTTGGCGAATCGCTTCGTCGACGGTCCAGCGTCCTTCGCCCGAATCGGCCACCACCGGGGCGACGTGATCGAGCGCATCGCGCGATCGCAGCGCGTCGGCGCTGAGGTCGAGCAGCCACGATCGCACGACGCTGCCGTGGCGCCAGCTTTCGGCGATCGCGCCGAGGTCGAACGCGTAATCGGGGTGTCCGTCCATCAGCGCGAAACCCTCGGCCAGGGCCTGCATCATCCCGTACTCGATGCCGTTGTGGATCATCTTCGCGAAGTGGCCGGCGCCGGCTCCGCCGCAATGGATCCAGCCGGTGTCGGGCGTCGGCGCGAGCGCGCGCGCGATCGGGGTCAATGCATCCATCGCGTCGCGCGGGCCCCCGAACATCAGGCAATAGCCGTTGTCATAGCCCCAGATGCCGCCGGACACGCCGCAGTCGACGAAGCGCAGGCCCTGCGCGCTCAGCACCTCGTGCCGCCGGATCGAATCGAGATAATGGGTATTGCCGCCATCGACGATGATGTCGCCGGCCGCCAGCAGCGGCGCCAATCGCGTGATCGTCGAATCGGTCGGTTCGCCCTGGGGCAGCATCAGCCACACGAGTCGCTGCCGGCCGGAGGGAAGCGCCGCCACCAGGCTGGATAGCGAATCGTGCAGCCGGACACCGGATTCGGCCACCGTCGCCAGCGGCGTGCCCTGGTCATGGCCGTGGACGGCGATCTCCGCGCGCCTCAGGCGGCGCGCCATGTTGCCGCCCATCCGGCCCAGGCCGATGACGGCGATCGTCGGGGAGGTAGCGATCGGCCCTGTCGGCATGTCCGCGGGCGTTCGTGACGGGTCGGGCAGCGCAGGGGTGTTCATCGTCGCTCCTTGAGGTGAGGGTCGAAAAGCGCCGCGTCATGCGGGCAGAGCGTCCGCCGGCCGGCGCGCCATCCAGCGGAAGGCCCGGCGGGCCGACCGTCAGGGGCCGCGGGGATCGAGCGCGGGCGCGAGCGCCTCGATCGCCGCTGACAGTGTGTCGCCGCCCAGCGGATCGATGACACGACGCGCCGGCATCGCGCGCAGCCACGTCAATTGCCGCTTGGCCAGTTGCCGCGTCGCGGCGATCCCCTGCTCGCGCATCGTCGAGCGGTCGATCTGGCCGTCCAGGTACGACCAGGCCTGCCGATAGCCGACGCAGCGGATCGACGGCAGGCCCGGATGCAGGTCGTCCCGCTGCCGCAGCGTCCGTACCTCGTCGATCAGGCCGCGCGCCAGCATCGCGTCGAAGCGGGCGGCGATCCGTTCGTGCAGCGTGGCGCGCACGGCCGGTTCGAGCGACACGATCAGCGCCTCGGGCGAGCAGGGCGCGGCGGCGGCGGACGATCGCCCCAGCAGCGTCGACATCGGCTGCCCGGTCAGCGTGAAGATCTCCAGCGCGCGCTGGATCCGCTGCGAATCGTTCGGCGCGAGCCGGGCGGCCGTCAGGGGGTCGACGTCGGCGAGCCAGGCGTGCATGCCCGGCCAGCCGATCTCGCGGGCGCGCGCGTTCAGGCGTTCACGCGTCGGCGCATCGGCCGTCGGCAGCGCGTCGAATCCGCCGAGCAGCGCGCGTACGTACAGCATCGTGCCGCCGCACAGCAGCGGTACGCGGCCGCGGCGCCGTATGGCGTCGATGGCGGCGCGCGCGTCCTCGGCGAAGCGGGCCGCCGAATACGCATCGGCCGGATCGACGATGTCGATCAGATGATGGGGCACCGCGGCGCGCTCGGCCGCGTCGGGCTTGGCCGTGCCGATATCCATGCCGCGGTACACCTGTGCCGAGTCGACGCTGACGAGCTCGACCGGAAAGCGCTCGGCCAGCGCCATCGCCAGCGCGCTCTTGCCCGACGCGGTGGGGCCCAGCAGCAGGGCGAGCGGTCGCGTCGATGGCTGCGTCGATGGCCGTGTCAGGGGGAGGGTCATTGGCCGCGCAGGAACCACCGGTCCAGCTCGCCCATCGGCACGGCGACCCAGGTCGGCCGGCCATGGTTGCACTGGTCGGCGCCGGCCGTGTTCTCCATGTCGCGCAGCAGCGCGTTCATCTCGTCGAGGCTCAGCCGGCGGTTGGCCCGGACCGCGCCGTGACAGGCCATCGTCGCCAGCAGCGCATCGCGCCGTTCGACCAGCGTCCGGGACGCGCCATGCTCGACCAGCTCGGCGAGCACCGAGCGGGCCAGCGCGATCGCATCGCCGCCGCCGAGCAGCGCCGGTATCGCGCGCACGACGGCCGCCGTCGGCGACAGCACGCCCAGCTCCAGGCCGAAGTCGAGCAGCGCGTCGCCATGCTCGTCGATCGCCGCCAGCTCGATCGGCTCGGCGCGGAAGCTGGCCGGGATCAGCAACGGCTGCATCGGCACGCGCTGGCCGCCGAGCGCGGCCTTGAGCCGCTCGTAGACGATGCGCTCGTGCGCCGCGTGCATGTCGACGACGATCAACCCGTCGGCGTTCTGCGCCAGCAGGTAGACGCCGTGCAGCTGCGCCAGCGCGAAGCCCAGCGGCGGCACCACGGGTTCGGGCGCGGCGGGTGTCGCCAGCGCCTGCAATTGCCCGGGCGCATAGAAGGCCAGCGTCGCGTCGATCGCCGCACGGGTCGGCGGCTCGGCGTTCGATGCCATCGGGGGGCGATCGGCGGCCGAATCGCGGCCGATCGGATCAGCGATCGCGCCATCGTTCGCCAGACCGCCTCTTGCCGGGCCTCGCTCGGCAAGCGCGCCGTCGATCGAATCGCCGCCAAAGCCTGCCGGCGGCGGCATCCTGGAGGCCGTCGGTGCCGGCGTAGTGCGCGGATCGTCGGCGCCATACGCGCCATACGCGCCATGCGTGTCATGAGCACCATGCGCGCGATAAGCGGCTGCCGGCTGCCCGAGCGCCAACGCGGCCTGGATGCCGCCGATCGCCGGCCCCGTGCCGCCGTCCGATCGCGGCGGCACCGGCATCGCGCGTGCGACCGTCATCGGCATCGCCTCGCCCGCGGTCGTGCGCAGCAGGTCCTGCACGCTGTGGAACAGGAAGCTGCGCACGCCCTGCGCGTCGCGGAATCGCACCTCGGTCTTGGCCGGATGCACGTTGACGTCGACCTGCGCCGGATCGATCTCGATGAACAGCACGTAGCCCGGCTGCCGGTCGCCGTGCAGCACGTCGGCATAGGCCTGCTTGACCGCGTACTGCAGGTTGCGATCGCGCACGAAGCGGCCGTTGACGTACAGGTACTGGCGATCCGCGCGGCTGCGGCTGGCGGTCGGATGGCCGAGCAGGCCGAACAGGCGCAGCGGCCCGGCCTGCCGTTCGAGCACGCGATGCGCGTCGCGGAAATCGTCGCCCAGGCCGTCGAGCGCGCGCGCCGCCCAGTCGGCGGCGGCCCAGTGCGTGTGCCGCCGCCCATCGACGAACGCCACGAACTCGATGTGCGGATGCGCGAGCGCGACGCGCCGGATCGCGTCCAGGCAATGCGCCGATTCGGTGGCCGCGGTCTTCAGGAACTTGCGCCGCGCCGGTGTCGCGCTGTACAGCTCGAGCACCTCGACCGTCGTCCCGACGCCGCCGGCCGCCGGCTGCGATCGTCCGTCGGCCGAATCCAGGCGGTGCGCGTGTTCGGTGCCGGCGGTCCGGCTGGTCAGCCGCACCTGCGCGACCGAAGCGATCGACGCCAGCGCTTCGCCGCGGAACCCGAGCGTGGCCACGCTTTCGAGTTCGTCCAGCGAGGTGATCTTGCTGGTCGCGTGGCGCGTCAGCGCGAGCGCCAGCTCGGATTCGGGGATGCCGCCGCCATCGTCGGCGATCACGATGCGGCGCACGCCGCCTTCCTCGATGCGCAGCTCGATGCGGCGGGCGCCGGCATCGATCGCGTTCTCGAGCAGTTCCTTGACGACCGACGCGGGCCGTTCGACGACTTCGCCGGCCGCGATCTGGCTGATCAGCGTGTCGGCGAGCGGACGGATCGGGCGGCGTGCCGCGGCGGCATCGGCATCGGTGTGCATCGGCATGGGCAGCGGGGCGAATCGGAAATTATACGGGGCGGGCTGGTGCACGGACTCGCCACGGCGGTGCGTCGACCGAGACCGATTCAACGAAAACGCTACGCCCCCGCCTGTATCATCGGCCCGCTATGGACATCAGCCAATTCATCGATATCTTCCTGCACCTGGACAAGCATCTCGAGAGCGTCGTGCAGACGTACGGGGTCTGGGTCTACGCGTTGCTGTTCGCGATCATCTTCGTCGAGACCGGTCTCGTCGTGATGCCGTTCCTGCCCGGCGATTCGCTGCTGTTCGTCGCCGGCGCGCTGGCCGGCGTCGGCACGCTGGACCTGCCGCTGCTGATCGGCCTGCTGCTGGCCGCGGCGATCCTCGGCGACAACCTGAACTTCACGATCGGCTGGAAGCTGGGGCCGAAGGTGTTCCAGTGGGAAAACTCGCGATTCTTCAACCGCGAGGCATTCGATCGCACGCATGCGTTCTACGAGAAGTACGGCGCGATGACGATCATCATCGCGCGCTTCCTGCCTTTCGTGCGCACGTTCGCGCCATTCGTGGGCGGCGTCGCACGCATGTCGCGCGGCAAATTCCTGCTGTACAACGTGGTCGGCGCGCTGCTGTGGGTCGGCGGCATCACGCTGCTCGGCTATCTGCTGGGCAACCTGCCTTGGGTCAAGCAGAACTTCTCGCTGGTGGCGCTGGCGCTGATCATCGTGCCGGGCCTGCCCGCGGTGTTCGAGGTCGGGCGCCACCTGCTGCGCCGGCTGCGCGCGCCCCGCTGAGCCGCGGGGGCGCCTCTCCCTCTTGTCAGGCGTGCGACAGCGCGTCCCCCGTACTCTGCTTCCGACACACGCGCCGCTGCTGGCGCGAGTCGCCCCGACGCGGGTCCCCTCCCGAGCCGAGCCCCCTTGAGGCAGGTTCTCCTGAGGCGGGTCCACCGAACCCTGGGCTTTCGCCAACTGGCGGACGCCCGTTCCGGTTGCCTGTCGACCGCGTCAAGGCGAAACGTGAAGGCCGCCCCTGCTGGAACGTTTCACCTTGGCGCGGATCGACGGCATCCCTGCCGAATCCTCCATCACCCATCCCGCCGCTCCGATGTCCGCCTCCACGATGCCGCAGGCGCCGACGACCGGTCCGCGCGAACCGATGGCTGTCGACGCGGGCCGATCGGCGTTACCATCCGCTGCCATGCGAGTATTAGTCGTCGAAGACGATCACCTGTTGTCGGACGTCGTCGTGTCCGGCCTGCGTTCGGCCGGGTTCGCGGTCGATCGTGTCGAGAGCGCCGAGCTGGGCGATACGGCATTGCGCAACGAGCACTTCGACCTGATCGTGCTCGACATCGGGCTGCCCGGCATGACCGGGCTCGAATGGCTGCGCCGGCTGCGGCTTCGGCCCGGCGATGAATCGCGGGTGCCGGTGCTGATGCTGACGGCACGCGACGGCCTCGAAGACCGGATCGACGGGCTCAACCTGGGTGCCGACGACTACATGGTCAAGCCGTTCGAACTGCGCGAGCTGATCGCCCGCAGCCGCGCGCTGATCCGGCGCACCGGCACCATCACGTCCGAGGTCGGGCGCTTCGGCTCGCTGGTGATCGATTCGGCGCGGCGCGAACTGAAGTTCAACGACCATCCGATCGAACTGACGCCGCGCGAGTGGTCGATCCTCGAATACCTGATCCTGCATGCCAACAGCGTCGTCAGCAAGGACAAGCTGCTGCAGGCGATCAGCGGCTGGGACGACAACCTGGCGCCCAATGCGATCGAGGTCTACGTGTCGCGGCTGCGCGGCAAGCTCGACCATACCGACGTGCGCATCCGCACGGTCCGCGGTGTCGGCTATCGAATCGAAGAGCCGGCCGCCTGAGCCGCGGGTGCCCGCGTCCATCGACGCAGGGGTAGGTGCACCGCCCGCCCTGGGCATGCGGATGGCTGGCTCCCGCTCGATCCGTGTCCGGCTGCTGGTCTGGCTGTCGACGCTGTTGATGGCGGTCCTCGTGCTGGCGTCGGCCGTCGATTACCGTCAGAGCCTCGGGCTCGTCTGGCAGGCGTACGACCTGTCGCTGTCCGATGCGGCCCTCGGCATCGTCGGCTTCCTGACCGTCGACGACGGGCGCGCGCATTTCGACATCCCGGAAGAAACCGTCAAGCTGCTGCAGGCCGATGCGCAGGACACCGTGTTCTATCGCGTCATCGACCAGGCGGGCCGCACGCTCGGCGGCGACGACGGCATCCGCCAGCCGGTCGGGGGCAAGCGCGAGCCCAGCGGCATGCTGGCGCGCCAGTTCTTCAACGACAGCGTGCGCGGCGAGCCCGTTCGCGTGTTCGCGCAGACGATCACGACGACAGCCGGTCCGTACACGATCCTGGTGGCCGAGACGACGCGCAAGCGCGAAGACGCGCGCACGCGGATCCTGCTGGGCCGGTTGTCCAGCGACGCGCTGATCCTGGGACTGACGCTCGTCGTCGTCTGGCTCGTCGTCGGCGTCGCCACGCGGCCGCTGGTGCGGCTGGCCGACCAGTTGCGGCATCGTTCTGCCGACGACCTGCAGCCGCTGGTGGCCGACGACGTGCCGGCCGAGGCGCAGCCGCTGGTCGATTCCCTGAACCAACTGCTGGTGCGGATGGCCGATACCCGCGATGGCCAGCGCCGTTTCATCGAGAACGCGGCGCACCAGTTGCGCACGCCGCTGGCTGCGCTCAAGGGGCAGATCGACCTGACCGTCAACGACACCATGCGCTCGCTGCCCGCCGACAGCGGCATCGTGGACCGGCTGCGCCGCGCGCAGACCGCAGCCAATCGGCTGACGCACCTGGCCAACCAGTTGCTGTCGCTAGCGCGCTCGGACCGCCCCAGCCAGGAGATGGCCGGGCGCCAGAACGTGTCGCTGCCCGAGCTGGTCGACGACGTCGTGTCCGGCTGCCTGGACGCAGCGCTCGAGCGAAACCAGGACCTGGGCGCCGAATCGCAGCCGGCGGAGTTGCGCGCGATGTCGTGGGCGTTGCGGGAGCTGTTGACGAACCTGATCGACAACGCGATCCGCTATACGCCGGCCGGCGGCCGGATCACCGCGCGCTGCGGCCGGCACGATGGCGAGCCGTATCTCGAGGTCGAGGACGACGGGCCGGGCATCCCGCCCGTCGAGCGCCAGAAGGTGTTCGAGCGCTTCTACCGCGGCCTGTCGAGCCCGCAGGGTGGCAGCGGCCTCGGGTTGGCGATCGTCAAGGAGATCGTCAACGCGCACCGCGCCCGGATCGAAGTTGGCGAGCCACTGTCGGGCGGCCCCGGTACGCGCATCCGGGTGACGTTTCCGCGGTATTAGGGGCGCGCTGATCAATTCCGCCCGGCCGTCGCATCCGTCCCTAGTGTCGTGGTGGGGGTG
>JAKPAM010000259.1 GCA_029779435.1 Pseudomonadota bacterium | reverse complement strand
TTCGATCACCCGCTCCGGAATCGGGTATTTCTGGCGGGTGAAGAAATCCTGGGCGGCGCGGTAATTGGCCGAATCCTGGGTGGGAATGATCCACGCCAGCCCATGCAGCTGCGCCAGCGATACGGAAGGCCGCGCCGCCAGCGGATGCCCGGCGGCCAGCACGACGTTCAGTCCGTCCTCGTACAACGCGACGTGCTTGAGCGGCGACGAGCCGGGTTGCTCGGGGATCGACGTCGCGACGTTTTCGGGCAGGATGCCGAGGACGATATCGACCTCGCCCTTCAGCAGCATCGGGAACAGCGTGGAATTGCTGCCGACCTTGATCGTGACCTTGAGGTCGGGCGCCATCCGTCGCAAATGGCCGAGCGCGCGGGGAACGATGGTGCCGGACGCGGCGATCAGCGTGCCGACGACGAGGTGGCCGGAGACCCCCGTCTTCCACGAAACCAGGTCTTCGGACAGGTAGCGAAGCTGCGAGAGCATCATCCTCGCGTGGGTCTCGAAGACCTCGCCGAAGCCGGTCAGCCGCATGCCGCGCTTCGTGCGCTCGAACAGCGCCATGCCGATCTGGTCTTCGAGATCCTGGATCGACTTGCTGATGGCCGGCTGCGTCATCGCCAGGTCTCGTGAGGCCGCGAGCACCGAGCCGGCTTCGAGCACCCGCACGAAGATCGCGAGCTGCTGCAATCGGAGCCGGCGGGCCAGGCCGGCGCCGGAACGGGGATCGGCTTCCTGCATGCGCGGAGGGCTTCGAGGCATCGGTGGGGGAGGTATCGTCGCGGCTCGGGTGGTTGGCGTCAACCCGGATGTCATGCCCGGCCCTCATCCGCACCGGGCCGCATTCGGGCGATCGACCCGCCTGGGAGCGTCGACCCGTCCTATCGCGAATCACACCGACCGCTACCTGACCCTGTCAGCAGCGATCGGCGCTACCCGTCGCGTGTCGGTTCTGCTCGGCCTCGCGCCAGCGGCGGATCAGCACGTGCCGGCGGACCGGATACCGCTCGCCGACCGCATCGATCGTGACGACGCGCTCGGCGCGGAAGTGCCGGAAATCCGCGCGCAACTCGCACCAGGCCGCGAACAGCCGGGTGTCGGAACCCAGGAACGCCATCGCGAACGGCCAGACGATGCGCCGGGTCGATTGGCCGTCGGCATCGACGTAGTCCATGCGCAGCCTTTCCTCGTTGCGAATGGCCTGGCGCAGCGTCGGCAACCAGGGCTCGGGCGCCTGCGGGGTGGACATCCGCGGCACGAACAGGCCGCTGGTCTCGACCGATGTGCGCAGCGCAGCGGGCAGCGTCGCGGTGATCCGCGCCATCGCCGAATCCGCGGCCTTGGCCAGTTCGTCGTCCGCTAGCCCGCGGACCCAGCGGGCGCCGAGGACCAGCGCTTCCAGTTCGTCGTGGCTGAACATCAACGGCGGCAGCAGGAAGCCGGGCCGCATCTGGTACCCGATGCCGGGATCCCCGGCGATGTCCGCGCCTTGCTCGCGTAGCGTCGCGATGTCGCGATAGATGGTGCGCAGGCTGACGCCGAGATCGGCCGCGAGCGTCGCCGCCGCCACCGGACGGCGGCGGTCGTGCAGGACATCGAGCAGCCGGAGCAGCCGGCTGGCACGGGAAGCCATCGTGGGATCGCGCGAAGGCGCTGGGGCTGCCGCGTCAGACCTGTCCGTCGATGACCACGTTCTCCTGCGCGTAGAACAGAGGCGACGCATCGAGATCGATGAAGCGTCGCTCGTCCTCGAGGAGCGCCTGGCTCGCCAGGCGCCGTTCTTCGGGCGTCCCCTGCGACGGCGCATCCGATATCCAGAGTTCCGCGACGCCGTCATAAGGAGGGAGTCCGCCCCGCACGCCGGCGGCCTTCGCGAAGGTCGCATCGTCCATCGTATGGCATTGCACGTAGCGGTGGATGCCCAGCACCGCCGCGTGCCGGGCGACGAGCGGCGCGTGCCGGTTGCGCCAGTAGTCGTGGAATTCGGCGCGGGACAGGCTCGGCAAACGCTTCAGGCAGAAAACGATCTTGATCATGGGGGGGTGTCTCGGGTTTGTCAGGGTGGGCTTCAGGCTCGTTCCGGACCCTATCGTCGCGACCGGAGCGACGGGCGTCAACCCGGATGCGGGGCGCGGCACCGGCGATCGGTTCGCGCCCCTCCGATAGCCAACCATGGACATCCCATGGCATAATAGAAGGCTTGGCGCGGTAGCAAAGCGGTTATGCAGAGGACTGCAAATCCTTCCAGGCCGGTTCGACTCCGGCCCGCGCCTCCATCCATTCATTTCCCCTTCGGCCATTCGCCATTCTTGGCGTCCGCTCGCATCGACCGCGTGCGCGACGGATGCCGGTGATACCGCCGCACACAGACCACCACGACGAGGCCCGCCACGCAGCCGCCTCGCGCAGGAGACGACGATGATCAAGGTCAGCATCCTCTATCCGGCCACGGAAGGCAGTCGCTTCGATCTCGATTACTACCGCGATTCCCACATGCCGATGGTCAAGGCCAAGCTCGGTGCCGCCTGCCTGAAGTACACGATCGATCAAGGCGTCAGCGGTGCCGCGCCCGGTTCGCCGACCCCGTTCCATGCGATCGGCACGCTGTTCTTCGATAGCGTCGACGCATTCCGTTCGTCGATGGCGCCGCACGGGAAAGAGATCGGCGCCGACGTCAAGAACTACACGACGGTCGCACCGATCATGCTGGTCAGCGAGGCCGTCGTCGGCTGACACCCGGGACGGGCCGGTCGTTCCCGACAGGCCACCGCCGGTCTGCCGCACGGCAGGTGGACTCGGTGCCGCATGGCGCCCCGCTCAAGCGGGCTCATCGGCTGACGATAACGGAAGGCATCCGAACCCGAATCGTTGCCATGCCAGGGCGACGACGTCCGCCCGATGCCCGAGCCCGATTCGATCGACCTCGATACCGGATCCCGCCCCGCCAGCGCGTGGGCCGGCGAGCCGCTGCCGCCCGGCATTTCCGCGTTGATCGTCATGCGGCCGAGCGCAAGCGAAGCGGCCATGCGCGAGTTGCTGACGCGCGTCGGCGTCACGTCGATCGCGGCAGCCGATACCGTCGACGACGGGCTGCTCTGCCTGCGCGCGCGACGCTTCGACATCCTGGCCTGCGAGCAGGACCTGGGCGATGGCGGGCTCGCGCATCATCTATGCGACGACGCCCGTCGCCAAAGCGCGCTGCCGCCGTCGACGATGGTCGTCGTCATCACCCGCGACCGTACCGCGCAGGCCGTCATGTCGGTCGCCGAATTCGAGCCCGACTGCTGCCTGCTGCGGCCGCTGGCCTCCGACGAGTCGATCGATCGGATCGTGCGCGCCTGGCTGCACAAGCGGGCGTTCGACCCGCTGTTCAACGCGATGGCCATGCGGGACGCGACGGCGGTCGATCTGCAGGCGCAACTGATCGGTAGCAGCAACCCGGCGCTGCAGCAGGCGGCCAACCGGATCGCCTCCGAGTGGCTGCTGCACGCTGGCGAACTGGCCGCCGCCGAATCATTCGCGCGGCGTGCGCTCAACGTGGGCAAGCCGGCCTGGGCGCTGTGCCGGCTCGCGCAGATCCGTGTGCACCAAGGCCGTCTGGACGATGCGGGCGTGCTGCTGCAACGTGCGATCGACGCCAACCCTCGCCACCTCGATTCGCTGGAACTGTTGTCGGTGATCCGCGAACGGGAAGGGCGCGCGGCCGACGCGCTCGCCACGCTGGATCGCCTGACCTCGCAGATCGATCCGTCGACCTCGCGGATGCGGCGTACCGGCAAGCTCGCCCGTCAGACCGGCGATCTGCACCGCGCCGAAGCCGCGCTGCGCTGGGTCGACCATCACAGCCATGAAGGCTCGCCCGAATCGATCGAGGATCGAGCCGAACTGATCGAAGTACTGCAGGCGCAGGGACGCGATCACGCGGCCAGTTCGCTGCATGCGATGCAGGCTCAGCGGCTCAAGGACCATCCGGATGCGCCGCTGCTGGCCGCCATCTTCGACCTCGACCGCCTGCCGCGCGATGCCGATGCCGTCGTGCGCCGACCGGCGGGCGAACGGATGCTGGCGCTGTTCGAAACGGGCGGCGACGCGATCACGATCGCGACCGCGCTGCGGGCCGTGCACGCGTGCCTGCGCGCCGGGCTGCGGCATGAGGGCTTCCTGCTGGCCGCCGCGATCAGCCGCAGCCGGCGAGCCGACCAGCGCCAGCTCGATACGCTGCGCGAAGCGCTGGCGCATCTGGGCGCGCTGCCCGCGGACGAAGCAACGGCCGCGTGAACTGTTTGTTGCTGACCGGAGGACAATGACGCGAAGTCGGCTAGACTCGGGCGTTCAACCCACGTTACACCATGAAATCGAGATCGCTGGCTTTCGTTCTCGGAGCGGGACTCGTCGTACTGATCGCGGCAGGAGCGCTCTATTTCCTTCGGGATGAATCGTCTTCGACGCCCACGCTGCGCCCCAACGACGCCAAGCTCGTCGCCACCGGTGCCCGCATCTATGCCGAGCACTGCGCGAGCTGCCATGGCGCGCAAGGGGAGGGACAGCCCGACTGGCGCGAACGCGGGTCCGACGGCCTGCTGCCCGCGCCGCCTCATGATCCGAGCGGCCATACCTGGCATCACCCCGATGATCAGTTGTTCGCGATGACCAAATACGGCCTCGCCAAACTGATCGGCCAACCCGATTACCGTACGGCCATGCCCGTCTACGACGGCGTGCTGAGCGATCAGGACATCATTGCCGTGCTGTCCTGGATCAAGGCGCAATGGCCGCCGGAAATACGGCTGCGCCACGACCAGATCAATGCGCGGTATCGCGAATCGCAGGGGCGATAGGCGTTTCAGGCGTCAGCGGAGGAATCTCCGGTCAGCAGGCCATCGCTGGCCGCCAGCGCGCGGACGGAAACCGTCGTGCTCCGGATCCGCCATCGGCCTTCATTCCGCACCACCAGGTACATGCAGCGCGCGCGCTCGTACTCGGTACCCGACTGGTTGACGCGACGCAGATCCGCGACGATCGTGGCCATTTCGGGTTCGATCAGCCAGACGCGCCTGGCGAGGATCTCCGTGCGGGCCCAGCCACTGTCGATCAGACGTTTCCTGAGCGCCCGCGCATGGCTCTCCAACGCCGGACCCGCTTGAAGGACGTTGAAGACGTCACGCTTCAGGAACGCGCTTCGATCATCGAAACACCGGCAATAAGTCTGCAGATCGCCGCTGTTGAACGAGCCGATATATTCCTGATAGAAGTTCTCGACTTCATCGATGAGCGAAGAAGGGTCTGCGGTCTCCGACGAATTTCTCATTGCTTGCCTCGGTGATGTACGCTCGTTCCGACTTTCGGCGTCAGGCTACACCAACCGGTCGCTGCCTCCGCCGTTCGGCGTCACGCCCCGCGCCGATTCGTGTCGGGCACTCACTGCCTCGACGCTCCCAGCGACGTGCTGCGCTGATCGATTCAGCCGCTCGACCTCTCGCCTGGCCGATGATGGCTTCGACGTCTTCTGGCCGCGGCGCGGAACGGAATGCTACGACAGGAGCGCGTTGTGTCCCGCCAGCGAGCGTCGTCCAAGCGGGCCGAACGTTGCGCTACCCGACAACGAAGCCACACAGCGGCGCAGGCACTGGTGAGCCGGCTCGGCATCAACGCGAGGATGCCAAGCTTGAACCACCTGCTCGGCAGGAATAGCCACGGGCAGCTTGAAGATCTCCAACCCCAGCGCGCCAGCCACCGTGCGTGCGAGAGGCTCGGGGACGCAGGCGATCAACGATGAACGGGCCGCGGCCATCAGCGCCCCATAAGCACTCGGCACGGTCAGCACGATGCGTCTTGCACATCCGATATCCGCGAGCAAGGCATCCACCGCTTCCTTGCTCCGCCCTCGCTGAGCGATGCTCACATGCTTCTCGGTACAGAACCGCTTCGGCGTCAATCGGCCTGCCAACAAGCCATGTCCGGCCTTGGCGACTCCCACGATGCGTTGCTCGTAAAGTGGCGCGGTCTTCACCTCGGGCCCTGCGTCCTGCACGATACCGACATCCAGATCGATGCGGCCTTCGCGCAGGGCCATCGAGTCGCCGTCGCTTTCCGGAACAAAGCGCAAAGTCGCCAGCGGAATTTCTCGCTGGATCTCCGTAAGCAAGGCCGCGCCGTAGATGATGCCCATCCCTTCAGGCGACCGGACGATGAACTCGCGCTGCACTCGACTCAGGTCCAGCCCTCCATCGGGCTGCATCAGCGCGACCGCTTCGGCGATCAAGCGTCGCACGGGTGCACGCATCTCCTGCGCGCGAGGCGTCGGTATCAACTTCTGGCCAGCGCGCACCAGAATCGGATCGTCCAGTGCATCGCGGATTCTGGCCAGTGTGTGGCTCATCGCAGGTGCGCTCAGGTTCATGCGTCGAGCCGCTGCGGCAACGCTGCCGGTAGTCAACAAAGCATCCAGTGCGGCAAGAAGGTTGAGATCGGGAGAGTTCATTTCGTGCATGTATTCATTGAGAACAATGCACTGTACAGAATGATCGCGAGGCTTGAAACTGCGCGTTTCCTGAATTCCGGAGAGCGCATTGAACCCACTTGACGCCAGTCGCACAGCCGTCGCCACGTCGCTGATGCGCGCGCTGCATTCGCGCCATGACCCCGCCCCGCTGCTGGATGACGATTGGGGTGATCGACTGATTCCAGAGACCGTGCGCGCAGCGCTGCACCAACGTGTTCTCGACGGCATGCCCCCGCCTGCGCGGGTCAAAGCGGCGGCTGCCCCCGCCGCGGCGCTCGGCCAGTCGCTGCGTGCGAATGCCGCCTACGCCGATGTGATCACCCGGGCTCGCTATGCGGAGGATGCGCTGGAGGCAGCCGTCGAACGAGGGGCCGCGCAGTACGTGATCATCGGTGCCGGCTTCGACAGCTTCGCGTATCGACGACCCCGCTGGGCCGCGAAACTGACCGTCTACGAAATAGACCATCCCGCGACGCAAGCGATGAAGCGACAACGCTTGACGGAATGCGGCATCGATGCGTCGGCATCCGCCGAATTCATCGCTGCCGACCTTTCGACGGAGGCGCTGGGCAAGGCCCTGGCTCGTTCTTCATTTCAACCCACTCGCTCGACGTTCTTCTCATGGCTCGGCGTGACGATGTACCTTACCCAGGAAGCGAATCTCTCTGCCTTCAGGGAGATCGCGTCATGCGCGCCAGCGGGAAGCGAACTGGTCTTCAACTACGTCGACCAGAGGGTTCTTGATCCCGATGCGCTCGTGGCAGAAGCGTTCCGCGAACTGAAGGCGGACGTGTCTTCGGCGGGCGAAGCATTCCTGTCCGGCTTCGATCCGGACAGGCTCGGCGAGCAACTGCGAGCGGCAGGCCTGTCGCTCCTCGAGGACTTGACCGGTGATCACGCG
>JAKPAM010000240.1 GCA_029779435.1 Pseudomonadota bacterium | reverse complement strand
CTGCATGCCGGGTTGGGCGCCCTCGTCGGCATCGATGAGGAATATGCCGCCGGCATCGGTGTCGCCGGAGGCGGCCAGCACCATGCCGGCCGAGACGCCGAACTTCATCTTGCGGGGTGCCAAGTTGGCGACGACGATGGTCAGGCGGCCGACGAGCTGCTCGGGGCGATACGCGGACTTGATGCCGGAGAAGACGGTGCGCGGTTCGGCCTCGCCGCAGTCGAGCGTCAGCTTCAGCAGCTTGTCCGACCCGTCGACCGCTTCGGCCGCCGTGACGCGCGCGATGCGCAGGTCGACCTTGGCGAAGTCGTCGATGCCGATGACGGCGGCGCCATTGCCGGTCGGCTCGGCGGCGGAGTCCGCCGATGCGGCCGGTTTGGCGGCCTTCGCCTCCTTCGCGCCTTGCGTGCCCTTCGCCGCCTTGGCGGGTGACGAGCCCTGGCCGGCATCGCCGGTCGCCGCCGCTGGGGCCGCGGCAGCGCTCTCGAACAGCGCGTCCAGTTGGCGCGCCTCGACACGGCTCATCAGGTGCGAGTACGGTCGGATCTGGTGACCTTCGGGCAGCGGCTGTATCGCGTCTTGCCAGGTCAGCGGCTTGACGTTCAGGAATGCTTCGGCCTGGGCCGACACGGCAGGCAGGATCGGTTTCAGGCACACGGTCAGCAGCTTGAACGCGTTGAGCGCCTGCGTGCAGGCGCGGTGCGCGAGCGCCTGGCCCTCGGGACCGGCCTTGACCGCCTTCCAGGGGGCCTGCGCGTCGAAGTGCTGGTTGACCTCGTCGGCGAACGCCATGATCTCGCGCAGCGCCTTGCCGTACTCGCGCGTTTCCAGCAGCTCGGCGACCGAATCGGCCAGTTGGGCGGCATTGGTCTGGTACGGCCACGGCCCCGGCGCGGCGAGCCGCCCGTCGAACGGCGCCGCCGACGCGAAGCGCGCCGCGCGGCTGGCGATGTTGACGTACTTGCCGATCAGGTCGCTGTTGACCCGCGCGATGAAGTCGTCGGGGTTGAAGTCGATATCTTCGACGCGGCCATTGAGCTTGGCGGCCAGGTAGTAGCGCAGCCACTCGGCGTTCATGCCGATCTGCAGGTAGCGCAGCGGCGACAGTCCGGTGCCGCGCGACTTGCTCATCTTCTCGCCGCTGACGGTCACGAAACCGTGGACGAACACCGCGTCCGGCACCTTGTGGCCCGAGAACTTCAGCATCGCCGGCCAGAACAGCGTGTGGAACGTGATGATGTCCTTGCCGATGAAGTGGTACTGCTCGACGGCCGGGTCGTCGAGGAACGCCTCGAAGGTCAGCGTCGTCTGGCCGGCCGCCCGGCGCTTGTCGAAATGGTTCTTCAGGCTGGCCAGGTAGCCGATCGGCGCGTCGAGCCACACGTAGAAGTACTTGTCCTTCAGGTCCGGGATCGGGATGCCGAAGTAGGGCGCGTCGCGCGAGATGTCCCAGTCGCCCAGGCCCTGCTCGCCGTCCAGCCACTCGCGCGCCTTGTTCGCGACCTCGGGCTGCAGGCGGCCGTCCTGCGTCCAGCCGCGCAGGTACTCGACACAGCGCGGATCGGACAGCTTGAAGAAGTGGTGCTGCGAGCTTTTGAGCACCGGTACGGCGCCGGTCAGCGTCGAATACGGGTCCTTCAGGTCGGTCGGCGCGTACACCGAACCGCACACTTCGCACGAATCGCCGTACTGGTCGGCGGCGCCGCACTTGGGACAGGTGCCCTTGATGTACCGGTCGGCCAGGAACATGCCCTTGACCGGGTCGAAGAACTGGTCGATCGTTTTTTCGACGATCAGTCCCTGCTCGCGCAAGGCCCGGTAGATCGACTGCGACAGCTCGGTGTTCTCCGGCGAATGCGTCGAGTGCCAGTTGTCGAACGAGATGTGAAAGCCGTTCAGGTATTGCGGACGTTCGGCCGCGACGCGCGCGACCAGTTCCTCGGGCGTGATGCCCTCGGCCTCGGCCTTGAGCATGATCGGCGCGCCATGGGCGTCGTCGGCACCGACGAAATGCACTTCGTGCCCCCGCATCCGCTGGAACCGGACCCAGATGTCGGCCTGGATGTACTCCATGATGTGGCCGATATGGAACGAACCATTGGCATAAGGCAGGGCGGTGGTGACGAACAAGCGACGCTTCATGGGACGGGCAGGCGAAAGGAGCGATTCAGCCGGACAGTTTACTCGCCGGTCCGATGCCCCGAACAGGGGCTTTGAGATGCGCGCGCGCGGGATCGTCTAAACTGGTTCGTTCCGCGTATGTTTTCGCGCCTGGTTCCGTGCCGCGAGCGTTCGTACCTGGCTTTGTTGTCCCTCGCTTTTTCGTACACGCTTTTTCGTACAGCTTCCTCCGCCGATCGGCCCCCGCAAGATGAGCGTCACCCAGGAATCCCTTCAGCAGGCCTTGGCCGGCATCGTCGATCCGAACACCGGCAAGGATCTGGTCAGCAGCCGTTCGGCGCGCAACCTGCGGATCGATCCGTCCGGCGACGGGCGGGCCGACGTGTCGGTCGACGTCGAACTCGGCTATCCGGCGCGCACGCAGATCGCCGAGATCCGCCGCCAGGTCGTCGAGGCGCTGCGCGCGCTGCCCGGCGTGCGCAACGTCAGCGCCAACGTGTTCCAGCGCATCGTCGCGCATGCGGTGCAGCGGGGCCTGAAGGTCCTGCCCAACGTCAAGAACATCATCGCCGTCGCGTCCGGCAAGGGCGGCGTCGGCAAGAGCACCACGGCGGTCAACCTCGCGCTGGCGCTGGCCGACGAGGGTGCCAGCGTCGGCATGCTCGACGCCGACATCTACGGGCCGTCGCAGCCGACGATGCTCGGCATCAGCGGGCGGCCGCACAGCGCCGACGGCAAGTCGATGGAGCCGATGACCGGCCACGGCATCCAGGCGATGTCGATCGGCTTCCTGATCGAGCAGGACACGCCGATGGTCTGGCGCGGGCCGATGGTCACGCAGGCGCTCGAGCAACTGCTCAAGCAGACCGACTGGCGCGATCTGGACTACCTGGTCATCGACATGCCGCCTGGAACCGGCGACATCCACCTGACGCTGTCGCAGAAGATCCCGGTCACCGGCGCCGTCATCGTGACGACGCCGCAGGACATCGCGCTGCTCGACGCGCGCAAGGGCCTGAAGATGTTCGAGAAGGTCGGCGTGCCGATCCTGGGCATCGTCGAGAACATGGCGATGCACCGCTGCACGAACTGCGGCCACGTCGAACACATCTTCGGCCACGGCGGCGGCGAGAAGATGGCGGCCGAGTACGGCGTCGAGTACCTGGGCGGCCTGCCGCTGGACATCCGGATCCGCGAACAGGCCGATTCGGGGCGCCCGACGATGGTCGCCGAGCCGCAGAGCGACCTGGCCGACCGCTACCGCGAGATCGCGCGCCGCGTCGCGGTCCAGGTGGCCGTGCGCTCGCGCGACATGTCGCTGAAGATGCCGCCGATCGTCGTGCAGAACACCTGATCGTCTACGCGCGGCCGGCCGCACGTCGGCCTCATAAGTCCCATAAGTCCCATAAGTCCCATAAGCCCCATAGGCCCTGATCGGCCGCTGCCGCGACGGTTGCGTCGCCCGACCGAGGGCAGCGCTTAGTGGAGCTGTCGCATGGCGTGGCTGGACGAACTGATGGCCCGGGTCGATATCGAAGACGAGCCCGGCAGGGTGCTGCCTGGCACCATCGACAGCTTCCCGCAGACGATCGAGCCCCCCTCAAATGGCGTACCCGTGCTGGCCGCCAGACAGGCCGGAGCGAGGTCGACCGCCGTGCATCGTTCGCGCATCTCCACGGCATGCTGGAGCGCCTTTCAAGAGGCCTGTGCGCACCATGGCGTGTTGCCCAATGCCGTCCTCAGTGCCGCGCTGATGTTGGCGATGCAGGAGTCGGGGCAGGAGCGCCCGGGCATGCGCTTCTGGTGTGCGGTCTCTTGGAGGCGGCAGGCCCAGGGCGACGGCGCTTTGCTGGGTAACTATGTCGGGTTCGCGGATGCCGAGCCCTGTCCTGCGGGCAGTGCATTGCTGGATGCGGCCAAGGACCATCAGGTCAAGCTGGTCGTGAGCGGCTATGAACGACCACCTCCAGCTTTACTGGTGCAAAATTTCCCACGATGGACGACAGCCTGCGGGGATCGTTTGTCGAGCGTGGATTGCAGGCAGTGGGCTTCACACCAGACAACCAATTCGCCAGGAAGACCATGAAGCTGAAGAAATACCACGGGCTGGGCAACGACTACCTCGTCACAAGGCTGGCAGAGCTGGGGACGCCCACCCCCGCGGAGGCCGCGCGCCAGGTCTGCGATCGACACAAAGGGGTCGGATCCGATGGTTTGCTGTTGGGGCCGCTGCCCTCGCAGACCGCCGACTTTCGTCTGCGTATCTTCAATCCCGATGGCTCAGAGGCGGAAAAGAGTGGCAACGGGATCCGCATCTTCTGCCGCTTCCTGTACGACGAAGGCCTGGTAGACCAGGACACGCCATTCAGTCTGGAAACCTTGGGCGGCAAGGTCGGATGCGTGGTGATGCAAGGTGGCGACATCGTCCGTGTCGAGATGGGGGCCGTCAGCTTCTGGAGCGAAGACGCCGGCATCACCGGCGAAGGGCGTGAGGTCATCAGAGAGCGGCTGCCCTTGCCGGACGCAGGGTTCACCGTCTGTGGCGCTTCCGTTGGCAACCCACACTGCATCGTGCTCGACAGCACGTCGCCGGAGACGGACGTGCATCGCTTCGGTCCGCTGATCGAGCGGCACCCCTGGTTCAAGAACAGAACCAACGTCCAGTTCCTGACGGTGATCGACCGCGGCAATATCGCCTTGCAGATATGGGAACGCGGTGCGGGCTACACCACGGCGTCGGGCAGTTCGTCCGTCGCGGCGTCGGCGGTGGCGCACAAGCTAGGGCTGTGCGACGCTTCGATCAAGGTCCACATGCCGGGCGGCTCGCTTGATGTGTCATTCGATGCCGCCTTCCATGCGGTAATGACGGGGCCGGTCGAATTCGTTTGCACGGCGGTGACGCCATGAGCCTGACAAGCTAAGGCGTCGGCCTGACGGGCTGGACACGGCGCCATGCGGCTGCCGCTCTGCATTCCCTGGGCGTAGTCAAGGGCGATCTGGTGTTCGTCGCCCTGGACAATTCGCTGGAGGTGCCGATCGTCTACCTGGCCCAAGTGCGCCCTCGTCAGTGCGATGGCGGCGCGATCACGCAGGTATCCGTCGTTTCGGCCGCCAGCTCATCCTGCTGCGGCGGTTTTTTCTGCACGAGCGCGATGCCATTGCGGACCGCGATGATCTCGGCCAGCACCGACACGGCGATCTCGGCCGGCGTCTTCGAGCCCAGGTCCAGCCCGATCGGGCCATGCAGCCGCGCGATCGCGTCGTCGCTCAGGTCGAACAGCTTGAGCCGTTCCTTGCGCGCCGCCGTGTTCCGGCGCGAGCCCAGCGCACCGACGTAGAACGCCGGGGACTGGAGCGCCTCGAGCAGTGCCAGGTCGTCCAGCTTCGGGTCGTGCGTGACGGCCACGACCGCGCTGTGCGGATCGAGCTGCAGATCCAGCACCGCGTCGTCCGGCATGTCGCTGCGAAACAGCGTATTCGGCACCGCCCAGGTGGCCGAGTACTCCTCGCGCGGATCGCAGACGATCACCTCGAAATCCAGCGCCTGCGCCATCTCGGCCAGCGTCCGCGACAACTGGCCGGCGCCGATCACCAGCAGGCGCCAGCGCGGGCCGAAGACCTGGCGCATCCGGTGCCCGTCGAACGAGAAGGCCTCGCCGCGCCCGGCCTGCTCGATCGTCGTGGCGCCGGTGTCCAGGTCCAGCACGCGGGCCACGAGCTGGTGTCGCGCCGCGCTGTCGAGCACTTCGTCGATCCAGTCCGTGGCACCCACCGGTTCCTGCACCAGCCGCAGCGTACCGCCGCACGGCAGGCCGAAACGGGCCGCCTCCTCCTTGCTGACGCCGTACGTGATCTGCGAGGGGTGGGACACTCGCTCGCCGGTCCGGACGCGTTCGATCAGGTCGTCCTCGACGCAGCCGCCCGATACCGATCCGACCACCTGCCCGTCATCGAGCAGGGCCAGCAGCGCGCCGGGCGGGCGGGGCGCCGAGCCCCAGGTCTCGATGACGGTGACGAGCCATACCGGCCGACCCGCCGCGGTCCAATCGCGGGCCTGCTTCAGGACGAGTAGATCCAGGCTGTCCATGTGTTCGACTCCTGTCGGCCGGGCCGCGTGGGGGCGCGGCCCGATGGTCCCTTGACCGGTGCGGCCGGTGCGGCCGGTGCGGTCGGCTCAGCCGGCGAACCGGACGACCAGCACGACGATCGCCACGGCGATCACCCACCACACCCAGCGGGGCAATCCCGATTCGCTGTCGCCGCCGTTCAAAGCTTGCTGCGCAGCCGGCTGAACCAACTCGACTTGGCGTCGGTTTCGTCGGCGCTCGCTTCCTTCGCCCCGGTTTGCACCGCGGTGGCGGCCACCCCGCCGTCCGCGCTGGCGGCCGCGGTCGGCCAGACCCACGGCGCGGCCTCGACACCCCCCACCCCGCTGCCGCCGGTCGCGGCGGCAACGGTGCCGGTCCCACCCGAGGCACCCGGTGCGACCGCCGACCCGGGCGCGCCGCCGCCGAGCCGCTTGTTCAGGGCGGTAAAGAACTCATCGGCGATCTTGCGGGCGGCGGCGTCGACGAGCCGCGAACCGATCTGCGCGATCTTGCCGCCGACCTGGGCGATCGCCGCGTAGTCGAGCTGGGTCCGATGGTCGAGCGGCGTCAGCTTGACGTTGGCCGAACCCTTGCCGAATCCGGCGATCCCGCCCTGGCCCTCGAACACGATCGAATACGCCTGTGGTGGTTGCAGGTTGGTCAGCGTCAGCTTGCCTTTGAACTTCGCGTTGACCGGGCCGATCTTGACGGCCATGACGACCGCGTAGTCGCTTTCGCTGGTCTTCTCGATCGATTCACATCCGGTGATGCAGGATTTCAACGTGTCGGGATCGTTCAAGGCGACCCACGTGATGTCGAGCGTGGCGGGAATCAGTTGCTGGCCAGTCAGTTCCATGGTGGAAGCCCTTCAACGGGGAGTAGCGGAGGGGAGGATATGCCCGGCGCGCATCCGCTCGCGCCCGTGGGCCGCGGCAGCGGCCTGGAACGCGCGCGTGCGCGCGAAGGCATCCGGATCGCGCAGCCGCGTCGACACGTCGGCGAGGCTGTTCAGGTCATGGGCCGGCACGAACGCGTCCACATGCGGCAACAGCGCGCGCACGCCGGCTGCCCGGGGCTCGAATCCGTCGAAGCGCAGCAGCGGGTTCAGCCACACGACACGGTGCGCGTAGCCGCGCAGCCGCCGCCCCTCGCGCGCCAGTTCGCCGGCATCGTCGCGGTCCAATCCGTCGGTCAGCAACAGAACGGTCGCGTTGCCGACGAGCAGCCGCCGCGCCCAGTCGTGGTTGAACGCGCGCAGGCATGGCCCCAGTCGCGTCCCGCCGGCCCAGTCGGATACCCGGCGGCCGGCGGCCGCCAGCGCCTCGTCGACGTCGCGCTCGCGCAGCAGCCGGGTGATCCGCGTCAGACGCGTGCCCATCGTCAGCGTCTCGACGCGTGCCGCCGTGCGCGTCAGCGCATGCGCCCAGTGCAGGAAGATCCGCGAATAGCGCTGCATCGATCCCGAGATGTCGCACAGGATCACCAGCGGCGGCGGGCGTTGGCAGGCCCGGCGGTAGTGCAGCGTGGCGCAGGCGGGATCGCGCGCGCTCGCCCGCAGCATCGCGCGCAGGTCGATGCGGCCGCGCGTCGACGGGCGCTGGCGCCGCTGGCGGATCGGTTCGAGCATCAGCGGCAGCAGCGCGGCCAGGCGCAGCGCTTCGCGGTACTCGTCGCCGCTCATCGACTCGAAGTCGGTCGTGCGCAGGCGCTCGCGTTCGGAGAACGTCATCGCCATGTCGAGCTCGACTTCGCCGCCGTCCTCGCCGGCCCGCTCGGATGGCGGCGTTTGGGGCACGGGCGGCGCGCTCAGCGCCTCGTCGAGGCGGCGCGAGCGCTTGGGCTCCGGCGTCGGCGAACGGCCTTCGATCTTCGGCAGCGTCAGGTACATCAGCCGTTCGAGCAGCTTCGGGTCGCGCCAGAACGCCGCGAACGCGCTATCGAACAACGGCTGGTGCTCGTGCCGGTCAATCAGCACGGCCGACAACGCCGCGTGGACCCGCTCGCGATCGTCGAGCCCGACGATCTGCAACGCTCGCAGCGCGGCCAGCGTGCGCTCGGTGCCGACCGGCAGGCCGGCATCGCGCAGCACACGCGAGAAGTGCACGACGTTGTCGGCGAAACGGCTGCGCATCGGCTGCTCGGTGCGGGGCATTGCGGCGTTCAAGCGGCCTCGCCGCCCGCCTGCGTCATGGTGGCCTCGCGCAGCAGCCGCATCAGTTCGGCTCCCTCGCCATCGAGCATCGTGTCGATGTCCTCCTGATACTTGAGCAGCACGCCCAGCGTGTCGCGGACCGCATCGGGTTCGAGCGCGAGCACGTTCAGCGCGATCAACGCGTTGGCCCAGTCGATCGTTTCGGCCACGCCCGGCGCCTTGAACAGATCGAGCCTGCGCATCCGCTGGACGACGTCGACGGCCTGGCGCGCCAGCGCATCCGATGCGCCCGGCGCGCGCCGATGGACGATCCGCAGTTCGCGTTCGGCGTTCGGGAACGCGACCCAGTGGTACAGGCACCGGCGCTTGAGCGCGTCGCGGATCTCGCGCGTGCGGTTCGACGTGATGATGACGATCGGCGGATGCGCGGCCCGGATCGCGCCCAGCTCGGGAATCGTCAACTGATACTCGGCCAGGACTTCGAGCAGGAACGCCTCGAACGGCTCGTCGGCGCGGTCCAGTTCGTCGATCAGCAGCACCGGCGCGACCGGCTGGGTCAGCGCGCGCAGCAACGGACGCTCGATCAGCATCTCTCGTCGGTAGATGTCGCGCACCAGCCGTTCGCGGTTGGTCTCGTGCAGTGCTTCGGCCAGCCGGATCTCGACGAGCTGGCGACCGGCGTTCCATTCGTAGGCCGCCTGCTGGATGTCCAGGCCTTCGTAGCATTGCAGCCGGATCAGCGTCGTGCCCAGCGCCGCGGCCGTCGCCTTGGCCAGCTCGGTCTTGCCGACGCCGGCCTCGCCCTCCAGGAACAACGGGCGCTGCATGCGCAGCGCGAGGAACAACACGGTGGCCAGGCGCCGGTCGACGATGTAGTCCTGCGCGCCCAGCCGATCGATCAACTCGTCGATCGTTGCCACGGGGTCGGGGCGCAGCAGTGACGCGGATGGCGGCGTGTGCAACGGCGCGTGCAACGGCGACGTCGGGTCGTACGGGGAGGAATCGTCGGTCATCAGGCCGGAATCCTATACTGAACCGCGCGCGATCAGCGTCGCGCGCCGGCGGTCGATGGCCTGGCGCAGGAGGCCCTAAGTCTGCAGCGCCTTGGCGACGGCCCGGCTGGCCATCACGCTGATCATCGCGGCCCGGTACCGAGGGCTGCCATGCAGGTCGCCGTTGATGTCCTCTTCGCCGATCTTCACCGCTGCCGCGGCCTCGGGCGTGAACTGCGCGTCCAGCGCGGCCTCCAGCTCGGGCGAACGGAACACGCAGCTCTTGGCGCCGGTCACCGCTACCCGAACGCCGCTGCTGGTCTGCGCGACGAACACGCCGACCAGCGCGAAGCGCGAGGCCGGCTGGCGGAACTTCTCGTATGCGGCCGCCCGCGGGATCGGGAACGTGACCGACACGATGATCTCGCCCGGCTCGAGCGCGGTTTCGTACAAGCCCAGGAAGAAATCGTCGGCGCGGATCGTGCGCCGGTCGGTCCGGATACTCGCGTCCAGCGCCAGCACGGCGGCCGGATAGTCGGCCGCCGGATCGGAGTTGGCCAGCGATCCGCCGATCGTGCCCATCGTGCGCACCATCTGGTCGCCGATCACGTGCGCCAGCCCGGCCAGCGCCGGGATCACCTTGCGTACGTCCGCCGAGCCGGCAACGTCGGCGTGCGAGGTCATCGCGCCGATCGTCACCGAGTCGGCGCTGACCGTGATGCCCTTGAGTTCGGCGATCGCTCCCAGGTCGATCAGCGTCGTCGCGCTGGCCAGACGCAGCTTCATCGATTGGATCAGGCTCTGGCCGCCGGCCAGGAAACGCGTGTCGTCGCCCGCGGCCTGCCGGGCTTCGGCCAGCGTCCGGGGGCGGGCGTAATCGAACGAGTACATGCTCAACTCCTGTTGATCGGGTCGTCGGTGGCCGCTCAGGCGGCCTGCCGCGCCGCGGTCCACACGCGTTCCGGCGTCGCCGGCATTTCGAGGTCGCGGACACCGAGCGCGTCGGTGATCGCATTGATCAGCGCCGGCGGTGAACCGATCGCTCCGGCCTCCCCGCAGCCCTTGACGCCAAGCGGATTGTGCGTGCACGGCGTACCGTGCGTGCCGATCCGGTAGTTCGGCACGTCGGTCGCGCGCGGCATCGCGTAGTCCATGTAGCTGCCGGTCAGCAACTGCCCGCTGTCCTTGTCGTAGACGCAGGCTTCGAGCATCGCCTGACCGATGCCCTGCGTCAGCCCGCCCTGGACCTGGCCCTCGACGATCATCGGATTGACGATGTTGCCGAAATCATCGACGGCGGTGAACCCGCAGATGTCCACGGTCCCGGTCTGCGGATCGACCTCGACCTCGCAGATGTACGAGCCCGCGGGGTAAGTGAAGTTGGTCGGATCGTAGAACGCGTTCTCGTTCAAGCCGGGTTCGAGCTTGTCCAGCGGGTAGTTGTGCGGCACGTAGGCGGTCAGCGCGATCTGCGCGAACGGCACCATCTTGTCGGTACCCGCGATGCGGAACTCGCCGTCGACGAACTCGATGTCGGTGTCCGAGGCTTCGAGCAGGTGGGCGGCGATCTTCTTACCCTTGGCGATGACCTTGTCGACCGCCTTCACGATCGCCGAGCCGCCGACCGACAGCGAGCGGGATCCATAAGTGCCCATGCCGAACGGGATGCGTCCTGTGTCGCCGTGGATGATCTCGACCGATTCGACCGGAATGCCCAGCTTGCCCGCGACCACCTGGGCGAACGTCGTCTCGTGTCCCTGGCCGTGGCTGTGCGAGCCGGTGAACACGCTGACCGTGCCCGTCGGATGCACGCGGACCTCGCCGGCCTCGAACAGGCCCGCGCGCGCGCCGAGCGCGCCGGCGATGTTCGACGGCGCCAGGCCGCACGCTTCGATATAGCAGCTATAGCCGAGCCCGCGCTTCTTGCCGCGCCGTTCGGCGTCGGCGCGGCGGGCCGCGAAGCCCGCGACGTCGGCCATCTCGATCGCGCGAGACAGCGTCGCCTCGTAGTCGCCGATGTCGTACGTGAGACCGACCGGCGTCGCGTGCGGAAACGTGCGCACGAAGTTGCGCCGGCGGATCTCGGCCGGGTCCAGCTTCATGTCGCGGGCCGCCTGCTCGACCAGGCGCTCGACCACGTAGGTCGCCTCTGGGCGGCCGGCCCCGCGATAAGCGTCGACCGGTGCCGTGTTGGTGAACACGGCCTTGACCTCGGCGTAGATCGCCGGGGTCGCGTATTGGCCGGCCAGCAGCGTCGCGTACAGGATCGTCGGTACGCTCGACGCGAACGTCGACAGGTACGCGCCCATGTTCGCGATCGTGCTGACGCGCATCGCCAGGAACTTGCCCTGGTCGTCCATCGCCAGCTCGGCGGTGGTCACGTGGTCGCGGCCGTGCGCGTCCGTCAGGAACGCCTCGCTGCGATCGGCCGTCCACTTGATCGGCCGCTTGACATGCTTGGCCGCCCACACCAGCGCCGTTTCCTCCGGGTACAGGAAGATCTTCGAGCCGAATCCGCCGCCGACGTCCGGCGCGACCACGCGGACCTTCGACTCGGGCAATCCGAGCACGAACGCGCACATCAGCAGGCGTTCGACGTGCGGATTCTGGTTGGCCACGTATAGCGTGTAGCTGTCGTCGTGCTTGCTGTAGACGGCGTTGGCCGCGCGCGGCTCCATCGCGTTCGGGATCAGCCGGTTGTTGACGAAGGACAGGCGCGTGACGTGCGATGCCTGCGCGAACGCGGCGTCGGTCGCGGCCTTGTCGCCGTGCCCCCAGTCGTAGCAGACGTTGTCCGGCACGTCGTCGTGCACCCGCGCGTTGCCGGATGCATCGGCGGTCGCGGTATCGACGACCGCCGGCAAGACCTCGTAGTCGACCTCGATCAGTTCGGCCGCGTCCTTGGCTTGCACCGCCGTCTCCGCCACCACCAGCACGACCTGGTCGCCGACGTGGCGCACCTTGTCCTGAGCGAGTACCGGGTGCGGCGGCTCCTTCATCGGCGTGCCGTCCTTGCTGTGGATCAGCCAGCCGCAGGGCAGGCCGCCGACCTTGGCTTCGGCCAGGTCGGCCCCGGTGAACAGCGCCACGACGCCCGGCGCCTTGCGCGCGGCGTCCAGGTCGATCGAGCGGATCCGCGCATGCGCGTGCGGCGAGCGCAGGAACCAGCCGTAGGTCTGCCCCGGTAACTGGATGTCGTCGGTGTACTGGCCCGCGCCGGTCAGGAAGCGCTGGTCCTCGCGCCGGAGCATCGGCTTGCCTATCGGAGAATTCGAAAGCGGCGGGTTCGAAAGATCGGTCATGGTCGTCTCCTCGTCGTGGCGGCCGGGATCAGGCGCCGGCCACGCGCTGGACCGCGCGCACGATGTTCTGGTACCCGGTGCAGCGGCAGATGTTGCCTTCCAGGCCCTCGCGGATCTCGTCCTCGGTCGGCTTCGGATTCTGGTTCAGCAGGTGGATGGCCGACATCACCATGCCCGGCGTGCAGAAACCGCATTGCAGCGCGTGGCATTCGCGGAACGCTTCCTGCATCGGGTGCAGCGCGTCCGGGGCGGCGATGCCTTCGATCGTGGTGATGGCCGCGCCATCGACCTGTACGGCGAGGATCGAGCAGGCTTTGACGGCCTTGCCGTCCACATGCACCGTGCACGCCCCGCATTGCGCGGTGTCGCAGCCGACGTGCGTGCCGGTCAACTGCAGGTGCTCGCGGATCAGTTGGACGAGCAGCGTCCGCGGGTCGACCGTCGCGGTCACCGGCGCGCCGTTCACCGTCAGGTTGACGGTTACGCTCATGGGAGTCTCCTTTCGAGAAAGCCGTTTGCCGTGGTCGATCACGCCGGGTCCGATTCGGACGATCGATTCGCAGCGTGCCGAGGCGTGCCGATCGATAGTCGACCCGCCGGTCGAGGCCATTATTGCGGTCCGGCTGGCCGGCGCAAGCGCCTCCCCGGATTCGACGGTGAATGCCGCCGTTCATGTTCCACAATGGAACGGCGTGATCGGATATAACGCGGGTATTACCGGAGCAATCGACCGAGCGATCGCGCGCGCGATCGAAAGCACCGGCGAACGCGGGATCGAACGCGGCGACGAGGTCCGCCGGACAATCGGCCGGCCCGGCATGCGAAAATCCGGCGTCGCATGATCGAAGACCCGCTGCCGCGCGTCGTTCGATACGCCCTTATTCGCCCGGGAACACGATGAGCATCAAGTCCGACCGATGGATCCGCCGCATGGCGGCGCAGGGAATGATCGAGCCGTTCGAGCCGCACCAGGTCCGTACGGCCGGCGGTCAGAAGATCGTCTCGTACGGGACGTCCAGCTACGGTTACGACCTGCGCTGCGCCGACGAGTTCAAGATCTTCACCAACATCAACAGCACGATCGTCGATCCGAAGTCGTTCGACGAGAAGTCGTTCGTCGACGTCAAGGGCGACGTGTGCATCATTCCGCCCAATTCATTCGCGCTGGCGCGGACCGTCGAGTACTTCCGGATCCCGCGCAACGTGCTGACGATCTGCCTGGGCAAGTCCACGTACGCGCGCTGCGGCATCATCGTCAACGTGACGCCGCTCGAGCCCGAATGGGAAGGCTACGTGACGCTGGAGTTCTCCAACACGACGCCGCTGCCGGCCCGGATCTATGCGGGCGAAGGGTGCGCGCAGGTGATCTTTCTCGAAAGCGACGAGGTCTGCGAGACCTCGTATCGCGATCGCGGCGGCAAGTACCAGGGGCAGGTCGGCGTCACGCTGCCCAAGGCTTGAGGGCCGTGCCGATCGCGCTCATGGCGCAGGGCGTGTGAAGTGCTGTCGTGGGCGTTTACGCCGGCGCGTCACTTTTGCGCTGACGCGTCCCCTTTGCGTTGACGCGTCACGATCTGCGCTGCCGGTGCGCTGTGCGTTGCGACGGACCTCCGCGCAGGCTTGTCACGATCGGCGCCGCCGGGTGTGAGCGGGGCGGCGCCCAACGAGACCGCTCGTAATCGGTCGCCGCCCCGCTCACACCCGTCGACTCCTCGGAGCCATTGTTGGTCGAGGGGCAGTGGGGCAGTGGGGCAGGGAGTCAGTAGGTGGAGTCGGACGACTCTTCGAGGATCTCGGTCTCGCGCGGCATCTTGTCGGCCTGGCTGCGCGGCAGCGCGCGGTTCAGTTCCGAGAAGAACCGGATCCCGTTCTGGTTGCTCGCGTACAGTCGCTCGGCGGCGGCCAGCGCGTCCTGCGAATCGATCAGCGAGGTCAGCGAGAAGATGTGGCTCGTGTCGGGCAGCATCGCGTTGATCTCGTCCAGGCTCATCCGTTCGGTGACGGCCTCGTCCAGGTCCAGGTCGATGTCATGGATCGCTTCGTTCATGGCAGGGCTCACAACTCCGGGGAGTTCGGAAGATTCGACGAGTCCAGCCTAGCGGCCCGCCGTGCCCGCGGTGTGACGGGGTTGGCAGCCGCCGGATGCGGGGCGTGAATTCCGTCACGAACGGCAGTCGGCCTGTCGCTGGGCCGCGACAGGTGCTCGTCAGCCGTCACGCTTGGACGGATGGAGGCGAACCGCTATAATCGACAGGCTTTGCCATGGGTTTCGCGCGGTAGTCATCCGCTCGTTCCCGCGCGGCGAGGCGTCGGCCCGGTGCTCATCGCCGGGCTGCATCACCCGCACGGCCCGCCGCCCCGCGGTGCCGCAAGTCAGACCGTTACGCCCCTCCGGGGCTCAAGGGAAAACATGTCCGTAGCTGATATCGACAAGGCGAAGATCGTCGCCGATTACCAACGTGCCGCCAGCGACACCGGGTCGCCCGAAGTGCAAGTCGCCTTGCTGACGGCCCGCATCAACGAACTGCGCGCGCATTTCGACGCGCATAGCAAGGATCACCACTCGCGGCGCGGCCTGCTCAAGATGGTGAGCCGTCGTCGCAAACTGCTGGATTACCTGAAGTCGCGCAGCCCGGACAGCTACAAGAAGCTGATCGAGCGGCTGGGCCTGCGCAACTGATCCGGCCCCCGCCATCGTGACGCTGGGGTAAAGCCGCATCATCGAAGAGCCCGCAGGCATCTTGCGGGCTCTTTTGCTTTGCTCCGGCTGCAACGGCATGCGCGGCGTGTCCGCCGATGGGCGCCAGGCAACGGCGTTCGCAGAATGGACAGGCTACGCGAAGAAAGACCACATAAGGAAAGACAAGCGTGTTTCAAATTGCCAAGAAGACGTTCCAGTGGGGCCAGAACACGGTCACGCTGGAAACCGGGGAGATCGCCCGGCAGGCGGGCGGGGCCGTCATCATCAACATGGATGACACAGTGGTGCTGGCGAGCGTCGTGGCGGCCAAGAACCCGAAGCCCGGCCAGGATTTCTTCCCGCTGACCGTCGACTACGTCGAAAAATTCTATGCCGCCGGGCGGATTCCCGGCGGTTTCTTCAAGCGCGAAGGCCGCGCCACCGAGCGCGAGACGCTGATCTGCCGCCTCGTCGACCGCCCGATCCGCCCGCTGTTCCCCGACGGCTTCTACAACGAAGTCCAGGTCGTGCTGCAGGTGCTGTCGAGCAACCCCGAAGTCGACAGCGACATCCCGGCGATGATCGCCGCGTCGGCGGCGCTGTCGATCTCGGGCGTGCCGTTCAACGGTCCGATCGGCGCCGCGCGTGTCGGCTACATCGACGGCCAGTACGTGTTGAACCCGTCGGCCGCGCAGATGGCCGAGTCGCAGCTCGATCTGGTCGTCGCGGGTACCGAAGCGGCGGTGCTGATGGTCGAGTCCGAAGCGCAGCAACTGCCCGAGTCGGTCATGCTCGGTGCGGTGATGTTCGGCCATGAGCAGATGCAGACCGCGATCGACGCGATCCAGGAACTGGTCGAGGAGGGCGGCAAGCCCGAGTGGGACTGGCAGCCGCCGGCGCGCAACGAGGCATTGATCGCGCGCGTCGAGCAACTGGCCGGCGAACCGCTTCGCGAGGCTTATCGCAGCCGCAACAAACAGGAACGCACGACCCGCATCCGCGACGCCGAGAAAGCGGCATTGAAGGCCGTGGTCGACGAGGCAGCCACCGCCGGCCAGCCGGCCCCGGATGCCAACGAGGTCAACAACATCCTGTTCGAGATGCAGTCGAAGATCGTCCGCGGCCAGGTGCTGTCGGGCGAGCCGCGCATCGACGGCCGCGATACGCGCACGGTCCGTCCGATCGCGATCCGCACCAGCGTGCTGCCGCGCGCGCACGGCTCGGCGCTGTTCACCCGCGGCGAGACGCAGGCGCTGGTCGTCGCGACGCTGGGCACGTCGCGTGACGAGCAGATCATCGACGCGATCAATGGCGAGTACCGCGATCGCTTCATGTTCAACTACAACATGCCGCCGTACGCCACCGGCGAGACCGGACGGATGGGGGCGCCCAAGCGCCGCGAAGTCGGCCACGGCAACCTCGCCAAGCGCGCGATCCGCCCGCTGCTGCCGACGGCCGAAGAGTTCGCGTACTCGCTGCGCGTCGTGTCCGAGATCACCGAATCGAACGGCTCGTCGTCGATGGCGTCGGTCTGCGGTGGCTGCCTGGCGCTGATGGATGCCGGCGTGCCGGTCAAGGCGCACGTCGCCGGCGTCGCGATGGGGCTGATCAAGGAAGGCAATCGCTTCGCGGTGCTGACCGACATCCTCGGCGACGAGGACCATCTCGGCGACATGGACTTCAAGGTGGCCGGTACCGAGCAGGGCGTCACCGCGCTGCAGATGGACATCAAGATCCAGGGCATCACCAAGGAAATCATGCAGGTCGCGCTCGACCAGGCGCGCCATGGCCGGCTGCACATCCTCGACAAGATGCGCGAGAGCATGGGCGGTGCGCGGACCGAGTTGTCCGACTACGCGCCGCGCATGTACACGATGAAGATCAACCCCGAGCGCATCCGCGACGTGATCGGCAAGGGCGGCGCGACGATCCGCCAGATCACCGAGACCACGGCGACCCAGGTCGACATCCAGGACGACGGCTCGATCACGATCGCCGCGGTCGACGGCGCCGCCGCCAAGCGCGCGCAGAAGATGATCGAGGACCTGACGGCCGAGGTCGAGATCGGGCGCATCTACGAGGGCACGGTCCTGAAGATCCTGGACTTCGGCGCCATCGTTCAGGTGATGCCGGGTCGCGACGGCCTGCTGCACGTCTCCCAGATCGCCAACGAGCGCGTCAACCAGGTCTCCGACTACGTCAAGGAAGGCCAGACGGTTCGCGTCAAGGTCATCGAGGCCGACGACAAGGGGCGCCTGCGCCTGTCGATGAAGGCCGCGGCGGCCGACGACGCCGCTGCCGCCCCGGCAGCCGCCGAGTAAGCGGTTCCCGCCGCCGCCGGCAATCGGCGGCGGCTATCCGCGGCGATTGCCGCGGGTTCAGGCTGCGGGGTTCAGGCCGCGGCCTCGGCGATCCATTGATCTCCCGACCGGGTGATGGTGCCGTCCTCGTCCAGCTTTTCGAGGCTGGCGAGCAGCGACCGCGAGGCGACCGGATACAGGCGCTGGTCGACGTCGCCATAGACGATGGGCAGCAGACTGTCGATCGTCGCGACGCGCTGCTGGCGCACGGCCTTCAGCACCTTCGCCTCGCGCGCCAGCCGATGCGCGATCAGCTCGTCGATGGCTCGCTGGGCGAACCCGATCACATGACCGTGCGCGGGCAGGATGTATGTCAGCGGCAGTTCGCGCAATTCGCGCAGCGACCGCAGGTACTCGTTCATGTTGCCGTCGGGCGGGTTGATGACGACGGTCTGGCCGTTGTTGATGTGATCGCCCGAGAACAGCACGCCGTCCTCTTCGAGCAGGAAGCACAAATGGTTCGACGCGTGGCCGGGCGTGAAGATCGCCCGCAGCGTCGAGTCGCCCAGCGACAGCCGTTCGCCGTGTTCCATCACGCGGTCCGGCTGGAACGCCGGATCTCGCAGGTCCTCGGCGGCGGCCGCCGGGTCGTTGGCGTAGGTTCGCGTCCGTGGTCCCCATGGCTTGCCCAGGATCGGCGCGTCGATGAGCTTCTGCAGCAGGAACGCGCCCGGTGAATGGTCCGAGTGCGCGTGCGTGCACAGGATCGCCTTCAGATCCTTGCCGACGATCGCCGCGATCCGCGCGACGTGTTCGGCGTCGGCCGGGCCAGGGTCGATGACCGCATAGGCGCCGGGCTCGCCGACGATGTAGGTGTTGGTGCCGGGACCGGTCATCATGCCGGGGTTCGGGCAGGTCAGCCGGATGACGTTCTTCATCAGCGGCACCGGCTGATCGTAGCGCCAGTCCAGGTGATGCAGCACGCGGCCGTCGGGAGCGACCAGTTCGAGCTCGCCGAAGGGCGCTTCCCGTTCGTCGAAGCGCTCGACCTCGCCGCGGCGGTAACCGCCGCGCGGCGACGATACGAACAGCGGCTTCTCCGCGCAGGCGGCGATCACGCTTTCCGCATCCGGATACGTCGCGATCCGGCGCAGCGTTCGCTCGGTCGGGAAGATGATGCTGAAGTTGCCGGCCGCATAGCGTTCCAGCGCCTGGGTGGGCGAGACCCACACGGGCTCGAACTGCTCGTTCTCGTCGGCGATCGGCGTCTGGTTGGGCGGCACCATCGCGGCCAGGAAGCGCACGTCGAAACGCTTGGGCAGGTCGCGGTCGGTGATCCAGTGGCACAGGAAGTGAATGCGGTCCACCGCCAGCGTGAAGCCGGCTTCTTCCAGTTGTCCGCAGAAGTCGGCGGTATGCGCGCGATCGAACCACCGTGCGTCTTCGTCGGTCGCCAGCGAGCCGTCGGGGCGATAGGCGAGCAGGATGCCCAGTTCCTCGAAGGATTCGCGGATCGCCGTGACGGCGAATGCGCGCTGCGACGCGTCCTGCGTGGGCCGGGCACGCGACATCCGGCAGGCCTGGATGCCGGCGTCCGTAGCATCGAAGGTGCCGCCCGGGAACACGTAGGCGCCCGGGGCGAAGCTCGCCGTCATCGACCGTCGCGTCATCAGGACGTCGAAGCCTTGATCCTGCTGGCGAAGCAACAGGACGGTCGCGGCCGGTCGGGTGGCGACGGGTTCGTGATATGGGTGCAGCCGCTTGGCGTCGCGCACGCCACGCGCTGATTCGGGGCCGAATGTCGGATCGATCTGCATGCTGAACTCTACAAGTATTGCCGGGATTGACCAGGAATCAGGCCTTCTATTCGGGCCGGGGATCTGGCGGTGAATCGGTCTCGAATCACGCTGCGTCGCCAGGCTCTGCGGCGAAGCGGGGGCCGAACCGAGCGGCGAGCGCGTCGGCGCGCGGAACGAAGTTCGTACCCAGGCGGTCGATGAACGACTGCGGATCGTTGCCGTTCGCCGAGAATCCCCAGCCCGGATTCGTCGTGGCGCCGGCCTGACGCGCGCGGCGCCAGACGAGCGCCTGGCTATACAGCAGGCGATCGCGAATATCGTTGGCGTCGATACCGATGTTGCGCCGCTTGAACGCGCGCAGCCCGTCCCACAGCAACTTGTCGCCATCGTCATCGTAGTCGTAGAAGCCGCCGCCGGCGGCGCGGCCCATGCGGTCGAACCCGTGGGCCATCTTCTCGACGACGTAGACCGCCGGTTCGGGCATCGCCGGCCGCGGAAACGTCGAAGCGGCCGCGGCGGAACCATGATCGTGGTCATGGCCGTGGCCGTGATGCTCGTGGCTGTGGTGACCGTGGCCATGGTGCTCGTGGTCGTGATGCTCGTGGTCGTGATGCTCGTGGCCGTGGGGCTCGTGGCCGTGATGCCCGTGGCCATGGTGCTCGTGGCCGTGATGCCCGTGGCCGTGGTGCCCGTGGCCATGGTGCTCATGACCATGATGCTCGTGGCCGTGGCACGCCCCTTCGTGCGCGTGCGCGCACCCGCCATGATCGTGCGCGCCATGGATGACGGCGTCGAAGCGATCCAGTCCGATCTGGTCGATTGCCGCGAGCGGCCCCATCGGCATGTACAGCGACAACCCGCAGGCCTCGATCTGATCGGCCGGAACGCCATCGCCGAGCAACGCCAACGCCTCGTGGAACAGCGCGGCCAGTACCGGGTCGTCATAGAGGGTCGGGTCGATCTGGGGGGTACTCATGGTCGGAGAGTCCTGTATGGCATCGTTCGGGGAAAACACGAAGTATGCCGATTCGGCCAGGGGTTGGCAGGCGAGGCGGTCCGGAGGGGGGCCTGGAGGGCGATCCGAGGCGCCCACATCTTGGCAGATCGTTGAACGGTCTGTGTACAACGTCATCGCCCAGCGCCGAGAAACCTTCCAGAATCCCTCCGGTCACGTCTAACAGATGTCCCTTCAACCATTCGTGCAAGTGCCGAGACTTCGCGAACGCTTCGGCTTGGTTCCCATCGATGCCGTGGATCGCCACGGGCGTCATGCGACCATGCCGTGAAATCGATTTTGCCCATACCTCCTTCCATCGAGCCTTTCGAAGACGTCCGTCTGGAGCATGCGTTCCTGCGCAGCTTCCGGGCGGGCGGCTTGCAAGGCGCGACGCTGGCGGCCGCGCTGGGCCTGTTCGCGGCGGTCGTGCTCGAATTGATCGATCGGATCGGACCGAGGATGCCGCCGGTCGATCGACTGAGCACGTTGCTGGCTTCCCAGGCCCGGTGGGTCATCGTGCCGCTGCTGGCGCTGGGCGTATACGTCGGCCTGCGTCACCGGCAGCGCGTCCTCGATCACTATGTGCTCTGGATGTCGGTGCTGGCCGGCCTGCTGCTGCTGGCGCTCACGCTGCCGATATCACTCAGCGAGCCGCTGGTCCTGGTGCCGCTCAGGCCGGTCATCGCATTCAACCTGCTGATCTTCTTCGTCTTCACGTTCTTGCGCCTGCCGACTCTCGCGGCCATCGTGCTGGGCGTCGTCGGCATCGCCGCGCACCTGTGGACCGCGGCGACCTGGTACGACTGGCGCCCCGAACTGCTGACCCTGGTCGCGTACCCGGTCGCGTCGGCGGCCATCGGCTGGCTGCTGGCGCGCGGGATCGAGCAGCGGGAGCGGCGTCTGTACGTGGCCGCGGCGCTGACGCAGGGCGCCGAGGCGGACAAGGGGCAGCGCATCGACGAATTCGTCCATGACCTGCGTGGTCCGCTCGCCGCGCTCGATGCCGAGATGCATCACGTCGTGCGGCAGGTGCCAGAGCTGTCCGTCACCGAGATCGACCGGCGCGTGCGCTCGATGGCCGATGAACTGGACTGGGTGCGCGACCATCTCGAGGAGCTGTCGCGCTGGAACAAGGGTGACGACCCGCGCGCTCCGCTGAAGATCTCGGCGCTGCCGCTGCGGCTGCTCGTCGACTGGGTGAAGGCGCAGTTCGAGCAGCGCTGCCGCGAACTGGGGATCCGCCTGCAGATCGAGGTGGCGGCCGATCTGGACGACCGCCTGCTGGCGACGCATCGCACGGCGCTGTACGCGGTCGTGATGAACCTGGTCGGCAACGCGATCAAGTATCGCGATCCGGCCAAAGGCGCGCGCGCGTGGGTCCGCATCGACATCGGCGAGCAGGACCATTTCTGCGTGATCCGCATCAGCGACAACGGCATCGGCATCGCGGTCGACGAGCTGCCGCGGATCTGGGAGGCGGGGTTCCGGTCGTCGCGCTCGCAGCGGCTGTCCGAGGGATCGGGCCTGGGATTGGCGATCACGCGCGAGCGCGTACACCGGATGGCGCATCATTCGCTGACCGCGCGTTCGACGCTGGGCCAGGGATCGCAGTTCACGCTGCGCATTCCATGGCATCGGCCCGAAGCCGTGACGATCACCCAGCCGGTCGCCGACGATCTGCGCGCCGCGACCATCGTTCGCCGCGGGGCGCTCGAGGAGTCGGACGAACTGATCACCGGCACGCATCCGCACACGCTGACGGCCACCGGTTCGCGAGGCCCGGTCTCGCGCGTGCTGCTGCTGGCGCCGGACGCCGCGACGCTCGCGCACATCAGCCAGTCGATGGATCCGCACAACGCGTTCGTCGACGAGGCGGCCAGCACGAAAGCCCTGCAGGCGCTGCTGCGCGACGGCGACAGCACGTATGACTACATGGTCATCGGCGTGACGCGAGCGATGAACGTCAGGGGCCTGATCGAGGTAGTGCGCGTCGACCACGGCTTCGACGTGCCGGCCATCGTGCTGCTGCCGTTGTGGCGCTACCTGAAGGTCGGGGCCGAACTCGAACGCCGGCTGCCCGATGTGCATTGCGGCTGGATCGGCTGGTTCGGCGATCGCGTGCTGCGCCGGCGGATGCGCGCTGCGCTGTCCCGCAGCCTCGCGCTGCAGGCCCGCGTCATCCGCGGAGACGGGTGATCGGAGCGGCGATGCGGCTTTGCAGGTGTGCCTGCAGATGCAGCCAATGGCTGATGCGGTCGGCGCGGCGGTGAGCGCGCCTCGACCCGATCGCGGCCGACAGGAAGCGCTGCCAGGCGTCGGGCGTGGTGTCGGACCCATCATCGTCCAGGTAATGGGCCGGCAGATCGTCGTCGGCGGGGCCGAGGCCGCCGCGGGTGGGCCAGCGCGATTGAACGGGGATCAGACAGGCCGTGCGTGCCGGTCCGTCGATCAGCAGGCTGATCTCGCCGCGATAAGGGGGCGCCAGTTCGACCCGGAGCGCCAGGCACTGCACGACCAGCGGATGCCGGAGCATCCGTTGCCAGATCTCCCAGCGCGCCGAGCGGCCGTGCCGATCGGCCGAGAACCAGTGCAGGATCGAACCGTCCGCTCGTGCCGTCCACACGGTGACCGGCGCATCATCCGGTGCACCCAGCATCTGCGGCAGGCGTCGCGGGACCGCGAATCTCGCCAGCACGGAAAATCGGCTCTGCCACGGCTCGTCAGACGGCATCCGGCAACCACTTCGATGACTCGATGCGCGAGTCTATCCGCCGCTTCGGCGCGCGGCGCGCCGCCCGGGCGCCGATCGACCGCGCCCGGATGCCACCCGTCCGATCGGCTGGCTCTCACCGCGGCGGCGGCGCTCGCGACCCCTCGTTCGCGTCGCCTTTCATCCACAACGTGGTCGAATTCCGACACTCGCTGATCCCATCCCCTCGCGCGTGTTCTACCGGCCGCCAGCCTTTTGCGATCTTCGGGCGTCAATCAAAACCGGCTGTGCGGATGTTCCTCGCCGACGAACGGCGGATTGGCAGACTGGACGGCAACGAACGTCGATCCGATCGATGCATTCGTCTGGTAGTCACAGACCAGACGGGCTGTCAATCGGCATTACGTCCGAAACACCGATCGTCCGTTCGGATCGTCGGTCGATTTAACATTATTTGCGATGGCAGCACCCAATGATGCGGCCATCCGCACCCGGGGGAACCGTGGTATTGCAGCAGTCGTTCGCGAATTGGGATCCCGTCGCTGCCGAAGCGTTCGCGCCGGAGGATCTGGCCAGCATCTACCGGCTCCGCTATCGGGTCTATGTCCAGGAACAGGGCAAGGCCTATCCGTGGACCGATCACGCGCGGCAAATCCTGTCCGACAGTTCGGATCCGCATGTCCGGCGCCATTTCGTCGTGCGCGACCCGACGGGGGAAATCATAGCGGCGGTACGCGCGCACACCGAGCCGATGCCCGCGATCCAGCGCGCGCTGCGCTGGGATCTGTTCGAGAGCTGGGCGGATACGCCGCTGTACTACATCTCGAAGCTGGTGGTCGATCCGCAATACCGCCGCTCGAAGGCGACGTCGGTGCTGATGACCGCGCTGTACAGGGACTGGATCTCGATCGGCAGCCCGTTCGGCTTCCTGCACTGCGCCGAGCGCTTCGTGCCGCTGTACCGGCGGCTGGGCTTCCATACGTACACGCAGCCGTTCGACGATCCGTATGCGGGCCGCCAGGTGCCGATGCTGCTGCCGGCCGGCGACGAGGCGATGCATACCCGCCATGCGAGCATCTATCTGCAGTCGGGCGTCAAGCCGGCGCTGTCGGCGGCCGAGCGTTGGTTCGCCAGCCAGCGCGAGCCCGGCGGCCTGCTGTACCAGCCCGAGCCGCCCGAGTCGCAGCCGCTTCAGGAGACCGAGCAGCTATAGTCGGCGTGATCGAACATCGCCCGGTACATGTCGCCGGCCAGCCGCGCGGTCCGAGCCATCTGCGTCCATTCGACGTCGGTCAGCGCGCTGCGTTCGAGCACGTCCATCAGCTCCGCGCTATGGCCGACGTCGGTCTCGGCATGGCTCAGCAGGAACGATGCCTGCGACCGGTCGAGCTTCAGGTTCTGCAGCACCTGCCGGCCGTAGCGCCCGCCGTGGGTCGCGCCGATGCCTTCGAGCACCGCGGCGATCGCCAGCCGCGCGGGCGGAAACTGCGTCGCGGCCCACAGGTTCAGGCCGATATAAGCCTGCGTCGTCGCGTGCGGGGGCCCTTGGCGGGGCGATCCGCCCGTGTAGCCGGTGTTGCGCAGATCGTCGAGCACCCAGCGCCAGTGCGTATGCTCTTCCTCGGCATGCCGCAGCAGGTATTCCTTGATTTCTTCGAAGCGCCAATCGCAATTGACCGAGGCCAGCGCGAATGTATAAGGGCCGGAATACGTCTGGTGGAACAGCGTGGTCAGCAGCACGTGATAATCGGGCAGTGTCAGCCCATTGACCAGGCTCGCCTTGCATAAGCGGTTATCGGGAAACCGATCGATCGCTTGCTGGACGGATTCCTTGAAGTGATGCAGGCTCATAGGAGGTCCGATAAGGGTCGGGAAAGGGTCGGGAATGATGAAAAACAAGCCTGACCGATTCTAATCGAGCGGTCGTCGGCGTCCAGCGTTTTCGCCTTCGGTGAGCACTCAGTGCGACAGCGTCTCGAGATCGCGCGGCTGTTGTGGGGTCGGCGATACGCTCGCGTCGCCGCGGCCGGTCAGCCAGTCGCGGATCGGAGCGTTCTGCGTGAACGCGAAGTCGCGCCAGCGCTGCTCGAATTGCGTGATCGGCATCGGCGATGCGACGCCATAACCCTGTACGTAGGTCGTGCCGATCTGCGTGACGGTCTGCAACGCCGCGAGATCCTCGACCCATTCGGCGACGGTTTCCAGCTTCAGATCATTGGCCAGCGCGACGATCGTCTTCGTGATCGCCAGGTTTTCGGGCCGCACGCCCAGGTCGCGGATGAACTCGCCATCGATCTTGATGATCGACGCCGGCAGTTGCGTCAGGTACTTGAACGACGTATAGCCGGCGCCGAAGTCGTCCAGCGCGATCCGCGCGCCCAGCGCCATGAAGCCTTCCAGCACGCGCCGGCTGTGCGCCAGGTCGATCAGCGCGACCGATTCGGTGATCTCGATGCACAGCCGCCGGGTGGCCTGCGGATGTTCGGCCAGCGTCTTCATCACGTAGTCGATGAAGCGCTCGTCATTGAGCGACGTCGCGCTGAAGTTCACCGACAACCACTGCAGGTTCACATCGCGCGGCACCACGCGTTCGATCCACGCGATCGCCTGGTCCAGCACCCAGCGATCGACGATCGACATCACGCCGTTGCGCTCGGCCGCGTTGACGAACTGCGCCGGATGCATCAGCGTGCCGTCGACGTCCTTCATGCGGATCAGCGCTTCGGCGCAGAGCTGCCGCTCGCTGCCCTGGACACGGACGATCGGCTGCAGGTACAGCACGAGGTTTTCGGTCGGCAGATGATCCTTCAACTGTGTCAGCAGCCGGATCTCCTCGATCCGGTCCTTCAATTCGAGGCTGCTCGCGCCATAAGCGACGACGCTGCCCGGGCCCTTGGCCTTCGCCTCGCCGCACGCCGCATCCGCGGTGGCCATCGTGTCGCGGAAGCTCAGGCTGGCATCGGCCTGGATCACGCCGGCGCTGCAGCTCGCCGTCACCGACTTGGTGCCGCCGCAAATCGCATAAGGGGTCGCGCAGATCGCCGCGACGATGCGCCGCGCGCGCACCACCGCCTGCTGCAGATCGCCGGCGACCTGCACGACGACGAATTCGTCGCCGCCGATGCGGCACGCGGTCATGCCGTCGACGCATTCGCTGCGGATGCGCTGGGCGACTTCCTTCAGGACATCGTCGCCGGCGACGTGGCCGAACAGATCGTTGATCAGCTTGAAGCGGTCCAGGTCGAAGAACGAGATCGCGATCGTCGCCCCGTCGCGCAGCGTCGCCTTGCGCTGCTCGACGTAGGTTTCGAGCGCGCGGCGGTTCATCAGGTCCGTCAGGTGGTCGCGTTCGGCGATCCGGATCAGTTCGCGTTCGGCGATCTTGCGATCGGTGATGTCCTGGATCGCGCCCTCGACGATGCCGCTCGACAGCGTGAGGTTGATCGAGAACTGGCGTGCGTGCAGCGGGCCGTGCTCCGATTCGACGTCGAAATCGATCGCCGGGCGAGCGTCGCCGAGCTCCCTGACGCGCGCGGCGACCGCGTCGCTGCCCAGCAGCGAGGCCAGCGGCTCGCCGGCGACCAGGTGCGCCGAGGTGCCTTCGAACAATCGTGCGAACGCCGGATTCCAGTATGTGAGGTTGGCGTCCACCGACGCGCGGAACAGCGCGGTCGCATTGCGCCGGTACATGTCGCGATAAGAGCGCAGCACCGCGACCGACCGGGCCTCGGCCGACAGGCGCCGATCGCGATCGATGCGGATCTGCTCGCCCAGCGCGGCGCCCATCAGCAGCGCGGCGACCAGCGCGCCGCCGACGTTGTTGATCCCCTGCGGCAGCACCGGCAGCAGGCCGCTGGCGAAACCGACCTCGGCCAGCACGCCCGCGAAGTTGACGACCCAGGACAGCGCGAACCAGCGCGCCGACATCGAGCCGGTACGGCGGATGATCGTCGCCAGCGACCAGAGCATCACGCTGGTGCCGATCGCGCTGACGACCCACAGCAACGGCAGGTAGCCGGCCATCGACATCGGTATCGACAGCAGTGTCAGCGCCGCGCAGCTCAGCCGCACGGCCACGATCCGCCGCATGTGGCCGATCGTCAGCAGTTCGCGGCGGAACAGCGATTCGAACAGCACCGTCGTGTATAGCGCGCAGGCGCCCAGGAAGAAGCGCCGCAGGAAGACCTGGACGTCCAGCGGCCAGATGTCGGCCATCCATACGTGCAGGTGCCCGGTCGACAAGGCCGCGGCGCCGAGGCTGCAGACGATCCAGCCCGCGAAGACGGTGAAGGTTCCCGACTGGACGCGGATCACGATCACCAGGCAGAAGATCGACAACAGCGCCAGGCTGCCGAGCAGGATGCCGCCGATGCGCTCGAAGTCGCGCACGTAGTTCTCATAGTCGAGGTCGGTCCACAGTCGGGCCGTCAGCCGCGCGGGCCCCGCGGATTCGATCCGGGCGATGATCTGGATGTCGCGGCCCACATAGTCGTGCAGCGGGATCAGCAGGCCCGCCGCGCTGTGGCGTACGCTGACGTTGGCCGGGCTGCGACGGTCGCCCGATTCGTAGACCAGCGTCTGCCCGTCGGCGTCCAGCACCCAGACCGCATAGCGCACCAGATGCCGCGAGGGCAGGTCGAACAACGGATGGCGCGCGAAATCCTGGCGCGTCAGCGGCGCGCTGAGCCAGAATGGCTTTTCCGAGCGTTTCAGGTCGATCGTCTCTTGGTCGTGCGGCAGCGCCCGCAGCGTGCGAAGCGCCTGCGAGAGCGTCAACGGGGCGGGGCTGGTCTCCTCGAACGCCGCGAGCTGCTTCAGCGCGACGGCTTCGCTCTCGCTGGACGAGGCCAGGAATTTCGTCGACATGATGGTCAGCAGCGCCACGAGCACTACGGCGGCCCAGCCGATCATGCGTTCGAACGGCGGACTGCGGGCCGGCTCCGGGGATGAAACCCGATCGGCTTTTGCGGTGGAGGACGTTGCTTTTTCCACACCCCCAATATAGAGAGTGACCGCAAGCGACTGCGGCCGACGCCGACGGGGTTCGGCTTTGGCCGGACGACTGGTCAGGGAACGCCGTGAATGCGGGGGGGCGACGAAGAAGAGGGGCGCACGGAAGGCCGAGGCCGGGAATCCGCATATCATGTCGCCGATTCCGACCTTCTTTCGAACAACGGGGAAAACCATGATCGAACGCACGTTATTCACCGAAGACCACGAAAAATTCCGCGATACGGTACGTAAATTCCTCGAAAAGGAGGTCGTGCCCTTCCATGCCGAATGGGAGGACCAGGGCTACGTCGACCGCGCCGTCTGGGAGAAGGCGGGCGAGGCCGGGCTGCTATGCACGTCGATGCCCGAGGAGTACGGCGGATTCGGCGCCGACAAGCTCTACCAGGTCGTGCTGATGGAGGAAACCAGCCGGGTCGGCGCGTCGGGCCTGGGATTCGGCCTGCACTCCGAGATCGTCGCGCCGTACATCCTGAACTACGGCTCCGAGGAGCAGAAGCGCCACTACCTGCCGCAGATGGCCGCCGGCAAGGTGATCGGCGCGATCGCGATGACCGAGCCGGCCGCCGGCTCGGACCTGCAGGGCATCAAGTCCACCGCGATCCGTCAGGGCGACCACTACCTGCTCAACGGCTCCAAGACCTTCATCACCAACGGTTACCACGCCGACGTCGTCATCGTCGTGGCCAAGACCCAGCCCGACGCCGGTGCCAAGGGCACGAGCCTGCTGCTCGTCGATCGCGGCATGCCGGGTTTCGAGAAGGGCAAGCGGCTCAAGAAGCTCGGCCTGAGGGCGCAGGACACGTCCGAGCTGTTCTTCGACAACGTCAAGGTGCCGACGTCGCAACTGCTCGGCAAGGAGAACCAGGGCTTCATCTACCTTATGCAGGAGCTGCCCTGGGAGCGGATGCAGATCGCGATCGGCGCGATGGCCAACGCGCAGGCGGCGATCGACTGGACGCTGGACTACGTGCGCGAGCGCAAGGTGTTCGGCACGACCGTCGCCAGCTACCAGAACACGCGCTTCAAGCTGGCCGAGCTGCAGACCGAGGTACAGATCGGTCGCGTGTTCGTCGATCGCTGCATGGAGCTGCTGATGGACAAGCGGCTCGACACCGCCACCGCGTCGATGGCCAAGTACTGGTGCTCGGACCTGCAGTGCAAGGTCCTGGACGAGTGCGTGCAACTGCACGGCGGTTATGGCTTCATGTGGGAGTACCCGGTCACCCGCTCTTATGCCGACGCCCGCGTCCAGCGCATCTATGGCGGCACCAACGAGATCATGAAGGAAGTGATCACGCGGTCGATGGGTCTCGGCGCTTCGCGCTAAGCGCCGCGCGCAGCCCCTCCGGTCCGCCCCTATGCGGGAAAGCGAGGGGTAAGCGGAACGCCAGCTTTCGTCCAGGCCGGTGCTAGACTCGACGCGCGATCGGGTGGCACCCGCCTTCCGGTCGACCTGAGGCGCGGAAGGGCCGCGCGTGATCAGACGACGGGAGGCACATGTTGGAGTTTCTCCAACTGGCGATTGCGGGCGTGGCGATCGGTTGCATCTATGCGCTGATCGCGCTGGGATTCGTCCTGATCTACAAGGCGACCGAGGTCGTCAACTTCGCCCAGGGCGACGTGATGATGCTCGGCGCGTTCGTCGCGTTCACGTTCGCGGGGCTGTGGAAGCTGCCGTTCGTCGTGTCGGTCCTGCTGGCGATCATCGTGCTCGCGGGGTTCGGCGCGCTGTTCGACCGGATCGTGCTGCGGCCGATCATCGGGCAACCGACATTCGCGGCGGTGATGGTGACGATCGCGGCCGGATTCGTCATCCGCGGCGTCGCCACGATGATTCCGGGCTGGGGTACCGATACCCACGCCCTGAAGGCGCCCTGGTCCGACGGCACGCTGCAGGCCGGCGGCCTGATCATCTCGACCGACCATTTGGCGATCATCGGCCTGACCGCCGCGCTGTGCGCGTTGCTGTACCTGTTCTTCAAGAAGACCCGCGTCGGCGTCGCGATGCAGGCGTCGTCGCAGAACCAGCTCGCCGCGTACTACATGGGCATCCCGGTGCGGCGGATCAACACGCTGATCTGGGCGATCTCGGCTGGCGTCGCGGCCTTCGCGGCCGTCCTGCTGGCACCGGTGCAGTTCGTGCACAGCAACATGGGCTTCGTCGGTCTGAAAGCGTTCCCGGCCGCCGTCGTCGGCGGCTTCGGCAGCATCCCCGGTGCGATCGTCGGCGGGCTGATCATCGGTCTGGTCGAGACCTTCGCCGGCTTCTACCTTCCTGAAGGCTTCAAGGACACGGCGCCGTACATCGTCGTGCTGCTGGTATTGATCGTGCGCCCGTCCGGCATCTTCGCCGAGATGCGCCGCAAGAAGGTCTGACGCGATGCGCTTCCTGTTCAAGACCCGCTACGAGCAAGACCTGCGGCTGTTCAAGGATCGCCACCAGGCGATCTGGTACGTGCTGCTGATCGTCGTACTGGCGCTGGCGCCGCTGGGGATCTCCGAGTACTACCAGACGCAGTTCACGCTGGTCTTCATCTCGAGCATCGTCGGCTTCGGGCTGATGATGTTGACCGGGTTCACCGGCCAGATGTCGATGGGGCACGCCGCGTTCCTGGCGATCGGCGCCTATACCGAGGCCGTGCTGCAGGCCAACGGCTGGCCGTTCGTGCTCAGCGCGCCGGCCGGCATGGTGCTGGCGGGCCTGGCCGGCCTGATCATCGGCTTGCCCGCGCTGCGGCTCACCGGCATCTATCTGGCGATCGCGACGCTGGCGTTCGGCTTCTGCGTCGAGGAGATCCTCGCCCGCTGGGAGTCGGTCACCGGCGGCAACTCCGGGCTGATGGTTCCGCAGCTCAAGCTGCTGACGGAACCGCTGCCCGGCGGCGTGCCGTTCTACTACCTGTGCCTGGTCTGCGTCATCGCCGTCGCCGTGCTCTGCGCCAACCTGCTGCGTTCGCCGACCGGCCGCGCGTTCATCGCGATCCGCGATTCGGAGGTTTCCGCGCAGAGCATGGGCGTGAACCTCGCGCGCTTCAAGACGACCAGCTTCGCGATCTCGGCCGGGCTGACCGGGCTGGCCGGCGCGCTGTACGCGCACCAGATCATGTTCATCAGCCCCGAGCAGTTCACGCTGATGGTGTCGATCGAGTTCCTGATGATGATCGTCATCGGCGGGCTCGGCTCGCTGCACGGCGCGGTGTTCGGCGCGATCTTCCTGATCATGCTGCCGCAGGGCATCTCGGTGGCCAAGGACTACCTGCCGGCCGTGCTGGCCGAACAGACCGGCCTGAAGATGGTGATCTTCGGGCTCATCATGATCGTGTTCGTGCTGTTCGAGCCGCAGGGCCTGTACGGCCGCTGGATCAAGATCCGCACGTACTTCTCGATGTTCCCGCTGTACAAGAAGGGGATGTTCAGTCGCCAGAAGGCTTACCAGAAATCCGAGCGGGTGCACTGATGAGCTTCTTCAAGATCGAGCACCTGACCAAGCGCTTCGGCGGCCTGACCGCCGTCGACGACGTCAACTTCGAGGTGAAGGCGGGCGAGGTCTACACGATCATCGGCCCGAACGGCGCCGGCAAGACGACGATCTTCAACCTGGTATCGCTGATCTATCCGGCCACCGAGGGGCGCATCCTGTTCGACGGCCAGGATCTGACGGGCCTGGCGCCGGATCGCGTCGCCGCGCGCGGCATCGGCCGCACGTTCCAGAACATCGAACTGTTCGAGAACGCCACGGTGCTGCAGAACCTGCTGATCGGCCGCCATGCGCACACGCGCGTCAACGTGCTGGCCGACCTGCTGTTCCTGCCGTCGGTGCGCCGGCAGGAACTGGCGCATCGCGAGGCCGTCGAACGCGTCATCGACTTCCTGAACCTGCAAAGCGTGCGCGACAGCGCCGTGGCGGGCCTGCCGTATGGCCTGCGCAAGGTCGTCGAGGTGGCCCGCGCGTTGTGCACCGAGCCGCGGTTGCTGCTGCTCGACGAGCCGTCGTCGGGGCTCAACGTCGAGGAGACCGACGACATGGCGTTCTGGATCCAGGACATCAAGAACGAGCTGGGCATCACCGTGCTGATGGTCGAGCACGACATGAGCCTGGTGTCGCGCGTGTCCGACCGCGTGCTGGCCGTCAATTACGGCAAGGTGCTGGCCGAGGGCACGCCCGCCGAGGTGCAGTCGCACCCGGAGGTCATCGCCGCTTACCTCGGCCAGTAGCGGGTGCGGCCATGACGTCCATCCGACCCATGACGCCCTTGACGCCCCTGACGCCCATTACGCCCATTACGCCCATTACGCAGGAGGGCACGCCGTGAGCACGGATCCGATGATCCTGAAGCTGTCGAACATCGAATCGAGCTACGGCCCGGTGCAGGCGATCCGCGGCGTCAGCCTCGAAGTGCGTCGCGGCACGATCGTCACCGTGCTGGGTGCCAACGGCGCCGGCAAGACCACGATCCTGAAGACCATCTCCGGCATCATCGATCCGCGCAAGGGCAGCGTGCAGTTCGAGGGGCAGCCGATCGAGCGGCGCGATCCGGACTGGATCGTCCGGCAGGGCATCAGCCACGTTCCGGAAGGCCGCGAGGTGTTTCCGCTGCTGTCGGTGCGAGACAACCTGCTGATGGGCGCTTATACGCGCAACGATCGGGACCAGGTGGGACGCGACATCGAACGGATGTACGGCTACTTCCCGATCCTGAAGGAGCGCGCGCAGCAAGAGGCCGGCCAACTGTCCGGCGGCCAGCAGCAGATGCTGGCGATCGCCCGCGCGCTGATGTCGCGTCCCAAGCTGCTGCTGTTGGACGAGCCCAGCCTGGGGTTGTCGCCGAAGCTGGTCAAGGAGATCTTCGGGATCATCCAGCGCGTCAACGCCGAAGAAGGCACGACGATGCTGCTGGTCGAGCAGAACGCGAACATCGCGCTGGCGACCGCGCATTTCGGCTACGTGCTCGAAGTCGGGCGCATCGTGATGGAGGACACCTGCGAGCGCCTGCTGCAGAAGGACGATATCCGCGAGTTCTACCTGGGCGTGAAGGCCGACGCCGTGCGCGGCGAACGCCGTTGGAAAAAGAAAAAGCAATGGCGATGAGACAGACGCTGCCTGGCCACACGCTCGGCCACAAGTTCTGGAATGCCGTGCAGGCGCGCGGTGCGCGGGTGGCGTTGCGCCAGAAGCACCTGGGCATCTGGGACGAGGTCAGTTGGACCGCGTTCGGCCAGCACGCGCGCCGCGTCGCGATGGCGCTGGCCGCGATCGGCGTCGCGCCCGGGGACACCGCGTCGATCCTGTCGAACACGCGGCGCGAATGGTCGTATGCCGACTTCGGCGTGCTGCTGGCCGGCGGCGTGTCCTCGGGCATCTATCCGACCGACGCGCCTGCGCAGGTCGAGTACCTGTGCAGCGACTCGCGCTCGCGCGTGCTGTTCGTCGAGGACGACGAGCAGCTGGACAAGGTCCTGCAGGTGCGCGAACGCTTGCCGCTGCTGGTGCGGATCGTCGTGTTCGACACCGAGGGCTTGTCGCACCTGAGCGATCCGCAGGTGATCTCGCTGACGGCGTTCCAGGCGCTGGGCGACGAGTTCGATCGCGCCCACCCCGGCGAGTTCGAGCGCCGGCTCGACAGCCGCACGGCCGAGGACCTGGCGATCCTCGTCTACACGTCGGGCACGACCGGCAAGCCCAAGGGGGCGATGATCTCGCACCGCAACCTGACGACGGTGATGGAGCGCTTCGTGCCCGAGCTGCCGCAGGACGAGACCGACGACAAGATGGCGTTCCTGCCGCTGTGCCATATCGCCGAGCGGATGTTCGGCGAACTGATGTCGCTGGAGACCGGCGCACGGCTGAACTTCGTCGAGAACCCGGACACGATCGCCGAGAACGTCCGCGAGATCGCGCCGACGGTGTTCTTCGCGGTGCCGAGGATCTGGGAGAAGTTCTACTCGAGCATATCCATCCTGCTCAAGGAGGCGACCGGCCTGCAGCGCTGGGCGTACGAGCGCGCGATCGCGATCGGTTATCGCGTCGCCGACGCGAAGCTCGCCGGCCGTCCGGTGGGCCCGCTGCTCGACTGGCAGGCGCGGATCGCGCGCTGGCTGGTGCTCGACAACGTGCGGCGCATCATCGGCGTGCACCGGATGCGCTGGGCGCTTACCGGCGCGGCGCCGATCGCGCCGGACCTGATCCGCTGGTACCTGGCGTTGGGCATCACGCTGGTCGAAGGCTACGGGATGACCGAATCGACCGGCGGCGGCAGCGTCAACATGCCGAGTGCGACGCGGGTCTCGACGGTCGGCAAGCCGCAGCCGTTCAATGAAATCCGCCTGTCGCCCGAAGGCGAGATCCTGATCCGCGGGCCCAACGTGTTCATGGGCTACCTGAACCTGCCGGACAAGACGCGCGAGGCGATCGACGACGATGGCTGGCTGCATACCGGCGACGTCGGCGTCATCGACGGCGATGGCTTCCTGAAGATCACCGACCGGATGAAGGACATCATCATCACGGCCGGCGGCAAGAACATCACGCCGACCGAGTTCGAGAACGAGCTGAAGTTCTCGCCGTACATCACCGACGCGGTCGTCATCGGCGACCGGCGCCCGTTCCTCACCTGCCTGGTGATGATCGACCACGAGAACGTCGAGAAGTTCGCGCAGGAGCATTCGGTCCCGTTCTCGAACTTCACGAGCCTGTGCCGCGCGCCCGAGGTGCAGCAGTTGATCCAGCAGGAGATCGAGCGCGTCAACGAGCGCTTCGCGCGGGTCGAGCAGATCAAGAAGTTCCGGCTGATCGAGTACAAGCTCAGTGCCGAGGACGAGGAACTGACGCCGACGATGAAGCTCAAGCGCAAGCTGGTCAACGAAAAGTATCGTGAACTGATCGACGCCATGTACGGCGCACCGGCCTGATCACCGACCGAGCCGGCGGCGGCGCGGCCATCGCGCGATCCGGCACTCCGACCCCCGACACTTAGCGAGTGGAGAGACGATGATGACGACGAGACGTGATGTGCTTACTACCGTGGCCGGTTCGATCGCGGCGGCCGCGCTGCTGGCCGGCACGGCCGCTCCCGGGACGGCCCATGCCCAATCGGTGCAGGGCGTCAGCCAGAACGAGATCGTGATCGGCTCGATCCAGGATCTGTCCGGCCCGATCGCGATGCTCGGCAAGCCGGTGCAGAATGGGCAGATCCTGGCCGTCGAGCAATGGAACGCCAACGGCGGCATCAATGGTCGCAAGCTGCGGCTGATCATCGAGGATTCGGGATACGATCCGAAGAAGGCGGTGCTGGCCGCCCAGAAGCTGCTGACGCAGGACAAGGTGTTCGCGCTGATCGGCACGCTGGGCACGGTCGCCACGCTGCCCACGCAGCAGATCGCGCTCGATCGCGGTATCAGCAGCCTGTTCCCGATCACCGCGCATCACGGAACCTTCGAGCCGCTGCATAAGTACAAGTTCGCGCTGGCCACGCCTTATCCGACCAGCACGCGGCTGGGCCTGAAGGAGATGCTGCGCCGCAAGCCGGCCAAGCGGATCGGCATCCTGTACCAGGACGACGAGTATGGCCTGGAGGTGCTGCGCGGCACCGAGGCGGCGCTCAAGGACATGCCCGGCGTGCAACTGGTCGAGAAGACCTCGTACAAGCGAGGTGCGACCGACTTCTCGTCGCAGATGCAAAAGCTCAAGGCCGCCGACGTGGATCTGGTCGTGCTCGGCACGATCGTGCGCGAGACGATCGGCGCGATGGCGGCGATCCGCCAGCTCGGCTACACCGGCGACTTCTTCGGCAGCCAGGCGACGTACATGCCGGTCGTCGCGAAGGCCGGGGGTAAGGCGGTCGAGGGCCTGTATGCGGTCGGCGAGACGCCGAACCTGTATCGCGACGACCCGAACAACAACAAGCTGCTCAACGAGTGGTTCGACGCGTACAAGGCGCGGTTCAATGAAGACCCCGACTTGTACTCGATCGTCGGCTGGCTGACGGTCGACATCTTCGCGAAGGCGGCGCAGCAGGCGGGGCCGAAGCTGACGTCGGACACGCTGAGCCAGGCGCTGGAAGCGAACGGCTATCCGCGCGGCTTCCTCGGCAACCCGGACATGAAGTGGTCGGCGACGAATCACCTGGGGAACAACCAGGTCAAGGTGTCGCAGATCCAGAACGGACGGTGGGTGGTGGTGTCCGATTTCTTGAAGGACTAAGACACCCGCTGGCCATCGCTGGGGTCAGCGCAGTAGATTGATCAGCGGCCGGCCGGCTCGGTCACGGTAGACGTCGAAATCGGCGTCGATTGACAACACGTGTCGAAGTTTCAGCCGGGCGGCCGTCTCGGCGATGGAGGCGTCGGCCAAGTCGAATGGCAGGTCGGCAAAGCGCTCGGACAGGCGCAGAACCTCGGTCAGCGAGCCTTCGGTCGCGGGGTCGAGCCTTATGCCGCCACGCTGCGCCCAGCGCAGGAAATCGAGCGCGCAATCGTTGTGGATACGGCGCGCCAGCAGCGCACAGACCTCGGTCGCGACGGGCCAAGTGCTCAGCAGGCTGGCGGCAGGGTTGGCCTGCAGCCAACCGAGCACCGGCTGGTGCCAGTGGTCCGCCGAGTTGAACAGCGCAATGAGCGGCCCGCTGTCCACCAGCACGATGTTCGCATGCGCGCCCCAAGGTCGCGAGGGCTCCCGCACCACGTCAGCCGCCGCGCCGTGTGTGACGGTGGGCGAAGGCGTCTGCGACATAGTGCTTGCGTTGCTGCGCCAGATCGGTCGGACCCTGGTGGCGGCCGAACAGATCCTCGCCCAGCGCATAGGCGGAGCGGGTCATATCTGCTTCAGGTTGAGCCAGATAGGCTTGCAGTGCGGCGCGCACCACGTCACTGGTGGTGCGACCTGTGGCGGCCGCCCGTTGTCGCAGACGTTCCTCGAGCGGCGCTTCGAGCTTGATCGTGACGGTCATTGCATACTCATCATCAGATTTCGTAATATAAATGGTATTACCGTGACGCGAAAGCGTCAATCAGCGCGATCGCTTCAGCCAGCGACTCCGCCTGGAAAACGGGTAGACCCGGTAGGCCGACTGCAGCGTTAGCGTCGTGCCGCCGAGCGTCAATGGATGGTCTTCGACGATCAGGCGGGCATCCATTTCCGGCTCGCCCCCCGACTCCGAGTTGCCATCATCCCAACCCCGGCTGATCAGCGCCGGCTTCGTAGATTCGCAGCGCGTTGTCCAGCGCCGCCACTAGGCTCGTGGAACGCGCCCTTGGCACGATTTGTGCGCTGCGAAAATTAGTTCATGAAGATAGTCACGAAATATGATCCATATTCAAGTAACTTGAGTATGGATCATGAGATCTGTACATTCCCTACCGGGAAGACCTTCGAAAGTCGAATTCCGAGGAGCGCACATGACTGACACGACCGATGTGGTCGAGCTGACGCGGCAACTGATCCGGATCCGGTCGATCAATCCACCGGGTGATGAGGAAGAGTGCGCCCGCTGGTTGGCTGCGTACCTCGACAGCCTCGGATTCGTCACGAACCTGATGTCCTTCGGGCAAGGGCGATTCAACCTGGTTGCCGACTATATCGGTAAGGGCGGCGGTAAGGTGCTCGCGTTCTCCGGTCATCTGGACACGGTTCCGCTGGGAAGCGCCGCCTGGACCGTCGACCCGTTCGCTGCGGAGATTCGAGATGGCCGTCTGTACGGGCGCGGCGCAACCGATATGAAGTCGGGCATCGCGGCCTTCCTGGTCGCATGCATCGAATCGCGTGATGCGCTGCTGGGGACGGCGGGCGTTCGGCTCCTCCTCACGGGAGGCGAGGAAACCGGATGCGACGGGGCGAGGGCGCTGACGAAAAGCAGCCCCGATTACCACGAGGGCGTGGGCGCTCTCATCGTGGGCGAGCCGACGCGCAACTATCCCTGTGTCGGGCACAAGGGCGCGCTGTGGTTGAAGGGCTCGGCCGTCGGTGTCTCCGCGCATGGAGCGATGCCGGAGGCCGGTGTCAACGCGATCTACAAGGTCATGGACGCCATCGACAGACTGCGTGCGTTCGACCTGATTCACCGGCATCCCCTCATGGGGGCCGCTTCGATGAACGTAGGCACGATCCAGGGCGGTCTCAACGTCAACAGCGTCCCTGATCAGGCGACATTCGAAGTCGATTTCCGCACGGTCCCCGGCATGGAGCATCAGGGCCTTCGGGCTGATCTGGCGGCGCTGTTGGGAGACCGGGTCGAACTCGCGCCGTTCGTCGACGTGCCTCCGCTCGAGACCAGCGCGTCGGACCCGTGGATCCAGCGCGTGTTCCATTGCTGTGCGCGATTCGTTGGTGCAATCGAGCCCAAAGTGGTGCCCTACTTTACCGACGGGAGCGTTCTGGCTCCTCGCTCGCGCGAGTTTCCGGTGGTGGTTCTCGGCCCAGGCGAGCCCGACATGATGCACAAGACGGATGAGTACTGCCGGGTCGACCGTCTTCTCGAGGGGGTGGAAGTCTACAAGTCGCTGCTTAGTGACTGGGTTTCGCAGTCATGTCCTGCCGGCAACGCCTCGGTGGAGGAGGGGGCGGTGGCGAAATGAGTGCCGCGCTCGCCGGACCGCCGGCCGGGCAATCGATGGAGTCATCACCTGGCACCGTTTTTGCAAGTTACTTGAATTAAGTTCAAATGACTTGAAAATCGGTATACCCCAGGAGAACATGTCCATGGAAGCTAAGCTGAAGATCGACTCGGTAACGGGTGCCCCGCTCGCGGAAGAGGCGGCCTACCACGTTGAATCGCACGGCGTCGACATCATTCCGACGCATGAACGGCACTCCACGCCGAAGGATGTGTTCTTCGTCTTTCTCGGATCGCAGATGTGCTTCGGCATCATCGTGATCGGCGCATTGCCGGTGATCTTCGGGCTCAGCTTCTGGGCGTCCTTGTCCGCAATCACCGTCGGATTGGCACTCGGCTCCCTTCTGTTCGGCCTTCTGGCTCCTTTTGGCGCCAAGACCGGCACGAACGGAGCGGTGGCCAGCGGCGCGCATTTCGGCGTGAACGGTAAAGCCATCGCGACGGTGATGGGTGTGCTGATCACGTTGGGCTTCACCGCACTGACCGTCTGGACCGGTGGAGAAGCGGTGGTCGCGGCGGGCGCTCATCTGTTTGGCTGGGAGTCCACGCCCCACCTGCTGTTCGCCGGCGCGGCGGTCATCGGGCTGTTGGTCGCCGCCGCTGCGATCTTCGGGCACGACCTGATCGTCAAGACGGAAACCTTCGTCAGCTACGTGATTGGCGCTGCGCTCATCGTGGCCGTGCTGGTACTCGCACCCGGCTTCGATGCAGCTTATCCCGGTACCGGGACGTTCGCAGCCGGCAGCTTCTGGCCGACCTGGCTGTTGGCCAGCAGCATCTGCGCTGCACTTCCGATCTCCTACGGAACGATCCTCAACGACTATACCCGCTACCTGCCGGAGGATACCGATACGTCTCGCGCCGTCAGGGCCGCAGGGGGGGGGATGTTCGTCGGCTGCTGGCTCGCGCTCGCTTTCGCCGCTTACATCACCACGCTGTTGGCGTCCGCCGATACGCCGTTCGTGACGGGGCTCATCGGGCTGCTGCCGACGTGGCTGGTGATCGTGTTCGCGCTGGTCGGCATCGTGGGAAGCCAACCGCAGGGCAGCCTCTGCGTCTATCACGGGGGTCTGGGCATGCAGAGTCTGGCGCCGCGCACCAGCCGGGTCGCGTGGACCCTGGTGCATTTCGCGGCCAGCATGGTGCTCGTCTGGGCGGGCATCTACCTGACCAACATGACGGACATGCTCGTCGCGTTCCTCACGCTGATCGAGTGTGCCGTGTCGCCATGGCTCGCGATCAACGTCCTTGGCTACTTCCGCGTCGTGCGCGGTCGATATGAACCGCATCAATTGTTCGTCAACCATCCGGGAGGCCGGTACTGGTACTCGGCGGGATGGAACGCGAAGGCCCTGCTGTCATGGTCCGTCGGAACCATCGTCGGGCTGCTGTTCTCCGATACCGCGGTATTCAGCGGTCCGCTCGCGAGTCTGGTCGACGGCACGAACGCGGCCTGGCTGCTCGCCGGGATCGTGGGCGCCATTCTCTATGTCGCCCTGGAGCGGCCTCGGCAATAGCGCGCTCGACACTCATGTGAGTTTTGATAAGGAAATCCCCATCATGCTGCTCAAGAACTCCGATTGGTACGACTTGGCAAGGCAGACCAACTGGACGCCCAAGTACGTCACGGAAGCCGAACTTTTTCCGCGTGAGTTCAGCGACCCCTACGACATCCCCGTCTCCGAGTGGGAGAAGTTCGACGAGCCGTACAAGGTGACGTACCGGGATTACGTTCGCACGCAGCGCGAGAAGGATGTCGGCGCCTACTCGGTGAAGTCCGCGCTCGATCGCGTGTCCTTCTATCAGAACGCCGATCCGGGATGGAAGTCCCTTCTGCAGTTGCACTTCGGTGGTCTGGTGTTCGTCGAGTATGGATCCGTGTCCGCCTTCGCCCGGATCACACGCTTCGGGCGTGGACCGGGCATGCGCAACATGGCGTCGTTCGGTTCGTTGGACGAGATCCGTCACACGCAGATCCAGATGCTCTTCGGTTATGAGTTCCTGTCCGTGGACCGGGCATTCGACTGGACGCAAAAGTCCCCGACCACCGACAACTGGGTAGTGATCAGCGAACGGCACTGCTTCGATGACGTCGAGCATACGCGCGATGCGGTCAGCGCCGCCATCATGACGAACTTCTCGTTCGAGCAGGGCTTCACCAATCTGCAGTTCATCGCGCTGTCGGCCGATGCCAAGCGCAACGGCGACCACAGCTTTGCCACGATGCTGCAGACGGTGCAATCCGACGAGGCACGTCACGCCCAGATCGGCGAGCCGCTGATCGAGATCATGATCGACAACGGCAAGGCCGCCGAGGCGCAGCGTCTGATCGACATCTCGTTCTGGCGCGTGTGGAAGCAGTTCTCCGCGGTCAGCGGCGCGGCCATGGACTACTACACCCCCCTGGCAAAGCGCGAGCATTCGCTCAAGGAGTTCGTCGAAGAGTTCGTGTGCCAGCAGTTCCTGCGAAACCTGAAGGCACTCGGCCTGGAGAAGCCTTGGTACTGGGACGAACACTTTCTTCCCGATATCGAGACTTATCACCATGCCCAGCATATCGGCTTGTACCTGTACCGCAAGACGGGCTGGTGGAACGTCAAGGCGAGCGTCGGTCCCGCCGAGCGCGAGTGGCTGGAAAAGAAATATCCGGGCTGGAACGACACGTTCGGCCAGGTCTGGGACGTGATCACCGAGTCCATTCTTTCCGGTCATACGGAAAGGACGGAGCCTTCCGTGCTGCCGGTCATCTGCAACATGGCGGGTCTGGAGCTATCCGGCATTCCCGGCAACAAGTGGAACGTGAAATCCCATCACGTCGATTTGAATGGCCGCCGGTACCACTTCGGCTCGGCGGTGGACAAATGGATTTTCGAGCAGGAGCCTTCGCGCTACCAAAGCCATCTGAGCCTGGTGGACCGCGTTCTGGCGGGCCACATGCCCGAAGGCGAGGATGGTGTTTACGAGTACATGAGCATGGCACCCGAGGAACGCGGTGGCTGCGCGGAGAACTTCGCCTGGGCCGAGGCCTTCCGTGACAAGAAAGTGGCCTGAGGCAAACGCAGATAACGAACGATTCGAGGACTGACCTATGGCTGACTTTCCCCTTGCCTGCAACTTCCAGGGCGACTACGCGATGAAGCTGCTGATCGTCGACACGAACGACACCATGGACGACGTCGTCGAGAAGGCGAAGCAGGCGCTCGTGGGCGTCGTCGTCAAGGCGCCGAAGTCTGGCGACGTACTTCGCGTCAGCCGCCACGGAGAGCGCGAATACCTTCCTCGGCACTTGAAGGTGGCAGACGCGCGCTTCGTTCGGATGGAGGCGGTCGATATCACCGTTGAGACCTAGGAGCCGGTGAACGAATCAGCCCCGCTCCGGCGTGCGTCCCGGGTGCGTCCGATTCATCGCAGGTTCCGAGCACGGCATCGCGTTGCCGGGCCGTCGTCCTGCGCAGGAGAAAAGAGAGTGTTCGAACGTGTTTGTGAAACCGATGACGTGTGGGAGGGCGAACTCATCTCCTTCGACGTGGCGTCGCGCAAGATCATTCTGATCAACGTGGACGAGCAGTTCCGCGCTTATGACTCCCAGTGCCCGCACCAGGAGCAGTCGCTATGTGACGGCAAGCTCGAGGGAAGCGTCCTGACCTGCCCTGCGCACTTGTGGGAGTTCGATGTGATGAGCGGACAGGGCGTCAATCCGACGGGGTGCAAGCTCAGAGGCTACGCGCTGAAGATCGAGAACGACGACGTCTACGTGGACGTCGAGCAGCCCATCTGAAACGACCAGCATTTACCGGATATCCCCATGACCACCACCCCTAGTGAAGAGGCCGATTTCGTGGGCCCCATCATCACCGTCGGCGAGATCGCCGATGCCGCGGTCGAGGCCGCCGAGCTCGACAACCCCGGTCGCGAGATTCGCGTCACGCCGGGCCCGTCATATATCCGTCTGGAGGCCAGAGGCGAGATCGTGCTCTCTGTCGTCAACATGTCCGAGGCACTCGGCCGGCCATTCGTGATGGGCGAGCTGGAGAAGAACATGCCCGGATTCGCAGGCTTCATCCGCATGGGATCGGACAGCGTCAAGTTCGTTGCCTCCAAGGCCAACAAGTAACCGGCGAAGCGCTACCAAGGAACCGATATGACCGCCCAACCCCCCTCATCCGCGCAGACCAAGGGACTGAAGACCTGGAGCGCGCTGCTCGGCAACAAGAAGCGTCCGAGCGAGTACGAGATCGTCACGTACGGTCTGCACTACAGGACCCGTAAGGAGGAAGCACCTTACGAGCTCGATACCAATCTGATGATGAATCGATGGTATCGCAAGAATGTGTTCCAAAGCCCGCTTCAGCACCCCGACTGGAACAAGTTCCGCGACCCGGACCAGCTGACCTATCGGGCCTACATGACGATGCAGGACGGCCAGGAAGAGTACGTCGATGGCTTGCTGCGCGAACACGCGGAGCGCGGCCATGACAAGGATCTCTCCGCAGACTGGGTGGAAGCTCTGGCGCGGCTCTATACGCCGCTACGTTACGTGCAAGGCGCTCTGCAGATGGAGATGGCGTACGTCGTTCAGATGGCGCCGGCCAGCACCATCACCAATTGCGCCGCATTTCAAGAAGCGGATTCCACGCGCTGGCTGTCCCGCGTCGCTTATCGTACGCGCGAATTGGCGAATGCCTATCCGGATGCGGGATTCGGCGAGAAAGAGCGTGCGACGTGGGAGGACTCGGCAGCGTGGCAGGGAATGCGCGAAGCGGTCGAGAAGATGCTGGCCACTTATGACTGGGGCGAAAACGTCGTCGCGGCCAACGTCGTGGTGATCCGCTCCATCGAGGAATGCCTTCGACAACTCGCACGCGCCGCTCGCGCCCATCAGGACACGCTTACGGCGATGCTGCTCGAGGCGCAGTTGCGTGATGCCGAGCGGTCTCGCCGTTGGACCCAGCGTCTGATCGAGCAGGCGCAGGAAATCGAAGGCAATCGATCGGTCTTGCAGGGCTGGGTGGGGCAATGGACGCCGCTTGGCGACGGGGCCATCGATGCCTTCTGCGCGGCCATCCCCGGCCTGCATGGCGCCGCCGAAGACGCGCAAGAGGGCGTAGCGGCTTTCCGGAAGTCGGTGGGGCTGGCGTGACGGTTGGGGGAAGTCGAATGGGAACCGTGACGAGTATTACCCGGCGCAACGGCGCCGTGTTTGGCGGAAGTTCATCGCTAGGTGAGTTTCCTGCGGCCTTGCGTGTGGGTGACACGCTCTATATGGGTTCGCAACAGAAGATCCTGAAGGCAGGGGAATCCGATGATGTAGGCGCTCGAACTCACGGTACGTTCTCCGGAATGACGAGTACGCTGGAATCGGCTGGTTTGTCCATGGCCGATTTGATGAAGCTTCACACGTACTACGTGTTCGAAGGAGAAGGGGCGGAAGTCACCCGCTACTGGGAGCGCATGACCGATGTGCGCTTGAAGTACCTGGCGGACCCCGGGCCCGCCGCCACGGCGCTGCGGGTCTCCGGTAGCCCGAAGCACAACGACCTGATCACCTGCGATGGCATTGCGACGTTCTCGAAGGACCGTAAGCGGCTCATGCCGGCGCATGCCTGGGACTGGAGCATTCCGACGCCATTCTCGCAAGGATGGCTGGTCGGAAACAAGGTCTACGTCGGCGGACAGATATCGGCGGATCGCAAGGGTAAGGCGGTCGCCCCTGGGGATGTCGTCACGCAGACGCGCAATACGCTCGAGTTCATCCGCCATGTGCTGCTCGAGGCCGATAGTGGCTGGGAGGACATGGTCTCCCTCAAGATCGCCTACCGCCATGACGGCCGGGATCCCGAGGCGCGAAGACTGCTCGATGAGATTCTAGGTGTCGTTCGCGAAACCTTGCCCAAGCCGGGCCCGACGCTGACGTGCTTCGGCGTCGACCTGCTCTACGAGGGGCTCGTGCTCGAAATCGACGGCGTTGCCGTGCTCGGGGGTAAGCGGACCGATGTTGCCGCGCCCGGCAGCAAGGACTGGATGTCGATACCGGGGTTCGCGGAAGGTACGCGGGTCGGAGAAGACGTCTTCATTGGCGGCATTTCCGCACCCGGCGCCGCATCGCTCATCGCGCAGACCGAAGCCTCCATGGAGCGGCTGTTGCGCGTGCTGGCCGCGGCTCGCGGGGAGCCCGAGGATCTCGTCAAACTCAACGTGTATTTCAAAGGCGAAGCAGCCGGAGAGACGAAAGACCTCGAAGAGATCGTCCGGATCGTGGGCGAGTACCTGCCGTCGGATCGACCGGTGTTGAGTGTCGTCCGTGTGCCGGGCCTGCCGCATGACGGCCAAAGCGTTCAGATCGATGCGCTTGCGGTCGGCAAGCGCCACGAGTAATGCCCGTTCTCAAAGGAGATTGCGAATGATCAAGAACCCCGTGCCTTGGCCGAATGGTGCCCGTTGTGCGGTCGTGTTCACCTGGGACATGGATGCGGATGCCATCCTGCATCTTGCTCACCCCAAGGATGCCGATACGCGTCTGTCCACCAACTCGATGCTGCGCTATGGCCCAGAAATCGGCGTACCGAGGATCATCGACACGTGTCGGGACTTCGGCATGAAGCATACGTTCTTCGTACCGGGTTGGTGCGCCGAGCAATATCCGAAGGCCGTCGAGGCCATGGTCGAGGCGGGCCATGAAGTGGCCCTGCACGGATACCTGCATGAATATCCGAACGAACTCACGCAGGAAGAAGAGCGGTTCTGGACGCACAAGGGGACCGAGGCCATTGCCAGGATATCCGGTCAGCGTCCGCGTGGTTATCGCTCGCCCTGGTACAAGTACTCCAAGCACACGACGGACGTGCTCCTGGACGAGGGATTCACCTGGGACACCTCGCTGATGGGTGACGATGTGCCCTATCTGGTCGAGTCGAAGAGCCGTGGTCCCAGCGAGCGTCTGGTCGAACTCCCGTCGCGCTGGCAACTCGACGATTGGCCCCAGTTCGTGCACAACCACGATCTGGACTTCATGATGCCGATCGCCTCTCCGCAATACGCGATGGAAGTCTACATGGCGGAGTTCTATGCGATGTGGGAGCACGGGGGCGTCTGGGTCAACTGTTTCCATCCGTTCTGCACGGGGCAGGTCGCTCGAATGATGATGCTGCGCGACATGATGGCCAGGATGCAGGCCAAGGGTGAGGTCTGGTTCGCGACCGGCGAAGAAGTCGCGCTGCATGTCCGCAAGGTCATTGCCGACGGTACGTACACGCCGCGTATCGACAAGGTGCCGTTCTACGAGGGCACGTTGCCCGAGTTGGAGCCCGGCTACGCGATGAAGTCGCGCTGAAGGACGAAAGGGCGAAGGTCATGTGCGGGCTTTGCGGAGCGCTCGGAAGCAACCAGTACTGGACTGATGCCGCGGGAAGCGCGGGCTTTCAGCGAAACGGTGTGACCGTGACCCGCCGCGACGAGCGCCGACAGCGTTTGGCGGTCATCAATCGGCTATTGCGTTCCCGCGCGCTGCGGCTGCGGGACTGGGGGGGAAACTCTTACGTGCTGGAAGACGCCCGAGGCAAGGTGGACAACGTCTACAACCTCGCGGGGATCTGGGCGGCGGTCGACGAGCACACGGCTGGCGATGTGATCGATCCGCTGGATCCGGCGTTCCTCGATAACCTGGAGCGGGAGGGGGAATGAGCGTGCCGACCGATAGGATTCCGAGCGTCATCTTGACCGGCTTCCTCGGGAGCGGGAAGACGACGCTGGTCAATCGGCTGCTGAAAGACCCGCGGTTTCGGCAAGCAGCGGTTCTGGTGAACGAGTTCGGCGAAGTTCCGCTGGATCACGAGTTGATCGCGCACTCCGAAGAGCGTCTCGTCGTGCTGTCGGGCGGCTGCGTCTGCTGCGCCTTACGCGAGGACGTGGAGGGTGCGCTGCGACATCTGTTCGCGCAACGCGATGCCGGCACGATCCCTGCGTTCGATCGCGTCATCATCGAGACCACCGGCTTGGCGGATCCGATTCCGCTCGTGATGACGCTGCAGACATTCGGGTTGGCGCGCGAGCGCCTTATCGCGCCAACCGTGGTAACCACCGTCGACGCGGAACTGTTCGAGTCGACGATGGCGCGCCATCCGCAGGCGGCTCGCCAAGTCGCGGCAGCACACGCGGTAATCGTGACCAAGGCGGACATCGCCGGAGAAGAGCGAGCCCGACACGCGGCCGAGGAAGTGGAGCGCCTGAATCCCTGGGCGCGGACGGCAATCGGGCAGGAGCCGGCAGATGCCCCGTTGCTGGCGCGTCTGCTGGACGAATCGGTTTCCGAGGCTCCGCCCCGGTGGGGGAGCGGGCTTCTCGATTCGGCAGTGCAGCGCACGCAGCAGGGAGGAGCGAATGGACGATACGTGAAGCCGGGCGGCAGCCATTCAGCGAAATCGTTCCCGGTCATCTTCGATGCGCCGGTGGACTGGATGGCGTTCGGCGTGTGGTTGACGCTTCTCTTGCATCGCCACGGTCGAAACATCCTGCGCGTGAAGGGCCTGCTGTATGTGGATGGCCTGCGCGGTCCCGTCGCGGTCCACGCGGCGCAGCATCTGGTGCATCCGCCCGAGCATCTCGATGAGTGGCCGTCGAAGGAGCGGCGGACGCGCCTGATCTTCATCGTGGACGGGGTCGATCCGGATCTCGTCGTTCGTTCCTTGCACGCATTCCTCAGGGTCGGATCGACACGTTCGACGGGGCTCGGGGACACCGATTACGTGCGGGCCGGTGCCGGCGGTACCGTGCGGGGCCGGCCGGTCCGCAGACCCACGGCACCCGGATGGATTAGAGGATGACCGAACGGCATTCGAGGCGCGGTTCATGCATACTGCTGGCATGAAACGCACCGTCCCTCCCAGCGCCCGTCCCGGTAAGGGAGAGGGTCTCGCATCCAGGCGCGCTAAGTCCATCAAGCGGCAAAACCGGGCAGCTGATGCGCCGGAAATGACTGACGAGGGCGATGCCACCCGATCCCGCAATCACGCATCTTCTGAAGATGATCTGCAGATAGGCGCCAAGCTGCGTCACGCGCGCATGGTGCAGCAACTCAGGCTGAAGGATCTTGCCGAGCGGGTCGGATGTTCGGAGAGCATGCTGTCCAAGGTCGAGAACGACCAGGTCAGGCCGTCGTTGAAGATCTTGCATCGGTTGGCCGCTGAGCTCAACACCAGTATTGGCGCGCTTTTTTCCGGCGGGGGCGATCGCAACAAGATCGTGATGCGGCGAAGCGAGCGACCGATCATCCGAACTAATGTGATCGGACGGCCAACGGCTGCGGGCGTGCGCCTCGAGTGCCTCGTGCCGGATCCGGAGAACCGGCTTCTTTATGGCTCGATCCATATCGTCGAACCTGGTGGTGGAAGCGGGGGGGATATTCAACACAAGGGCGAAGAGATCGGGTATTTGCTCGAAGGCGAGCTCGATTTGACGGTGGACGGCACGACTTATCGGCTGCTTCCACACGATTCGTTCTTCTTCGACTCCAGTCTTCCCCACCGATACAAGAATCCCGGACAAGTCACGACAAAAGTCGTTTGGATCAACACGCCCCCGACGTTCTAGACGTCGGTGGGGCGTGGTCGTCCCTGCCTCGCCTGGAATTGCTCGTGGGCTCATTCGTTGGAGAGTGGGTCATGCAATTCGAGGTGACGGTGCTTCCCAGTGGACGCCGTTTCGACGTGGACGCCAACGAGACGGTGCTGGCAGCGGCGATCCGCCAGAGAGTCGGCCTTCCGTATAGCTGCCGCGATGGGAGTTGCGGTACATGCAAGACAAAGCTCGTTTCCGGAGGCGTCACGCTAGGGCGGCACGGTACCCAGGCACTTTCAGAGGGCGAGCGCGGCCAAGGGTTCATCCTGGCCTGTTGCGCGATGGCCGCCTCAGACATCGTGTTGGATGCACCGCGCGTCGTGGCCGTGGACATGCACCCCATCAAGAAGATGGCGTGTCGCGTCGCCTCGATCGATAAGCCCGCCCCGGATGTGGCGATCGTGCGCCTGCAGCTGCCCGGGAGCGAGAAGCTTGCTTACCATCCCGGACAGTATCTCGAACTGGCGCTGAAGGACGGAACACGCCGTTGCTACTCGATGGCGACGGCGCATGCGGAACAGGGGGTCGAACTCCACGTTCGGCGGATGCCGGGCGGCAAGTTCAGCGGGCATGTCTTCGACGATCTGAAGGCCAAGGACGTACTGCGGCTCGAAGGCCCGCTCGGCACCTTCTTCCTGCGTGAAGACGCGGGTAAGCCCATCATTCTGCTCGCCTCCGGTACCGGCTTCGCCCCGATCAAGGCGATGATCGAGCAGATGCAGCGCAAGGAAATCGACGTACCGGCGAGCCTGTATTGGGGATGTCGTTCAAAGGCCGACCTGTATCTCCATGAGTGGGCGATCAGGGCATCCGAAGCGCTGCCGAATCTGCGCTATGTGCCGGTGCTGTCAGAGCCTCGCTCGGAAGACGCCTGGACGGGCCGCACGGGCCTGGTTCATCAAGCCGTCATCGAGGATTTTCCAAACCTTAGCGAGCACCAGGTCTATGCGTGCGGTGCACCCATCATGGTCGAGTCCGCGAAAAAGGCGTTTGCCGAATGGTGTGCTCTGCCCTCGGATG
>JAKPAM010000002.1 GCA_029779435.1 Pseudomonadota bacterium | reverse complement strand
TACGTGGCCGAGGCGCGCGACGATGCGCGCGGGCGCGATCTGCTCAAGCTCGCGCAGGACGTCGGCGTGCGTCCGCACCTGGTCGATGCCGCGCGCATCGAGCGCCTGTGCCCGCATCGGCGCCATCAGGGTGTCGTGGCGATGGTCACGATGGATTTGCCGGTCGTCGATCTCGATGACCTGCTCGACGGCCTGACGGAGCCGCCGCTGCTGCTGCTGCTGGACGGCATCACCGATCCGCGCAACCTGGGCGCCTGCCTGCGCGTGGCCGACGGCGTGGGAGCGCACGCGGTGATCGCGCCCAAGGATCACGCCTGCGCGATGACCGACACGGTCGTGCAGACCGCCAGCGGCGCGGCCGAGAGCGTGCCGTACGTGATGGTGACGAACCTGTCGAGGACGATGGAATCGCTGCGCGACCGCGGCATCTGGCTGATCGGCACGGCCGACGAGGCGGGCCGGTCGCTGTACGACGAGCCGATCCCGGCGGCCGTGGGATGGGTGCTCGGCGCCGAAGGCAAGGGCCTGCGGCGGCTGACGCGCACGCGCTGCGATGCACTGGTCGGCATCCCGATGGTGGGCCAGGTCAGCAGCCTGAACGTATCGGTCGCCTGCGGCGTCGTGCTCTACGAGACCTGGCGCCAGACCCGACAGCCGCCGCGGTGACGCCGCGCCGGGCGGCGCGACCCCAGCCGGAACGAGCCGCCGCGCCGGGCTGGGGGCCGATCGACGCGCCGGTCGATGTGCTGCCCCAGGGCCGGATGTGGTTCGACGCGTTATCGGGGGAGCCGGGTGGGGGAGCCGGGTGCGGTTCGGCGCGTCATCGGGAGGCTGAGCGGGGTTCGGCACGCCCTTGGCGCCGGTGATCCCAGGGCGCGACCGGTCGCGGCTCGGCCCACAGGCCTCGTCGCGCCCGCTGCGCGTCGCGCTGGGCCTGCGCATAGCGCTGCCGGTCCGACGGAAGCTGTTCGCGCGCGTATCGGGTGAAATGCCAGGCATCGCCCGCCTGGACCATGGCCAGCCCGACGTCGCCTTCGGGCGTCGATACGTTGGCGACGTAGCGCCCGAACGGATCGGTCTTGTAGGCGTCGAGCCGCAACGGTCCGTGGCGCAGCAGCGCGGCCAGCGCGTCGCGCGCCTGTTCGCCGTGCGGCTGCCCGAGTTCGGGAGCGTCGATGGCCGCGAGTCGTACTCGCACGGCCTGTCCGGTCGGCAGCCGCAGCCGGAAGCTGTCGCCGTCCTGCACGTTGACCAGGTCGCCGGTCAGCGCGCCCGGCGCCTCCGGCAGCATGGCCGCCGAGGGTGTCGCGGGCGTCCGCGGCGCGGCGCGCGGCATGCCGCGCGAGGGGGCTGCGTCGGCAGCCGTATCGTCCTGCGGCAGCGAGCATCCGGCCACGCCGCCCAGCGCCAGGGATAACGCGAGCGGCAGCGCGGATATCAGCGTGGACGCCGCCGGCCACCTGGCCAGCAGGCTCGCCGGGCGGCCCCTATAATGGGGTCCGGAGTGCTGCTGTGCAGCATACGCGCCGGGCGCGGGCGCATCGTCGAAATGGCCGGGCATGCCGCAGATCAGGGCCGAGGAGACCGACGGATGAGGAATGAGGAAGGGAGTGTAACGTGAGCCAGGACCACCGCTATTCACCGCGGCGACTCAGTCGTTCGGAGTTCGTCCCTGTGCGGGGGCTGCGCTATCACGTCCGCATCTGGGAGCCGAGTCTGCCCGACGCGGCTGCGGATCCCGCCGCCCGTTCCGCGGCAGCCGCGGCAGCCGAACCGGTCACCGTCTTCATGGCGCACGGCTGGATGGACGTGTCGGCATCGTTCCAATTCCTCGTCGACCACCTACCGCCGCATTGGCGGGTCATCGCGCCGGATTGGCGCGGCTTCGGCCTGACCGATTGGCCGGCCCGGCAGGCGCCGGGAACCTGCTACTGGCTGCCCGACTACGTCGGCGACCTCGACGCGCTGCTGGACCACTATTCGCCGGACCAGCCGGTGCTGCTGGTCGGCCACAGCATGGGCGGCAACGTCGCCACGCAGTTCTCGGGCGCGCGGCCGCACCGCGTGCGCAAGCTCGTCAACCTCGAAGGTATCGGGCTGCCGCGCACGTCGCACGAGCAGGCGCCGAACCGGCTCGCGCAGTGGCTCGACGAACTGAAAACCCCGCCCCGCCTGCTCGACTACCCGGATGTCGACGCGGTGGCGGCGCGCTTGATGAAGAACAACCCGCGCCTGCGGGCCGACTACGCGGCGTTTCTCGCGCCGCACTGGTGCCGCCCGGTGCGGCAGCCCGATGGCGGCCAGCGCTACGAACTGCTCGGCGATCCGGTGCACAAGCTGGTCAACCCCGTGCTGTACCGCGTCGACGAGGTGCTGGCCTGTTGGGGGGCGATCACCGCCCCGGTGCTGTTCGTCCTGTGCGAGCACCTGAACGACTGGCACCAGTTCGTCAAGACCGACGAGTACCGGCAGCGATTGACCGCGTACAAGGATTTGACCCGCGCGACACTGGCCGGCGCCGGTCACATGATGCACCATGACCAGCCCGAGGCGCTGGCCAAGCTGATCGAAGGATTCCTGACGTGAAAGCAGAAATGATCAACGCCGATCTCCACTGCCATTCCCACGTGTCGGACGGATTGCTGCCGCCCGCCGAGGTCGCTGCCCGCGCGCATGCCAATGGCGTGCAACTGTGGGCGCTGACCGATCATGACGAGGTCGGCGGCATCGCCGAGGCGGCCCGTGCGGCCCGCGACCTGGGCATGCCGTTCGTGCCGGGGGTCGAGATCTCGGTCACGTGGGCCGACGAGACGATCCATATCGTGGGGCTTAATTTCGACCCCGCCGACCAGACGCTGGTCACCGGTCTGGAGCGCACGCGCAACGGCCGCTATGCGCGAGCGATCGAGATGGGCGAGAGGCTGGCCCGGGTCGGCATCCCGGATGCGTTCGAAGGCGCGTGCAAGTACGTCGGCAACCCCGACCTGATCTCGCGTACCCATTTCGCGCGCTTCATCGTCGACAGCGGCTACTGCAAGGACATCTCCGAGGTGTTCGATCGCTACCTGTCCGAAGGCCGGCCCGGTTTCGTCGAGCACCGCTGGGCCAAGTTGTCCGATGCGGTCGGCTGGATCCGCGGGGCTGGCGGGCGCGCCGTCGTCGCGCACCCCGGCCGCTACGCGCTCGACGACACGGCGATGCATGCGTTCCTGTCCGAATTCAAGGACCTGGGCGGCGAAGGCATCGAGGTCGTCAGCGGCAGCCACAAGCCGCATCACTATGCGATCTATGCGGCCCGCGCGCGCGAGTTCGGATTTCGCGCGTCGCGCGGGTCCGACTATCACGGTCCGGGAATCAGCCATGCCGAACTCGGCAGCGTCGATCTGCTGCCGGCCGGGCTCGATCCGATCTGGTCCGACTGGGTTTGACGCGCGGCGGGCCACGGACGGGGCGGCGGTGGATTCGAAGGTGAGATCGAAGGCGGGTGGGGTGAAGGGACGGTTGGGGCGATGACGCTGCGTTTCGAGTTGCATCCGAAGGACCCGCAGCCGCGGTTGCTGCGGCAGGCCGCGCAGATGATCCGCGAGGGCGGCTTGGTCGCGATGCCGACCGACGCCTGCTACGTGCTCGCGTGCGACTTGTCGCAGCGCGAAGCGGTCGATCGAATGCGGGCGATCCGCCAGCTCGACGACAAGCACCTGCTGACGCTGATGTGCCGCGACCTGTCCGAGCTCGCGCAGTTCGCGAGGGTCGACAATCGACAGTACCGCTTCCTGCGCGAATGGACGCCGGGCGCGTATACGTTCATCCTGAACGCGACCAAGAGCGTGCCGCGGCGCTTGTGGCATCCGAGCCGCAAGACGATCGGCCTGCGCGTGCCCGATCACCGGATCGCGCTCGGCTTGCTCGAGGCGCTGGGCGAGCCGCTGCTGTGCTGTTCGCTGGTGATGCCCGGCCAGGAAGAACCCCTGCTCGAAGCCGACGATGTGGCCGACGCGCTGGACAAACGCGTCGAACTGATCCTCGATGGGGGCGGGCGCGGCTTGGAATTCACGACCGTCATCGACTTGACCGGCGACGAGGCGGTACTGGTGCGCGAAGGCTGCGGCCCGATCGCCGGAATGCCGCTGTCCTGAGCGTGACGATCGAGAGAAGTTGACCTCCTGACGTGTCGTACCCTTCAGGGTCTCTCGACCCTGAACCGCCTGGCGCCATCTCGCCCAGGCGCTTGGCCACGCCCCCGTGCGCCGACCTCGCCTTCCCACCCTTCGACTGTCCGCACTACGCCGATCATCGGTGACCCCTTTACGGCGATCAGCGACGCAAGGGACGCTGGCGAGAATTCTGGACAGCGGAACATAAGAAAAACCCACGGACTCAGCAATCGAGGCCGTTCTCTCCGATCGGGACCCGCAATGAAACGCATCAGTTTCAAGACTGCCGGCATCATTACACTCCTTGCCATGCTGCTCGTGATGGCTGCCATGTGGGCCGCGTTCCACCGATACGGCAGCGCTGCCGACGACGTCAGTCGAGCGGCCCGCACGCGCTACGAATCGTATCTGCTCGCCGATGAGTTGCGTCAGAGCTCGGATGACCTGACGCGCCTCGCGCGTACTTACGTCATGTCCGGCGATCCGAAATGGGAGAAGCAGTACTTCGAGATCCTCGATATCCGCAATGGCAAGCTGCCTCGGCCTGCGGACTACCAGCGCATCTACTGGGACTTTCGGGCCGCCGACATCGACCCGGCCCGCGGCACGAGCGCTGCCGTCCCCTTGATCGAGTTGATGAGGAAGGCGGGCTTCAGTGACACCGAGCTCGGCAAGTTGAAGACCGCTGCGGATATTTCGGACGACCTGGTGCGCACCGAAACGATCGCGATGAATCTGGTGAAGGGTTTGTATCCTGACGCCGCGGGCAAGTTTGTCGTGACCGGCAAGCCGGATCTGCCGCGGGCGCAGGCCATGATGCATGACGAGGCCTACCACCGGTACAAGGCCAAGATCATGGAGCCTCTGGATGAGTTCTTCGTGGCGCTGGACAAGCGTACCCAGCTCGGTGTGGATGCAGCGAACGAGGCGAAGGACTACTGGAAACAGGTTCTGATCATGACCGGCTGTGCCGGGATGCTCCTGCTTGGCATCGGTGCGTGGATCGCCTACACGGTGCTGCGCCGCTCGGTGGGCGCGGCGATGCGGGTCAGCCAGGCGATAGCGGCCGGCGACCTGGATATCGAGATCAAGCCGCAAGGGCCTGTCGAGATGGCCTTGCTGTTGGGGTCGTTGTCGGACACCAAAGACGTTCTGGCGTCCAAGCTCGCCGCCGAGAAGACCGCGCGCGAGCTCGAACAGCGTGTTTCCGCCGAGAACGCGCGGATCAAGCAGGCGCTGGACGTCGCGGCGGCCAACGTGATGCTGGTCGACGCCGAGAGCACCATCCTCTACGGCAACGAGTCGTTGCATGGCATGTTCGTCGAGGCCGAGGCCGACATCCGCGGGCTGCTGCCGACCTTTTCGGTTGCGGCCCTGATCGGCACGCCGGTCGACCGGCTCCATCCGAATCCGCAACAGCAGCGCGGGGTATTGGATCGCTTGACTTCGACCGAAACGGAGCGCGTTTCGATCGGTCGGCGCACCTTCGATCTGGTGATGACGCCGATCGTCGATGCGCAAAGGGCGCGACTCGGAACGGTCATCGAATGGAAGGATCTGACGACTCTGCTTGCCGCCCGCGAGCTCGAGTTGCGCGTGGCGGCTGAAAATGCCCAGATCAAGCAGGCCCTGGATGTCGCGGCGACCAACGTGATGCTCGTCGATGCCGAGTTCGCCATCATCTACGGCAACGACTCGCTGAATCGCATGTTTTCCGAGGCCGAAGCCGATCTCAGGAAGCAACTGCCGTCTTTCTCGGCGAAGTCATTGATCGGTAGTTCGATCGACCAGTTCTACGAGAATCCCGTGCAGCAGCGCGATGTGCTGCGTCGCCTGGCTGCAACGATGACCTCACGACTGCTGATCGAGGGGCGCACCTTCGATCTGGTCATTACGCCGATCGTCGATGCGGGCGGCGTGCGCCTGGGGACGGTCATCGAGTGGAGGGATCTGACCCTGGCGCTGGCCAGCCAGGAGGCCGAGGAGCGCATCGCTGCCGAGAACCTGCGGATTCGACGGGCGCTCGACAACTGCTCCATCAACATGATGATCGCCGATCAGCAAGGGCGGATCCAGTACGTGAACCAGGCCATTCAGAGTCTGTTGAGCAGTGCCGAGACCGATTTGCGGCGCGCATTGCCACAGTTCGACAGCCGCGAGCTGCTGGGTGCCGACCTGGGTGCGTTCCTTGTCAATCCGGACCAGCCGAACAATGTGCTGGCCGATCTGCGCAGTCACCACAGGTCTCAGATCAAGATCGGCGCGAAATCCTTCGTGCTCGACGTCAGCCCGGTGTTCGACGTCGACGGCCAGCGCGCTGGCACGATGGTCGAGTGGCGCGATCGCACCAGCGAGCTGACTGCCGAACACGAGGTCGCGCGCTTAGTGCAGGCCGCCGCCGATGGGGATTTTTCGGGGCGCGTGCCGGTCGATGCGATGGAAGGCTTCTACAGGCAGCTTGCCGAAGGGCTGAATTCGGTCATGCAGATCAGTGAAGCGGCGCTGGAAGACATATCGCGGGTGCTGGGAGCGTTGGCCAAAGGCGATCTGACCGAGCGGATCACTGCGGACTACCAGGGCAAGTTTGGTCAATTGAAGGACTACAGCAACCGGACGGTAGAGCAGTTGACGCAGATCGCCAACGACATCAAGGATGCGTCGGGATCGATCAGCACGGCCTCCAAGGAAATCGCCGAGGGCAACGCGGATCTGTCGCGACGCACCGAGCTGCAGGCGGCGAGTCTCGAGGAGACGGCAGCCTCGATGGAGCAGTTGAACACCACGGTGCGTCAGAACGCCGAGAGTGCGGGTCAGGCCAATGAGTTGGCGATGGGAGCCTCGGACGTGGCGATGCGTGGGGGCGGGGTGGTGGACCAGGTGGTGGAAACGATGCTCGGGATCAGCAAGTCGAGCAAGAAAATCGTGGACATCATCGGGGTGATCGACGGAATCGCTTTCCAGACGAACATCCTGGCGCTGAATGCGGCGGTCGAGGCGGCGCGAGCCGGCGAACAGGGTCGGGGCTTCGCGGTAGTGGCCACGGAGGTCAGGAATCTGGCGCAGCGTTCGGCGGAATCGGCCAAGGAGATCAAGGCCCTGATCGAGGATTCGGTGTCGAAGGTGGATCTGGGATCGAAGCTGGTGGACGAGGCCGGCAAGACGATGAGTGAGATCGTGACGTCGGTGAAAAGGGTGACCGACATCATGGCGGAGATCACGGTGGCCTCGCGGGAGCAGAGCTCCGGGATCGGGCAGGTGAATCAGGCGGTGACGCAAATGGACGAGGTGACGCAGCAGAACGCGGCGCTGGTCGAGCAGGCGGCAGCGGCGGCCGAGAGCATGCAAGAGCAGTCGAACAGGCTGGAGCACACCGTGGCGATCTTCCGTACGGACACCCGTGCCGTGATGGCCGGTACGGATGGCGGACACGGCATGGAGCGACGCGGACCGAACCGGGCAACCAATGTCGCCCGGATAGCGCCGCCCGTCGACACCAGCACGGCGAGCGGATCCAAATCGACCGCCCTGAAGCCGGCAGCCCATGTGGTGAATGGCGCCGACGAGGCTTGGGAAGTGTTCTGATCGAACGGACCGGTCGGCCGTCGCTTCCGAGCCGGCAGGGGAAGGGGTCGGGTTGCTTGCTACAATCCGCACACTATGTTTTCCGACCGCGTCGTTTCCGGCATGCGCCCCACCGGGGCCCTGCACCTTGGCCACTATCACGGTGCCCTGAAGAATTGGGTTCGCCTGCAGAGCGAATACCCATGCATGTTCTTCGTCGCCGACTGGCACGCGCTGACGACGCACTACAACTCGGTCGAGGTCATCGGCAACAACGTGTGGGAGATGGTCATCGACTGGCTGGCCGCCGGCATCGATCCCGCCCAGACGATCCTGTTCATCCAGTCGCGCGTGCCCGAGCACGCCGAACTGCATACGCTTCTGTCGATGTGCACGCCGCTCGGCTGGCTCGAACGCGTGCCGACGTACAAGGACCAGCAGGAAAAACTGTCCGATCGCGATCTGGCGACCTACGGCTTCCTCGGCTATCCGCTGCTGCAGGCCGCCGACATCCTCATCTATCGCGCGTCCTACGTCCCGGTCGGCGAGGACCAGGTGCCGCACGTCGAACTGACGCGCGAGGTCGCGCGCCGCTTCAATCACCTGTTCGGCCGCGAGCCGGGCTTCGAGGACAAGGCGCGCGAAGCGATCAAGAAGCTCGGCAGCAAGCGCGCCCGCCAGTATGCGGAGTTCCGCACCCGCTACCAGGAAAAAGGCGATGACGAGGCGCTCGAGCAGGGACGCAGTCTGCTCGACGAAGCGCAGAACCTCGGCATGGGCGATCGCGAGCGGCTGTACGGCTATCTGGAAGGCTCGTCGAAGCTGATCCTGGCCGAGCCCCAGGCGCTGTTGACCGAGGCCTCGCGGATGCCCGGCATCGACGGCGCCAAGATGTCCAAGAGCTACGGCAACGCGATCGCGATGCGCGAGGATCCGGCGTCCGTCACCAAGAAGATCCGCACGATGCCGACCGATCCGGCCCGCGTGCGCCGGACCGACCCCGGCGAGCCCGAGCGCTGTCCGGTCTGGCAATTGCACCAGGTGTATTCGTCCGACGAGACGTGCCAGTGGGTGCAGGTCAACTGCCGCAGCGCCGGCATCGGCTGCCTCGAATGCAAGCAGCCGGTCATCGATGCGGTGCTGGCCGAGCAAGTCGTTTTCCGCGAGCGCGCGCAACCGTATCTCGACGATCCGGCGCTGATCCGCGCGATCATGGCCGATGGCTGCGAGAAGGCGCGCCGCCTCGCGCAGGAAACGATGCGCGACGTGCGCGAGGCGATGGGGCTGGCTTTCGACTAAGGATGGGCGGGCGCCGCTCGAGCCCTAAGTGCCCGGTTCCTGGATGTGATGGAGCTGCCGCAACTGCGGCAGCGTTTCCATGAACTCGCGCAGTTGGGCGAAGCTCAGCGGTTCGGAGATCAGCGTTCCCTGCATCTGGTCGCATTCGTAGCTGCGCAGCGCGCGCAGCTCGGCAGCCGATTCCACGCCTTCGGCCATCGCCTGTAGGCCCAGCTTGGCCGCCAGCGTCGTCACCGCCTGCACGATCGCCGCGTTGCCCCGGTCGGTCGCCAGGTCCTTGACGAAGACGCGGTCGATCTTCAGCCCGTCGACCGGCAGGTTCTTCAGGTAGGCCAGCGATGCGTAGCCGGTGCCGAAGTTGTCGATGATCACGCGCACGCCGCCGCGCCGCAGGCGGCTGATGACGGCGATCGTGCGCTCCGGGGATTCGATGAACGCGCTTTCGGTCAGCTCCAGTCGCAGCAGTTGGGGCGGGATCGCCCGCTGCGCCAGCCACTCGTCCAGTATCTGCGCGAAGTTCTCCTCGGCGAGCTGGCGCGCCGACACGTTGACCGAGATGGCTACCTCGGGATAGCGGTCGATGCCCAGTTGCCGGCGATCGTCGAGCGCGCGCCGCAGCGTCCAGTGGCCGATCTCCCGGATCAGATTGCTCTGCTCGGCCTGCGGCAGGAACTTGTCCGGCAGCAGCAGGCCCCGCGTCGGATGGTGCCAGCGAATCAGCGCTTCGAGGCCAACGACCGTGCGCGTGCCCACCGCGAAGATCGGCTGGTAATACAGGTCGACCTCGCCGCGCTGCAGGGCCATCGGCAACTCGGTCGCCAGTTGCAGTTGCTCGTCGCGGACGGCGGACTGACCCCCATCGAAGAACCGCACGTCGTTGCGGCCCGCCGATTTGACCTCGTACATCGCCGCGTCCGCGCACTTGATCAGCAGCTTCGGATCGTTGCTGTCCTGCGG
>JAKPAM010000201.1 GCA_029779435.1 Pseudomonadota bacterium | reverse complement strand
GAAGGCATCCGCGACTTCTCGGTGATCGCGACCGCGCCGCAGAAGCGCCTGGCGATCAAGTCCTTCGTGCGCCGCGAGTACGGGGGCACGTTCCGCGAAGCGCTGCTGCGCGTGCTCAGGCGCGGCGGCCAGGTCTATTTCCTGCACAACGAAGTCGAGACGATCCAGAACCGGCGCCAGATGCTCGAAAAGCTCGTGCCCGAGGCGCGGATCATCGTCGCCCACGGCCAGTTGCCCGAGCGCGAACTCGAACGCGTGATGCGCGAGTTCCACCAGCAGCGCTACAACGTGCTGCTGTGCACGACGATCATCGAGACCGGTATCGACATCCCGACCGCCAACACGATCGTCATCCACCGCGCCGATCGCTTCGGCCTCGCGCAACTGCACCAGTTGCGCGGGCGCGTCGGGCGCTCGCACCACCAGGCGTACGCGTACCTGCTGACGCCCGACGAAGCGGCGCTGACGCGCGACGCGTCCAAGCGCCTCGAAGCGATCCAGATGATGGAAGAGCTGGGCTCGGGCTTCTACCTGGCGATGCACGACCTGGAGATCCGGGGCGCCGGGCAGGTGCTCGGCGAGTCGCAGTCCGGCGACATGATCGAGGTCGGCTTCGCGATGTACACCGAGATGCTCGACGAGGCGGTGCGCGCGCTCAAGGACGGCCGCGAACCCGACCTCAGCGCCCCGCTGGCCGCCACGACCGAGATCAACCTGCACATCCCGGCGCTGCTGCCGGACGACTACTGCGGCGACGTCCACGAGCGCCTGACGCTGTACAAGCGCCTGGCCAACTGCCAGGACACCGAGTCGCTGGGCATCATGCAGGAGGAACTGATCGACCGCTTCGGCAAGCTGCCGGAACCCGCGCGCTCGCTGATCGAGACGCACCGGTTGCGGCTGCTCGCGCAGCCGCTGGGCATCATCAAGATCGACGCCGCCGCCGAGGCGATCGTGCTGCAGTTCGCGCCGACCACGGCGATCTCGCCGGACCGCGTGATCAAGTTCCTGCAGTCGCGCAAGGACGCCCGCATGAGCGGCGCCGACCGGCTGCGCGTGACCACCTCGACGCCCGACCTGACCAGCCGCGTGCAGCGGATCCGCGAGTTCGTGGCGCGGCTGTCCGCCTAACCCCCTAAGCACTCGAAGCATCCGCTCCGCCACCATGTCATCGTTCGCCACCACCGCCGACCGCGCGCCGATCGCCGATCAGGCCCCCGGCCGCGTCACCGTCAGCCATCCGCAGCGCGTGCCCGATGCGGCGATGCGAGCCTTTGCCGAGGCGCTGGGCGCCGCGCCCGTGCGGACCGACGCGGGCTTCGCGCACTGGCATCCGGACCGCGTCGAGCTGGCGCCGCTGCGCACGCTGGCCGACCGGCTCGGCGTCGATCTGGCGGTAACCGATCGCCGCCGGCGCCTCGAAGATTTCAAGCTGATCGCGTTCGACATGGATTCGACGGTGATCACGATCGAGTGCATCGATGAGATCGCCGACTTCGCCGGCCTGAAGGACCAGGTCGCCGCGATCACCGAAGCGACGATGCGCGGCGAGATCAAGGACTTCAACGAGAGCCTGACCCGCCGCGTCGCGCTGCTGCGCGGTTTGCCGCAGACGGTGCTGGATACCGTCTACGCCCAGCGGCTCGCGCTGTCGCCCGGCGTCGAGGCCCTGCTCGACGGCGCCCGCGCCGCCGGCTTGCGCACGCTGCTGGTCTCGGGCGGATTCACGTTCTTCACCGAACGGTTGCGCGAACGGCTGGGCTTCGATGTCGCGCGCGCCAACGAACTCGAGATCGTCGACGGCAAGCTGACCGGGCGCGTGCTCGGCGACATCGTCAACGCCGAACGCAAGCGCCAGTCGGTCGCCGAGCAATGCGCCGCGATCGGGGCATCGCCGTCGCAGGCCATCGTCGTCGGCGACGGCGCCAACGATCTGCTGATGATGTCGATCGCCGGCGTCTCGGTCGCCTATCGCGCCAAGCCGCTGGTGCGGGCGCAGACCGACGCCGCGTTGAATCACGGCGGCCTCGATGCGATCCTGCGGTTCTTCGATTAGTTCACGGCATTGGTTCACGGCATCAGGATCGACCCATACCGAGAGCCCTCCCACGCGGCCGGCTCGGTGAGCGCGACCT